>JANQJV010000426.1 GCA_028281465.1 Azospirillaceae bacterium | reverse complement strand
GATCTTCATGCCGACAACCGTGCTATAAAGGAGGGCACGCCGTCGAAAAGCCACCGTTTCGGTCATGGTGGGTCGGTCGAAAGACCGGTGTGGGACTAGTCAGAAAGCTCGATGATCGCGGCAGTCCCACCCATGACTTCCGGTCTCCACGCAAAGGCATGCCCTCCGAGCCGCGCTCAGTCCTTGCTCTTGCGCTATTTGGACGGGACGCCACCGGTTCACGCCCCCGGCAACCAGTACCTCGGCCGCTCGGCGCCGCGGCGGACCTGAATGAAATGGTTGGTGAAGCTGCGCAGCCAGGGGCCCCATTGGCCATCGGGCCATTGCACGCGCACGTCCACGCGCTCCGCCGTGCCGAGGCCGAAATGCAGCCAGCCGGCTTGGCCGCCGGCGTGGCCCCCGCCCACGGTCACCTCACGGCGCCAGATATGGGCGCCGCTGCGCACCTCGACCCAGGCGCCGATGCCTTTGCGATTGCTGCGCGGAGACGGTTGGTGCAGGTGGAGCATCAACCAGGCGCCCAAGCGGCGCGGCCGGTCGCGCTCACCAAAACCAACATTGCGCCAGAGTTCCATCGGCGCAGCACGGTTGACCACCACCAGATCGAGCATGCCGTCCAGGTTGAGGTCTGCGACTGCGGCGCCCCGGGCTTTTTCGAAGGTCACGATCCCGGCAGTCGGCGCCCCTTCGACAAATCCGCCGTCAGCCTGGCCGATCAGCAGGTTGTTCGGGTCGCGCTGGGCGAAATCGACCATGCCCTCCACATTGCCTTTGGCGACGAACAAATCGATCCGGCCGTCGTTGTTGACGTCGGCAAATTCGGCATGCCAGGCCGTCGACGGGCGAATGGCGCCGTCGGTATACGGCCGGTGCACCGTCGCCCCCAGAGTGTACGCGATGTCGGTGAACTCGGGCCGACGGTCCGCGCCAAAGGGTTGAGGCGCCAAAGTCTGCAGCTTGTTGTCGGCCATGCTGGTCAAGAAATAATCCGGCAGGCCGTCGCCGGTCAGGTCATGGCTGGCGATGCCCATGCCCCAGATCTTCAAGGGCCGCCAGCCATCGGCCAAAGTGTACGCGCGCGGTCGGAGACCAGGCGGCACCCGCCAGAGCTGTTCCTGGCCACCGCGATAATACTGCCGGTCGTTGCTGACGCGCAGGTCGGGCGTGCCGTCACGGTCCCAATCGCTGAACAGCATGGACAACGCACAGTAGCCGGGCCGTAGCGCCACACGCGGACCATATCGGCGTTCCCCGTCGATCGGGCGCAGCAGGGCATTGTCGTGGCAGGTGCCAAACGGCGCGCCAGGACGCTGCCGGTCGACATAATGGCCGAAGACCAGAGTCGGCAGCCGCTGGCCCGGCTCCCACATCGCGCTGAACGCGGTCGTCCAGGCCCGCCCCGGGTCGAACGCCCAGGCCTCATTGGCGAGTGCGAACCGACATCCACCCAATCCCCGAAACAATGCATCCGGGCCGACGCGCAGAACGGCAAGATCCATGTGTCCGTCATCGTCGACATCAAGGGGATAAGCTCCGGTAACCCCCTTCAGGGCCAACGGCGTGTCGGCGAGCGGGACAAAATCCAATGCCTCGGCCACACCGCTGCGGTTACGCAGCAGTGAGGCCGGCGCCGTCCCGCCAGAGACGTACAGTTCCGGAAAGCCATCGCCGGAACAGTCGAAAACGGCCACACCGCCACCGACGAAATGCTCCCATCCACCTTCATAGGCATGCATCGGCACGCGTTCCAATACGAAACGCGGAGCCTCCCCAGCCTCTGCAACAGCGAAATAAAGATGAAATGCTAAAAACAAAGCAAAATGATTTATGTCACTAATAAGCCTATTCTTTTTGTTATTCATCTTCAACCTTCTATCTTCAGGCTCTTCAGAAACTCGATGATCTTTGCTCGGTCGTCTGGCGACAAAGCGTCGTAGGCTTGACGGACGGCCGTGGCGTCGCCACCGTGGTGCTGAATGGCTTCGCGCAGGGTGGTCAGGTCGCCTCGGTGACCATAAGGCGCCGTGGACCCGACGCCCCACAAAGGGGCTGTACGGAACTGATCGCGAGGAACGAAGTTCTGCGTCAGCAGCTCGTTGGCGAAATGCGGTCGGTCAGCATCGGCGATGCGGTGACGTTTCATATCAGTGTATGCCTGTACCAGCAGCTTGCCATTGGCCGACCGGGTCACGCGCTCCGGCCACAGCGCCACCAGGTCAACCGCCACCACGGCGTCGGTATCGGCGGTTCCCAGCGTCCCCGGCGGATTATACGGGCCTGGCTCGGTGAACAGCGCCGACTCCAGTTCCAAGGCCGGAACGTGACAAGACGTACAGCCGACCAAATCGAAAAGTCGTTCCCCCTCCTCAACGGCAGCGCGCAGAACGGGATGATCCGGCAACCTCTGCCTCGGTGGTGGCAAGGCGGCCTGGAACAACACCGCGGCAGTCACGTCGCCCGGGCCCAGTTCGTCAGCGACACCGTCCTTGTCGAAATCCGCCCCGCCGGTCCATCGCGTACCGAAACGCTCGGTCGCCTGAAGACCGTGGTGGGTGTTGAAGGCGGTCACGGTGAATTGCCGAAGGGACCGGGTCACCGCCTTCTGGGAGAACGGTTTGACGATCAGGTCCGGGTGAATCCCGGCGAGGTCGGAAACATCAAGAAACCCGTCCGGATCCACCGCCAGCGAGCCAAATGACACACCCTTGCTGGCCAAGCCGACACGCACGGTGTCGCCCGTGCGCCGCGCCTCGGCCACGGCACTCGCGCGCTGCGCCTGTAGGTCTCGCGTCATTTCGCGCGCCAGCAGTTCCAACAACCCGGCGCCATGGATGGCCGTGGTGCCACGCTCCATGGACAGGTCCGGGGCCACACTGTCGAAGGCCCATTCCATGTCCTGCGGCGCCACGAAGACATTCATGGCAAAGTCACCGGAACCACCAGGACCTTGCTGGATGTGGCAGCCGGCGCAGGCATTGGCGTCCGGCCCCGAGGTGCGGTGGAAGGCGGGCGTATCACCAAGCTGGCGCCGGGTTGGTACCTCCGCAGCCGTCGCCGCCGGCCGCCCGGCGCCATCGGCTTTGGTAAACCGCGCCACGAACAGGTGCCGCCCCGCCGCGATCATCTCGGCCACCGACAGCGTGCCCGTGGCCAGGGCATCATGATCCAGAGGCCCGGTCAACACCCGTTCGTCGCCGATCCGCGCTGGCAGGTCGGCCACGCTGACGTCCGACGCCAGCATCATCACCAAGGCCGCCGCTATGCCGGAACGGTGCCAAACGCTAGACATGGTGGCTAAGGAGATTCTCCAGGTACTCTTGGCGGCCCGAGCGGGGTGCCGGCTTGAGGTTTTCCGCCATGGCCTCGTCGGCCAGTTGGGCCAGGCTCAGGCCGCCCGCCAGGATTGCCCGGCCACGTCCCTGGTCCCAGCCGGCATAGCGATCGGCAACGAAGCGCGCCAGACGCCCTTCGGTGAGGATGCGTTCCGCGGCGATTAGACCGCGTGCCAAGATATCCATACCGCCGATATGGGCGTGGAACAGATCCTCCGGATCGATCGACTGGCGTCGCAGTTTGGCATCGAAATTGAAACCGCCTGTGGTGAAGCCACCGGCCGACACGATGCGCGTGAGGACCGCCGTGGCTTCGGCCACATCATTGGGAAACTGGTCGGTGTCCCAACCGTTCTGCGGGTCGCCACGGTTGATGTCGCAACAGCCGAGCAGATCGTTGGCGATGGCATAGGCGATTTCATGCTCGAAGGCATGACCCGCCAGAGTGGCATGGTTGGCCTCGATGTTGAGGCGGATCTCCTTTTCCAGCCCATATTTGAGCAGGAAGGCATGCACAGTGGCAGCGTCGTGGTCGTATTGGTGTTTGGTTGGCTCGCACGGTTTCGGTTCGATCAGGATCGTGCCAGGAAAGCCGATCTTGTGCTTGTGCTCGACCACCATGGCCATGAAACGGCCGAGTTGGTCTGCCTCGCGGCGCAGGTCGGTGTTGAGGAGGGTCTCGTAGCCCTCGCGCCCGCCCCAGAGCACATAGTTGACCCCGCCCAGCCGATGCGTGACCTCTAAGGTTGCACGGACCTGGCCGGCGGCAAAGGCAAACACGTCCGGGTCCGGGTTCGTCGCCGCACCGGCCATGTAGCGCGGGTGCGAGAATAGGTTGGCGGTGCCCCACAAGAGCTTGGTGCCCGTGCGCGCCATGGCCGCCTGCATGCGTTCAGCGATGTGCTCCAGCGCATGCCGGCCCTCCGCCAGGGTTTCCCCCAACGGCGCGACGTCAACATCGTGGAAGCAGAAGAACGGTTGACCGAGTTTCTCGAAGAAGGCAAAAGCGGCCGCCAGCTTGGCCTCGGCGGCAGCAAGGGTGTCACCGTCCTGATGCCACGGCCGCGCGAAGGTGCCCGGACCGAACACGTCGCTGCCCGGCCAGCAGAATGAATGCCAGTAGCACACGGCCACGCGCAGGTGATCGGCCATGGGTTTGCCCAGCACCGTGCGGTCTTTATCGTAGAACCGAAAGGCAAGCGGGTTGTCCGTGCCCGGACCTTCGAAACGGATCGGCGGAATAGCGTCCCAATAAGCGGCGGTCATGCCAGGTCTCCGGAGCCACCGGCGGCCAAGCCGGCAAAATGGGGCTTGAGCGTATGGTAGAGCGAGCGGAACTGGGTCTGCGCCGCGATGGCCGCGACCACTCGCTCGGGCCGGGGAGCAATGATGGCGCTCACCGGTGGCGTCATGCACACCGCGGCCGGGTCCTCGCCGGTTGCCGCCAGACGGCCGAGCCGTGCCGCACCGAGCGCCGGACCGACAGTCCCGCCACTGTGGTAGACCAGGGTGACGTTCAAGGCATCGGCCAACAAGCGGCCCCAGAATGGCGAGCGCGCACCACCTCCAATGACCGATACTTGTTCGATCTGGGTGCCGGCCGCGCGCAGGGCATCCAACCCGTCGGCCAAGCCGAAGGCGACCCCCTGCAGAACGCCGTGCACAATGGCACCGCGGCTGGTTTCATGCCCCAGGCCGCACAACACGCCCTGAGCATGCGGGTCGTTGTGCGGAGTCCGCTCCCCGCCCAGATAGGGCAAAAAAGTCGGCGTCGGTTCGCCCGCGGCGGCACTCGCCTCGGCCGCCAACAGAGCCTCGGCTTCATCGGCGAAGCCGAGTTGCCGGGCAATCCAGGTCAGACACACGGCACAGCTCAGCATCACCGCCATTTGGTGCCAACGACCCGGCAAACAGTGGCAGAAGGCATGCACCGCCTCGCCCGGGTTCGGCCGAAAGCCATCGCTGACCACAAACAAGACACCAGAGGTACCGAGCGACAGGAAAGCGTCGCCGGGGTTAACGACGCCGACACCACACGCGCCGGCGGCATTGTCGCCGGCCCCACCGGCCACAACGGTCCCCGCGGGCACACCCCATGCGGCTGCCACGTCGGCACGCAGATAGCCACCAGCTTGACTGCCTTCCACCAAGCGCGGCATCGTGTCGACCACCAGGTCGCACGCCGCCAGCAGATCCAGCGACCACGTGCGCGCTGCCATGTCCAACCACAGGGTCCCGGCACTGTCCGACATGTCGGAAATCGCCTCGCCGGTCATGCGCAACCGCAGATAATCCTTGGGTAGAAGCACCCGCCGCAGCGATTTGAACACCACCGGCTCATGGCGCGCCACCCAGACCAGCTTAGGCGCGGTGAAGCCGGGCATGGCCAGGTTGCCGGCAATCTCGGTCAGGCGCGGCACGCGCCGTTCCAACTCCTCGCATTCGGCAGCAGAGCGGCCGTCATTCCACAAAATCGCCGGCCGTAAGACCCGGTCGGCCTCGTCCAGCAGCACAGCCCCGTGCATCTGGCCTGACAGGCCAATGCCGCGCACAGCCCCCAAGGCCGTCGCATGGTCGCGACGCAAGGCCGCCACAGCCGACTCCGCGGCCTGCCACCACGACTCCGGCTCCTGCTCTGACCAAAACGGCTGCGGACGCAAGACGATCAGGGGGGCCGTGGCTTCGGCGACCAGGGTCTGGTCGTCGTCAAGAAGCACTGCCTTGACGGCGGATGTTCCCAGATCGATGCCCAGATACATGGGCCGGCGCTCCCATTCTCGCAGCCGTCAGCCCTCAGATGGTGCGGCTGTTCCGTATTTGGGCGGAACGCTACGCCCGCCCGCAGGCTCTTGGCAAGCCGGCAAACGGCAGCCATACCCCCTTGCGCGCTGCGGTTTTCGCGACCGCAGCGCCGTGTTACGCCATGCAAAGGCGGTAACCAACGCGGCGATGTGCCCATGGCCTATTGGCTTTTCAAATCCGAACCATCGACCTACTCCTGGGATCAACTGGTCGCGGAGGGGCAGTCCGGCTGGGACGGCGTGCGCAACCACCAAGCATCCAATAACATGAGGGCCATGCGCATCGGGGACCGCGGCTTCTTTTACCATTCCAACGAAGGACTGGCCGTGGTGGGCGTGGTCGAGGTGGCCGCCGAGTACCATCCCGACCCAACCGATGCGACCGGGAAATGGGGTATGGTAACCGTACGTCCGGTCATGGCGGCCAAAACACCGGTGACCTTGAAACAGATCAAGGCCGACCCGGCCCTGCAGACGATGGCATTGGTCCGTCAGTCGCGCCTCTCCGTGTCCCCCGTGACCGAGGCGGAATGGGTGCACATCTGCCATCTGGCTGGAGTCGAACCGTGACCGGTGTGGCCCTCTGCCGGATCGGCGATCTCCCTAACGGCCCAAGCCATGGCGCACACTCTCAGACCCGGCAAACTGCCACGCGATGGTCTCGCCATGCGCATGGACGAACGTCTGGTCGGCGGTAAGAACGCCTGCCCGCATGGAGAGACCCCGCTGGTTGGGGAACCGAATCGGCCCATGAACCCGTACCGCCATGTCCGACTGTGCGCCACCCATGGCGCCCGCTCCCGGCCCGAGAACGGCGTGTCGCCCTCACCATCGCCGCGGACGGCATCGTCGCACACCCAAACGATCGCGAGCCCGGCGAAAATGAAGATGCCAGATGAGCCCAAAGAGGCGGCAGCCTTGGCCAAACCCTTACGCTGTTTGGAGTTGCGCATGTGGTTGCCCTTGTCAGTCTTACGATACCTATAGATAATCCGCGGTTGTTTCAGGAACTGGCCGTTGGGCAGGGCCCATCGGTATGACCAAGCCCTCCAGGCAACAAGCGTTCGAAATAAGGGAGAAAACAGCCCATGACGGAGAACACCCTCTTCCCGGTGCCGTCCGACACCGCCCAGTCGGCTTGGGTCGACGAGGCCGCCTATCAGCGTATGTACGACCAATCGATCAATGATCCCGATGGTTTCTGGGGCGAACACGCCAAACGGATCGACTGGCTCAAGCCCTTCACCCAGGTACGCAACGGCGGTTACACGGGCGAGGTGCGATTCACCTGGTTTGCCGACGGTACATTGAATGCCAGCGCCAATTGTCTGGACCGGCATCTGGCCACCCATGGCGACAAGACGGCGATCATCTGGGAAGGGGATGACCCGTCGGAAAGCAAGCACATTACCTTCCGCGAGGCGCACGAGGCGACCTGCCGGATGGCCAATGTGCTCAAGGCCTATGGCGTCAAGAAAGGCGACCGGGTCACCATCTACATGCCGATGATTCCGGAAGCAGCCTATGCCATGCTGGCCTGCGCCCGTATTGGCGCCGTGCATTCCGTGGTGTTCGGCGGCTTCTCGCCCGATAGCCTGAGGGATCGTATCATCGATTGTGGCGCAGAGTTCGTTATCACTGCCGATGAAGGCCTCCGCGGCGGACGCAAAGTGCCGCTGAAGAGCAATACCGACAAGGCCGTCGCGTCTTGCCCCGGCGTCCGCCATGTCCTGGTGGTGAAACGAACGGGCGCCGAGGTGCCGTTCAAGACTGGCCGCGACCTGTGGTACCATGAGGAAACGTCTAAGGTTTCCGCCGACTGCCCACCGGAAGAGATGAACGCGGAAGATCCTCTGTTCATCCTCTACACCTCCGGATCGACCGGTAAGCCCAAGGGTGTACTGCACACAACCGGCGGGTACATGGTCTATACCTCCATGACCCACCAATACGTTTTCGATTACCACGACGGCGAGGTGTATTGGTGCACGGCCGACGTGGGCTGGGTCACCGGACACAGCTACATTGTTTATGGCCCCTTGGCCAACGGAGCCACCACACTGATCTTCGAGGGCGTGCCCAACTACCCGACCGTTTCGCGTTTCTGGGACGTGGTCGACAAGCACGGCGTCAACATTTTCTACACCGCGCCAACGGCCATCCGAGCCCTCATGCGCGAGGGCGACGAACCGGTCACCAAGACGAAGCGCACATCGCTGCGCCTCTTGGGATCAGTGGGCGAGCCGATCAATCCGGAAGCCTGGCTTTGGTACTATAATGTTGTCGGCAACAAACGCTGCCCGATCGTCGATACCTGGTGGCAGACCGAGACCGGCGGCATCCTCATCACGCCGCTGCCAGGGGCGACCGCCCTGAAGCCAGGTTCGGCCACGCGGCCCTTCTTTGGCGTACGACCGACCATCGTCGATAGCGAAGGCAACCCACTGGACGGCGCCACCGAAGGCAACCTGTGCATCGATGTCCCCTGGCCGGGACAAATGCGCACGGTTTTTGGTGACCATGACCGCTTCATCAAGACCTATTTCGCCACCTTCCCCGGCCGTTATTTCACCGGTGACGGGTGCCGGCGTGACGAAGACGGCTACTATTGGATTACCGGACGCGTCGACGACGTGATCAACGTGTCTGGCCATCGCATGGGCACGGCCGAAGTGGAAAGCGCCCTGGTGGCGCACGAGAAGGTGGCGGAAGCCGCCGTGGTTGGCTACCCGCATGACATCAAGGGGCAAGGCATCTACGCCTATGTCACCTTGAATGCCGGTGAGGAACCGACCGAGGTGCTGCGCAAGGAACTTGTGCAGTGGGTACGCAAGCAGATCGGGCCAATCGCCTCGCCGGACCTGATCCAATGGGCTCCCGGCTTGCCCAAGACCCGGTCCGGTAAGATCATGCGCCGCATCTTGCGCAAGATCGCCGCCAACGAACACGAAGCACTCGGTGATACCTCGACCCTTGCCGATCCGACAGTGGTCACCGATCTGGTCGATAATCGTATGAACCGCTGACGTATGGATGCGCGGGCAGGCCCGTCAGGCCTGCCCCTGTGCAACCTCTAGACCTGGCCCGCCCACGATGTCTCGTACCTCCCTCAACCTAAACGATAAGCTGTACCGCTATTTGCTCGACTCTTCGTTGCGCGAGCCCGACCTTCTGGTCCGGTTGCGCCGCGAGACGGAAACGCTGGGCGAAGCGGCACGCTATCAGATCAGCCCAGAGCAAGGGCAGTTCATGGCGCTCCTGGTCGAGCTGACCGGTGCTCTGCGCATGATCGAGATTGGCACCTTCACCGGTTATTCGTCCCTGTGCTGTGCACTGGCCATGCCGCCGAAGGGCCGCATTGTGTGCTGCGATGCCAATGAGGCCTGGACCAACATCGCCAAGCGGTACTGGCGCGAAGCTGGCGTCGACGGCAAGATCGCGCTGCATCTAGGCTTGGCGCGCGATATCCTGGATGCCCTGCTTGACCCGGCCCGGCCCGACGGATCCGAAGCCGGCCGTTTCGACATGGCGTTTATCGATGCGGACAAGCGCAATTACGATTATTATTATGAGCGCTGCCTGGAGCTTGTGCGTCCTGGCGGTCTGATCATGGTCGACAACGTGTTGTGGAGTGGCGGCGTCGCCGACCCAACCGATCAAGCCGACAACACCGTCGCCATCCGGGCATTGAACGAGAAACTGCACCGCGATGAACGCGTCACCCTCAGCCTAGTCCCCATCGGTGACGGGCTGACCCTCGCGCGCAAGCGGCCGTGATCCCGCAGGGGATGTGGCGCTGCGCAACAACCTGCGACCGATCCACCAATGATGCCAACAATCGCTCCATGGCAGCCTTGAGTACCGGGACGTCATGCGTTGCCACAGCCCAAACAATTTCGGCCTCACTTCTGAAGTTATCGAGACCCAGGATGGTCTCGATGCCGAAAATCTCGCCTCAGGGTATGTCCCGGGCACCAGCGCGAACCTCGGCCGGTAAGACGCGAACCACCTCGCTGATGATTTGCAGGCGCCACCACCTCCATCCCTGAACAAGCTCATCATTCTCGAATCTGCCGCGGTTCGGCGGACGGCGACGGTCCATCGCGGCCATCGCTTCAAGGATGGCCCGACGGCGCTCCTCCGGATTCCTGCAAGGGGGGGGTCGTCGGCAGGGACCGTCCGACCTCCAGTCGACAAGGAAAACCAGATCGCTGCGATCGTGGGCATCGCCACGGGCGACGGAGCCGAAAATGCTGAGGTTCCGGGCGTCGCGTGACGCCGCCAGCCGCAGCCTATGAGTCCCGTTTGTCCCGCGACACCCGCCGCGGAGCGTCATGGCTGGATCTGTTCCTCCAAGACCGTCGGCGGCAAGTGGTGGTCCATGGAGCGGGATGGTTGGTCGCAGTCGACGCAGCCGATGACCCGGGCAGGCACGCCAGCAACGGTGCACCGCGCGGGCACATCCTTCAGAACCACACTCGCCGCACCGACTTTAGCGCATTCGCCGACTTCGATGTTGCCCAGAATCTTGGCGCCGGCCCCTATGAGAGCGCCCCGGCGAATCTTGGGGTGACGATCACCGGTCTCCTTGCCGGTGCCGCCCAGATTGACGCTGTGCAACATCGACACATCATCTTCCACCACGGCGGTCTCGCCGATCACGATGCCTGTGGCATGGTCCATGAAGACACCGCGCCCAATGCGCGCGGCGGGATGGATATCCACGCCAAAGGCCTGGGACGCGCGGCTCTGCAGATGCAAAGCCAAGGTCCGCCGGTTGTGGCGCCACAGCCAATGGGCAATGCGGTGTGACTGCAGCGCATGGTAGCCCTTGAAGAACAGCAACGGCTCGACGTAACGCAGGCACGCCGGATCACGGTCGAACACAACAACGATATCGGCCCGCGCCGCCGCACCCAGCGTATCGTCGTCGACCATGGCTTCGTCGAAGACATCGCGCAGCGACATGGCCGACACGTCGGCATTGCCCAGTTTCTGAGCCAGATGATACGTCTGCGCCTGTTCGAACCGGTCGTGGTTGAGCACGGTCGCATACAAAAAACTCGCCATCACCGGCTCTTCCCGAGCCATCGCTTCGGCCTCGTCGCGGATGCGCGACCAAACCGGATCACACGTGACAAGGGCGTATTGTGGTTCAGCCATGGCGCGTCTCCGCTCCGATCCTGCTGGGCCCAATCCCGATCAGACCATCATGTTACCGATCCGCTCATCTCCATACCAGACTCGCAGCATCCCTCTCACGCATTGATTCTTAAGTTTTATCCTACCGGTCGGTGTCCCGGTAACGCCCGGTGTTGACGCCGATGGCCGACCGTCGTGGCCGCATCAATACACGACAACCGAGCGGATCGATTTGCCCGCGTGCATAAGATCGAAGGCATCGTTGATGCGCTCCAGCGGTAGGGTATGGGTTATCATGGGGTCGATCTCGATCTTCCCGTCCATGTACCAGTCGACGATCCGCGGCACATCGGTCCGACCACGGGCCCCGCCGAACGCAGTGCCTCGCCAGCTCCGGCCTGTGACAAGCTGAAACGGCCGCGTGGAAATCTCCGCTCCGGCCGGGGCCACGCCGATGATGACCGATTCGCCCCAACCCTTGTGGCAACATTCCAAAGCCTGGCGCATGGTCGTGACATTACCGATGCATTCGAAGCTGTAGTCGGCACCGCCGCCGGTCAAGTCGACCAGATACTTGACCAGATCGCCGTCCAACTCCTGAGGGTTGACGAAATGGGTCATACCGAAGTGCTCGGCCATGGCCTTGCGGTCGGCATTGATGTCGACGCCCACGATGATGTCGGCGCCGACCAGGCGCGCGCCCTGCACCACGTTGAGACCGATTCCACCCAGACCGAACACGACGACCTTGGCACCCGGCTCCACCTTGGCCGTATGGATGACCGCACCAATCCCGGTCGTCACGCCGCAACCGATGTAACAGACTTTGTCGAACGGCGCGTCGGGGCGGATTTTTGCAACGGCGATCTCTGGCAACACGGTGAAATTGGCAAAGGTGGAGGTGCCCATGTAGTGGTGCAGCAGGGTACCATCAACGGAAAACCGGCTGGTGCCGTCGGGCATGACGCCTTTGCCCTGCGTCGCTCGGATCGCCTGGCACAAATTGGTTTTTGGGTGGAGGCAATACTCGCATTGCCGGCATTCCGGTGTGTACAGCGGGATCACATGGTCACCCGGACGCACCGAGGTAACTCCGGCGCCGACGTCCGCCACGACACCGGCCCCTTCGTGGCCAAGCACGGCCGGGAACAATCCTTCCGGATCGGCACCGGACAAGGTGAAGGCGTCTGTGTGGCAGATGCCGGTCGCCTTGATTTCGACCAAGACTTCACCCGCCTTGGGGCCCTCCAAGGTCACAGTCTCGATACTGAGCAGCTTACCGGCCTCGTAGGCAACGGCGGCTCGAACCTGCATGGCGACGAACCTCCCAGGGTGAACGGCGCCACAGCGGTGGCCAGGCGCTTCGCATGAGTTCCGTGGCCACTGTGCCGCAAGCAGCGTGACATCGCCAGCACTCCGGTGGGGTTTTGCTCCCCTTTATCGACGTCGGATGCGGCCCTCCATTGGCGGCGACCGCATCATTGCCCGCCGGAACTCGGCAATACCTGGTGGATAAAGATCTCGAGCAATTCACGGTCGAATTTGTGCGATCGTTCTTTCAAATAAACGATAGCTTGCTTCTTGGAAAGTTTTGTGTCGTGGCTCCGCACACCATGTACGAGATCGAGATACGCGCGCACGATACTGGTCATCAGAGCCAACTGTGGAATCTCTTCACGCCGTAGCTGCATGGGACCGCTGCCGTCGCATTTCTCCGCCTGATAGAGGCAGATCTGCTTGACCACCTCCGGATAATCCTCCGGCTGTTTCTCCAGTACTTTCCGAATTTCGGCCACATTGGTTTCTTCGATGTTATACCGTTCTTCCTCGTTCAATGGTTTGGGCTTTTCCAACAGTGGACCGCTCAAATTGGAAAAACCGGCGCAAGACAAAAGACCACCTGTGAACACGTCTCCCAGAAGATTGATCAAGGCCGCTTGCTCGTAGGCCCCGGTATCCGTGACGCGTACGAAAAAATCGGTCAAATAGACTGCCACTTTAAGGCTGATGCGGTAGCGATGCAGATCCTTGCCCTGCAGGTCGGCCACGACGTGGGATACTCTTTCGTCATTATGCGCCTGCAGTAGCGCGTGCCAATTGCTCTTCACCATTGCAAAATCGAGGGAACCGACCTCGACCGTGCCGCCTGGATGTCGGATCGATTGTGCCTTGGAGAAGATGCGGACGCAGGTCGACAGGCTCTTGCGCAGCAGTTTGGCCTGATGTGGAGACAACGCCGACCAATCAATATTCTGTCCTTCGAACGCCAAGGCCCACCGACGCACCGTGTTCTGCACACGGCGCATGCTTGCTGGTAGTTTGACGTAGTCGTCGATGTCCAGTGCGAGCGCTGCATCGACGTCGGCTTCCAACCCGGAGGCACTGATGATCGACACTGGCAAATGGAATAGGCCACTCTCACCGCGGACCTCACGCACCAGAGACAAGCCGTCCCCCTCGGCATCCCGAGCGACATCAATGTCCGTGAACAAGAGGCTGAATTTGCCGACTTTAAGTCGTTCCATGGCGTTCTCGGCGGCCCGATCGATCTCCACACCGACGCTCAAATCGTCCATCGCGTTGACCGCAGGGCTCACCACGTTCTGCACAAGGCTGTCGTTGTGAACGTAGAGCAGCTTGAGGGATAGCCGTTTGTCGGCCCGTTTCATGACCAGGTTTCCGCCTTCCTCGCCACAGCGCGCCTCCGCTCACTGAACCCACGCAAAAACCTGGGACGTTCACTGAAGACTGGTTGTGACAAATCGGCGCGACGGCTTCAAAAAGCAACCGACTCCGCGGCGGGCCCCGGGCTTGCCGCGGAGTCGGCGGTATGACATGAATGGGGTCATCGGCTGCGCAGCCAGCCCCCCTACCCTTCGCTGCGATCGAAAGGACAACCGTCACATGAGCGAAAGCGGCTACCATGATGCCCCGGCCGATCCCGAGTCCGATCGTTCCGGCGCCCAGGACAGCGCGATTCGGATGCTCGCCAATTCCCTGCACCGGCTCAATCTGGCCGTGGTCAAAGCGGTCGATGCCGGCGTGTCGGTGGAACTCATTCGGGCCACGCGGTACCATGATGGACAAGGCAATTGGGGCGACCAATTGACCCCGATCATTCATCACAAACGCACCTGACCGCGGCAGCGCGGCGACCAGTGGCCGTCGCCGCATGTCGATCTCCACGGCCGGCCCCTACGTGGAGACACAATCCATCCGGCCCGGAACTTTCATTATAAATTAAGTACTGTCACCCTGTGGTCAGGATGTCTTGTCATCGGCCCGGTCTGACCGGTGCTTTTCAACAGCTGTCAGTCGGACCGACCGGTATGCATGACCGCATCGTGAACAATCTGGGATACTGGCTTCGGCCCGCGTCGTCCTGCCGGCCCGACGCGATTGCACTCATCGACCTGTGCGGTCCTCGGCCAGTTCAATTGACTTATGCGGCTCTTGAGGACCGGATGGACCGCTTCGCCGCTCTTCTGAGTGGCAGCGGTCTGGTTCCCGGTGACAGACTGGCGATGGTGGTGGGCAACCGCCACGAGTTCGTCGACATCATGTTCGGCGCCATGCGGGCCGGTATCGTGCCGGTGCCGATCAACACCAAGCTGGGCGCCGATGCTCTGGACTACATCATCCGAGATGCCAGGTGTCTCGCGGCTGTCGTCGATCCGTCCTGCGCACCACACGCGCTCCCTGTCCTGTCAGGTTGCGACCTGGCGCATCGGTGGGCCTTCCAACCGGTTCCTCCGGATTGGCAAGACTACCATGCTGCCACGGCGGCCACGCCGGCCCACTTCGACCCGCCACCGATTCCGGGCGACCATCCGGCATTTCAACCCTACACGTCCGGGTCGACGGGCCGTCCCAAAGGGGTGATCCTAACCCACGCCGGACAGCTTTGGTGGATCCGGACGACACAAAAATACTGGCCTGCAGACACGGCCGCCCGGGCACTGGTGGCAGTGCCGTTGTACCACAAGAATGCCATGGCCGGCGCCATCAAGCCCATGCTGTACGCTGGCGGCTCCGTCGTGCTGCTGCCGGATTTCGAGCCGCGGCGGTTCCTGACCGTTCTCTCTGAATACCGGTGCACCCAGGCTGGTGCCGTACCGGCGGTCTTCACAAAACTGTTGCAACACCGTGACCTAATCGATCGACTGGATTTCACTGCGCTCAAGAGCCTCAAACTAGGGTCGGCCCCCGTCCAAGAAGAGTTGATGCGTGCTGTCGAAACGGCCTTTGGTGTCAAGGTCGGCGAAAGCTATGGCCTCACTGAGGGTGGCCCGGTGATGATCGGACCGCCGGTCGACGGACGGGTCGTCCCGATCGGTAGTTGCGGTGTTGCCTGGCCCGAAGGCGAGGTGAAATTGGTCCGGGATGACGGCACGGCAGACTCCAGGTTCGGGGAACTGTGGGTGCGCAATCCGGGTGTGACACCGGGCTACCATAATCTCCCCGATGTGAATGCCAGGCGCCTAAAGGATGGATGGCTGGCCACCGGCGATCTGTTCGAGGTCGACGATGATGGATTCTTCTACTTCCGCGGCCGAACGGACGACATGTTCAACTGCGGCGGAGAGAACATATATCCGAAAGAAGTCGAAGATCTGCTCCTCCGACACCCCGCAGTGTACGACGCGTCGGTGGTGCCGCTCCCACACCCGGTCAAAGGCATGGTACCCGTGGCCCTGGTCATGGCTCGGCACGGTGATGGTGTCACCGAAGCGGCGCTTAAGGCGCACTGCCTTGCCAAGGGCCCAGCCTACGCCCATCCTCGGCGCATCCTGGTGGTCGACGCCCTGCCGTTGAACGGTGCCGGCAAGGTGGATCGTGGGGAAGTTGCCAAACGGCTGCACGACGCCTTTGGTGGTGACCTGGCACAGGCTCATTGATCCGCCATGCTGCCCTCGTCCCCTACCCTCGATCACGTTGCCATCGTTGTGCCCGACCTGGACCAGGCTCGGACGGCGTTTGAACGCCTTGGATTCCAATTGACCGCGAAGAGCTCCCATCAGGGGCCGCTACAACCCGGTGACGCCCCAACGGTTTGGGGCGGCGGCAACCACTGCGCCATGTTCCAGGCCGGGTACCTGGAAATCCTTGGCGTCACGGACCCAACCCGCCCGCACCAATACGTTCTCGATCGATTGGTGCGCGGCCCCGGTTGGTGCCTACTGGCCCTGCGCTGCCGCGATGCGATCGCGACCCACAAGGCTTTGCGGCGACACGTGGCGGGTGTCCAACCGGAGGTCACCGAGCTGGGCCGGTCGGTGCGGGCCGGTCACAGCCAAACCACCGCCCGGTTCCGTTTCGTGCACCTCGAGGACGGCGTGTTCCCGGAAACCGATCTGTTCTTCATCGAACACCCAACCCCTGAGGTCCTTTGGCAGCCACAACTCTTGGCGCACGACAACGGGACACGCGCCTTGTCGGCCGCCGTCCTGGTGTCCACCGAACCGGCGGACACGATGCACCGTTTGCAATCCATCACCGGACTTCGGTCCGAACCGCCGCGAAACGGCGTGTATCGCCTGCCGTTGGACCAAGGATGCATCGAAGCGATGCGGCCGGATCTGTTCGCCAAGATGTTTGCAACAGAGTCCGTGCCATCCCAAGGTCTCGCCGCGGTTCGGTTTTCGGTATCGGACCTTGAGGCGACCAGCCGGCTGCTTGCGGCCAATGCGGTGGCAACACGGTGGATCGACGCCGGCTCGGTCGCGGTTGCGCCAGCATTTGGATGTGGCGCGATCGTTCTGTTCGAAGCGGACCCAATGCGCCAATCCCTCCGCATATCCGGATCGCCCTGAAGGTCCAGATGGGTCGACGTCCCATCCTGCAAGCGTGCGGTCGACAAAATCCGGATGCCGGTTGCGTATGGACGGACCCGGCTTCAAATCCAGGTGTTCGGCCCACGAGCCGGTTAAGGGCTCAAGCAGAACCGGCCCCTCCCGACACAACAAGTCCTTCAAAGCGGTATTGTAGTCGTATGGGATGCACGTCCCCCACACGGCATCACCGACCTCACCCCTGGAACAGTCTGTACGTGCCGCGTCCGAGTGCAATCACGCGATGCATATCGTCGTGTACCTCCACGTCGACGGTGCCGATGGTCCGTCCGGCCTTGCGCACACGTGCCGTGGCGGTCAAAGGTGATGGTCCGGCCATGCGCAGAAAGTCGATCCGCAAATTGATGGTCGGGACACCGTGGCCGGTCAGGGCCGCAATGGCATAATCGCCGGCGATGTCGATCAAGGTCGCGGTCATGCCCCCATGCCATTCTAGGCGTTCGGCGGATCGGGAGAACTCCGGGCGCAGCGGCAAGCGCAGGATGGCCTCGCCCCGATCGGCGTCGAACGACACGGCCTGCAGCGCCAAGAACCGGTGCAACGGCGGGGCAGCGATGAACGCCTGCCACTCCTCAAGCGACCGCAACGGCGCTGGTGTGTCCGTTTCCAACGTCATGGCAGCACCAAGACCTTCCCGAACATCGCTCGCCGCTCCATCATCTCCTCAGCCGCTCGCCCCTCCGACAACGCAAAGCGATGGCTGATCACCGGCGTGATCCGCTGAGCCGCCACATCGTCGAGCAAGGCCTCGATGTCTGCGGTCGTCCAACCATTGGACCCAAGAATCGAGAGCTCCCGCACCCAGATGTATCGGAGATCAGTCGGTGGATCGAAACCAGCGGTGGCTCCGCAAGTGACCAAACGTCCTTGTTTGCGCAATGTCTTCAAGGAGGGAACCCACGTTTCGCCACCAGTGTAATTGACGACCACATCGACCCCGCGTTTGCCACTCAAGCGCCATGCCTCACGGCTGAAATCGACGATGGTGTAATTGATTGTGTGGTGCGCGCCCATCTCAGCGAGCCGGGCACACTTCTCGTCCGACCCCGCACACGCAATGACCGTCGCCCCCAAGTTGCGCGCAATCTGCACCGCGGCATTGCCAACGCCGCCACTCGCCCCGAGAACGAGAATCGTTTCCCCATCCTGCAGCCGTGCCCGATCCAACAGCATGCGCCGGGCGGTGCCATACGCGACCGGCAGACAGGCGGCCTGTTCCATATCAACGCCGTCCGGAATGGGGATGACGTGGCTCTCTGGACACCGCACGAACTCGGCAAGACCGCCGGGCAGCTCTTCGCCCAGCATGCCTTCCGGCGTGACCGGGTTCAGCACCACGCGGTCGCCGATGGCAAAGCGGGTCACGGAAGCCCCCACCGCGGCAACCTCACCAGCAATATCGCCGCCGGAGATGAACGGCATGGGTACGGGAAATCCCGGCATGCCTCGACGCACGAAGATATCCAAATGGTTGAGGCCGCATACGCGCACCCGCACCAGAACATCCATCGGCCGCACCTCGGGATCGGGCCATTCCCGGTAGACCAAGCCCTCAGGACCGCCTTGCCGTTCGATCACCAATGCTTTCATTACCCTGTCCTCGACTTTCGTCGGCCAGCACGCGCCAGCGCACCATGGCAACCGTCCCATGCAACCGGCAACGGTGCAACCGGCTATCCATTCCGAGGCCCGGGTCTATCACCAGCACTTGAGTCCTGAGCTATGTCAATGCACCGAACCCATACTTGCCGCGATGCTGCCGCATGTCCCCGAAGTGTGGCAAAAAGGCGCATACGGCATGGAGTTGAATGGTCCCGCCACGAAGGCCAGGCACGCAGATATGGCCGGCGGACTTGGTATCGAACTGACCTTGGCGGAAACCGCAGTGGTTTCGGTCGAGATCCACTCCAGCCGGCCGGTCGGTACCGCACGGGCTCTGTGCGGCTGTACGTTGGACGAGGCACTGCGTCTCCTCTCGACCCTGTTTCCGGTGTGCGGCACGGCGCAGACCTTGGCCGGACTCGCGGCAGCCGAAACAGCAACCGGTCGCATCGCCGCACCAGCCGTGCACCATGCACGCCGAAGCCTGGTCGTGTCGGAAATGTTGACAAGCCAGGTATGGCGTTTTGCGGTCGATTGGCATGCTTTGGCGGACCTGCCGGTCGACCTGACCGTGGTCAAGTCGGTGCGCGATACTCTGGCCGGGCTGGCCCACGATCTATTTGGCGAAGTCGATTGGCGACACCCCGGAGGCGGTGAAACGGCGGGGCGCATCGGCCAAGCCATCGATCGGGTCAACCGCGCCGGCCGTAGCCTGCGACGACAGATTCTCGGACCGGCGACAGCCAGCCTGGACAGCGTGGATGCTGTCGAACTCTGGGCCGCTCAGGGCGAAACCGCGGCTGCGCTGCTGGTCCGGGAAGCGCTGGCGCCGCCCATGCGCACCGTGGGCACCCATGGCCTGCCAATGCTGAGCAAAACCGATCCACAGTGGTTCGGCGCCCATCTGGAAGGCGATCCCCTGTTTGGCGTTGCCCCCAGCGTGGATGGACTGCCGGCGGAAACCGGACCATTTGCCACGCTGCATCACCCGGTGCTGCAAGAGGCGAGGCATCGGTGGGGCGACGGTCTGCCGGCGCGCCTTCTGGCCGCCGTTCTGGATGCCTTGTTGCTGCCGGGCCGGCTCAATGGACTCCTGTCCGAGATACCGGCGCGCCCCGGTGTGCCATCCGCCGCATTGAAAAGCCAAGGCAGCGGCTGCGGTGTCGCGGATACGATCCGGGGCCCCGTCGCCCACTGGCTCCGCCTGGAGGACGACCGGATCATCGACTATCGCACCGTGGCACCCACGGAATGGAACTTTCATCCGAATGGAGTCTTCGTCCACGGCCTAAAGCGGCGGACCGTTGCCGACGCCCATCGGGCCGGACAACTCTTGGTTGCCGCGCTCAATCCCTGCGTGCCGACGACGATCCGCGTTCGCAGCGGCCCCATCACGTGAGGCAAACGGAAAGGAAGCAACATGTGCACGGTGTGCGGATGCGCGGCGGACGACGCAACGATTTCCGGTGAAACGCCGATGAGCGGAGATTATGTCCACGCTCCTTCGGGACCAGACCATCACCACAGCCCCCACCCTCATCCACACGCCGCGCACCACCCCCGATCCCACCAAGATGCGCACGCCCTGGAACACCCGGGCGGTGCGGCACCGGTGCTCTCCAGTGAGCCGCGCCTGGTCAGCATCGAGCGTGACATCTTGGCCAAGAACGACGCCTTGGCCATGCACAACCGGCGCCACCTGGCGACACACCAAATCTTGGCCCTCAACCTCGTCTCCAGCCCCGGAGCGGGCAAAACCACCGTGCTGGTACGGACCTTGTCCGCCCTGATGGAGCGGCTACCGGTGGCAGTGATCGAAGGCGACCAGGAGACCAGTGCGGATGCCGATCGGATTCGCGCCACAGGCGCCCCGGCCGTCCAGGTCAATACCGGCCGCGGCTGCCACTTGGACGCGGAGATGGTGGCGCAGGCGTTCGACCGGCTGCCGCTGCCGACGGGCGGAGTCTTGTTCATCGAGAATGTTGGCAATCTGGTCTGCCCGGCCGGCTTCGACCTGGGCGAGGCGCACAAGGTGGTGGTTGCTTCGGTCACGGAGGGCGAAGACAAGCCGCTGAAGTACCCACACATGTTTGCCGCCGCCGATCTGATGCTTGTCAACAAGTGCGACCTGTTGCCGCATCTTGCCTTCGACGTCGAGGCCTTGATCGCCAACGCCCGGCGCATCCGCCCAGATATTGGCGTGCTGCGCGTGTCGGCCAGTACCGGCGAGGGATTCGACTGTTGGCTTGCCTGGATCGATACAGCCCGCGCGCTGCGCCAAGCGGCCGCGGCGGAATAGCGGATCGGTTCGATGAGTTGCGGCGTGGCGCCCCCGAGCCCGGCGACTGTGCCGCGACACCGCGCCCGCGTGCGTGGCGTGGTGCAAGGAGTTGGATTCCGGCCCTTTGTTTGGCACCTTGCCCGGCACCATGGCCTGTCCGGTTGGGTGCGGAATGACGACCAAGGTCTGGTGCTCGAGGTCGAAGGCACCGCTTGGGCCGAGTTCCTGAGCGATCTGCGCGGTCAAGCCCCAGCCCTGGCCCGCATCGACACCATTGATGTTCACCCGGTGCCGGCGCAGCACAGCCGCGGCTTCGCCATCGAAGCGAGCCATGCGGGCGGTGCAGCGGCCACGATGATTGGACCGGACCACGACGTTTGCCCGGACTGCCTGGCGGAGTTGTTCGATCCGGCCGATCGACGTCACCGCTACGCCTTCATCAACTGCACGGCCTGCGGCCCCCGCTACACGCTGACTCGGTGCCTTCCGTACGATCGAAGCCGGACCAGCATGGCCACCTTTCCCATGTGTCCGGACTGCGCGCGTGAGTATGCCGACCCAACCAACCGGCGCTTCCACGCCGAACCGACGGCCTGTCCGGTCTGCGGTCCACAGCTCAGCCACGACCCAGCCGACATCCTGCAGCAGCTCCTGGATGGCCGGATCGTCGCCCTGAAAGGCATCGGCGGCTTCCATCTGGCCTGCGATGCCCGAAACCAGGTCGCGGTTGCTCGTCTGCGGCAACGCAAACAGCGCGATGCCAAACCCTTTGCCGTCATGGTCGCCGGCCTCGCCGCCGCGCACCAATGGGCACATTTGGATGCGGCCGAAGCGGCCCTGCTGGCCGATCGACACCGACCGATCGTGGTCCTCCCCCAGCGCCTGGACGCCGACCTCGCTCCGGGGGTCTCCGAGGACCTGGGCACAGTCGGTCTCCTGTTGCCGTACACCCCACTGCACCATCTCCTGTTTCATGAAGCGGCTGGTCGGCCATGCGGAACCGACTGGCTCGACGCGCCGCACACCTTGGCCCTGGTCATGACCAGCGCCAATCCCGGCGGCGAACCGTTGGTGATCGACGATGCCGAAGCGCAGTGGCGCCTCGCCGACATCGCCGACAGTGTGGTCGGGCACGATCGCGCCATCCTGACCCGATGTGATGACTCCGTTATGCGGGTGATCGCCGGCGCCCCGGCCATCCTGCGCCACGCCCGCGGCCACGCACCACGCGCCATCGCCTTGCCCCACGCCGTGCCGCCGATCTTGGCGGTCGGCGGGCAGAAGAAGGTCACCGTGTGCCTGACTCGGGGCACCGAAGCCTTCCTTTCGCAGCACATCGGCGACGTGAACGACCGCGCCACATATGGCTTTCTAAAGGAGACCGTGGCCCATCTGACCGGCTTGCTGGCGGTCGCCCCGGTGGCCGTCGCACACGACCGCCATCCCGACTTCATGACCACGCGGTTTGCCCGCGAAACCAAGCTGCCCTGCGTGGCGGTTCAGCACCATCAGGCGCATCTGGCCGCACTGGCCGCCGAATCCGGCATCATGACGCCATTGACCGGACTGGTGCTGGACGGCTACGGCCTCGGGGCAGATGGTCGCTCGGCTTGGGGCGGCGAACTGCTCCGGCTCGACGGTACGGACTGCCGACGACTTGGCCACTTGGCACCGCTGGCGCAACCGGGCGGCGACCGAGCCGCGCGCGAGCCCTGGCGCATGGCCGCCGCCGCTCTCCATGCTTTGGGGCGTGGCGACAGCCTTGGCCAACGCTTCGCCGACCGACCCGATGCCGGACGGGTGGCGCAGATGTTGTCGCTTGGCATCAATGCCCCGCCGACCACCTCGTGCGGCCGCCTGTTCGATGCCGCCGCCGGTCTGCTCGGCGTCCGCCCCGTCACCAGCTTCGAGGGCGAAGCCGCCATGGCACTGGAAGGATTGGTCGATACACCCACCGTGTTGGCAGGCGGCTGGCACCTGGACGATGGTGTGCTGGATCTCCGGCCATTGCTGGCCGCCCTGGACGGGATGAACCCGCGCAGCGGTGCCAACCTGTTCCACGGCACCCTGGCCGCAGCCTTGGCCGATTGGGCGGGCCCCATCGTGCGCAGCAATGGGGAAACCGAGCTCGCCTTGAGTGGCGGCTGTGCCAGTAATCGTGTGCTGGTGGAAACCCTGGCTGAGTCCCTGGCTGGGTACGGACTCCGCTTGCTGGTACCGCGCAAGGCACCGACCAACGATGGTGGTCTGAGCCTGGGCCAGGCCTGGGTCGCCGCACAAAAAGTGGCCACCGGGTCGACCAACACACCACCGGTTGACCCGATCACCCTGACTATTGAGGAGTGAACGCCATGTGCCATGCCTTGCCAGCTCCTGTGGTCGAGGTGCTGCCAGGGGACCAAGCAGTGGTCAGCCTTGACGGCACTCGCCAGTGCATCGACACCCAATTGGTCGGTCCGGTTTCCGTTGGCGACTATTTGGTCGTCCACGTCGGCTTCGCGCTAGGCAAGCTCGACCCCGACGAAGCCGAAGCGACCCTGGCGGCGCTGCGTCACCTCGGCTCTCCATCACCGCAGGTTCTGGAGACGACAGCATGAAGTACATCGACGATTTCCGCGATGGCACCCTTGCCCAGTCGCTTGCCCGCCAATTGGTCGCCGAGGCCCGCCCGGACCGACAGTACCGCCTGATGGAGTTCTGTGGCGGCCATACTCACACCATCTTTCGCTATGGCATCCCCGACCTCCTGCCGACCACTATCCGCATGGTGCACGGACCTGGCTGCCCGGTCTGCGTTCTGCCCATCGGTCGGCTCGACATGGCAATTGACTTGTCACGGGACCATGCCGTTACCCTGTGCACATACGGCGACATGATGCGCGTTCCCGGATCGCGGAGGCGGAGCCTGCTCAAGGCCAAAGCCGAAGGAGCCGACATCCGTCTGGTCTATTCTGCCCGGGACTCCCTGGCCCTGGCCGAGGCGCATCCGGACCGTCAAGTGGTCTTCTTTGCCATCGGCTTCGAGACCACCACCCCGCCGACGGCCGCGGTGCTGCGCGCCGCCAAGAGCCGCGGCGTCCGCAACTTCAGCGTATTCTGCAACCATGTGCTGACCCCGGCGGCGATGGATGCCATCCTGGACGTACAGGCCGACGATCCGGCACAGGCGGTCCAGATCGACGGCTTTCTCGGACCGGCCCACGTCAGCATCGTCATTGGCAGCCAGGCCTACGAGCGCTTCGCCGGCCCGCTTGGCAAACCTGTGGTGATTTCAGGGTTTGAACCACTGGATGTCATGCACTCGATCCTCATGCTGGTACGGCAACTCAACGAAGGCCGCGCGGATGTGGAAAACCAATATACGCGTGCCGTCGACCGCTGGGGCAACCGCACCGCCCAGGCGCTGATGGAGGAGGTGTTCGTGCTCCGTCCGGCCTTCGAGTGGCGTGGCCTTGGCACGATCCCCACCAGTGCATTGGCCCTTTCGGAGCCCTATTCCGATTTCGACGCCGAGCGCCGGTTCACCATGACCTACCGCATGGCGCCCGAAAACAAGGCGTGCGCCTGTCCGTCGATCCTGCGCGGCCTCGCCCGCCCAACCGACTGCCGTCTGTTCGGCCGGCAATGTACGCCGCAAACGCCGCTCGGCTCCTGCATGGTGTCCGACGAAGGCGCCTGCGCCGCTTACTACAAGTATGGGCGGACCCGGCAGCCTGCGGCCGCAGCGGCATGAGCGCCACGGCGACAAGTCGGAACCAGGTGTTCACCTCCGGCGTCGTGGAAATGGCGCACGGTAGCGGTGGCCGGCTGATGGCCGAGCTGATCGAGCGGCTGTTCGTGCCAGCCTTCGCCAACCCGGTGCTGACCGGCCAGGAAGACCAAGCCGTGCTGGCGCTGCCACCCGGCCGCCTTGTGGTGTCGACCGATAGCTACGTCGTGTCGCCGCTATTCTTTCCCGGCGGCAACATCGGCGACTTGGCCGTGCATGGCACGGTCAACGACGTGGCGATGGCCGGCGCCCGGCCACTCTATCTCACTGCCGGCTTCATCATCGAGGAAGGCTTTCCGTTACCCGACCTGGAGCGCATCGTGCGCACCATGGCCCGGGCGGCTGCGGCGGCCAAGGTCGGAATCGTCACCGGTGACACAAAGGTGGTGGAGAAAGGCAAAGGCGACGGCGTCTTCATCAACACCACCGGCCTCGGTGTCGTCGACGACGGCATTGCGCCCTCGGCAACCCGTGCCCGCCCCGGTGATGCTATCTTGGTCAGCGGTCCGATCGGCGACCATGGTGTCGCCATCCTCTCGAAACGGTCCGGGCTTAGCTTCGAAACCGACATCGTCTCCGACACCGCCGCCTTGCACGGCCTGGTCGCACGCATGGTCGCGGCCGTGCCCGACGTGCATTGCCTGCGCGACCCGACGCGCGGTGGCTTGTCGGCGGTGTTGAATGAGATCGCACAGGCGAGCCGCGTCGGCATGCGGCTCACCGAAGTAAGCCTGCCGGTTCGCCCGGCGGTGCTAGGCGCCTGCGAACTCCTGGGGCTGGATGTGTTGCACATCGCCAATGAAGGTAAGCTGGTCGCCATGTGCGCGGCCGCCGACGCCGACCGCCTGCTCGGCGCCATGCGCACCGATCCGCACGGCGCCGAGGCGGCCATCATTGGTACGGTGGTCGAAGACCCGGAGTGCTTCGTCGAATTGGAAACTCGCTTTGGTGGCACCCGCATCGTCGATTGGATCGCCGGCGAACAACTACCACGGATTTGCTGATCACCCGGCGGAGGTTACAGGAAACGAGCCGCCTCCAGCGCGGGCAAGGGTTTGGCGAACAGATATCCTTGACCGTGCGTGACACCAAGCGCCACCAGCCGGCACATCTGCTCTTCTGTCTCAACCCCCTCCGCCACCGTATCGCGCCCCAGGCTGCGGGCCAAGGACACGACCACGCGCACAATTTCCAAGCTTTCCAGCGTATCACCCATCTGCATGACGAAGGAGCGGTCGATCTTGAGCGTGTGGAACGGCAGACGGTGTAGATAGGACAGCGATGAATAGCCCGTGCCGAAATCGTCGATCGACAGGTTAACGTCCTGGGCTACGATCTGGCGCAGCACCTCGATCACCTGCTCCGGATTGTTGAGCATCATGCTCTCGGTGACTTCCAGTTTTAGGTGGTCGGCCGGCGCCCCGCTGCGCGCGAGTTCGCGGTGCACCCGCCGTGCCAGGTCGGCATCGCTGAACTGCCGCCCGGAAACGTTCACCGCAATGGTGAACGGCTGGGCTGCCAGCCGGCGCCATTCCACGATCTGCCGGCACGCCCGCTTGATCGCCCAGTTGCCCATCGGCACAATCAGTCCGGTTTCCTCGGCAATCGGAATGAAATCTCCCGGAGAGATCAATCCGCGGCTGGGATGACGCCAGCGCATCAGTGCCTCGAAACCGGCCAGCCGGCGAGCCGGCAGGGTGACGATCGGCTGATAAAACAGCTCCAATTGGTCGCCGGCCTCAATCGCCTCGCGCAGCGCAACCTCCAAATCGAACCGCTTGGCCGCTTCGGCATCGAAGCTTGGATCGAACGTCGCCGCCAGACCCGGGCCATCGCGGCGTGTCCGTGTCACGGTCAGATCAGCGTTGCGCAATGCGTCATTGGCGTTGCCGCCGGCATGGTCGTGCCGAACGATCCCGACCGTGGCGGTGATCTGCACCGTGCGATCGTCGATCCCGATCGGCACCGCGATGGCCTCCTGAAATCGATGCGCCAGGGATTCCAGGTCGGTTCCGACTTGGAATCCTTCCACGAGCGCCGCCAAATCGTCGCCACCAAGGCGCGCTAGCCCGTCGGTGCGCCGGTCGATGAGCTGTTCCAGACGCCGGGCGACCGCGATTAGCAACCGATCTGCCACCGCTTGGCCCAAGGTATCGCTGATCTGACGGAACCCGTCCAAATTGATACGAAAAATGGCAAAGCGCCAGTCCGGCTCCATGGCGTGCCGTGCGATGGCCTGGTTGACACGATCCAAAAACAGGGCCCGGTTGGCCAGCCCGGTCAAGCCGTCCTGAACCGCATCGCGCAGCAGCTTCTCTTCGGTGCGCCGGCGCTCGGTCACGTCGGTCTGCGAGCCGGCCATGCGTACGGGCCGTCCCGTTTGGTCGCGCACTGCGAGGCCGCGTGCCAACATCCATCGCTCTGCCCCGTCGGTGTGGCGGATGCGGTACTCCGCCTCCAAGTGCGCCGACGACCCGACCAGATGGGCATCGATGGCGGCATGCAACAATGGCAGATCGAATGGATGTACACGATCGAACCAATATGACGGAGCGTCATGGCTACGTCCATCGGCTTCACCGACCATGGCCAACCAGCGCGGAGAGTAGTAGACACACTGCTGATCGAGATCCCAATCCCACAACCCATCGTTAGCCCCGCGCGCCGCAAGGGCATAGCGCTCCTCGCTGGCCCGCAAGGCCCGCTGGGCCCGCCGACGCTGCACCTCGGCACTGGCCACCCGGATGCCAAACACGGAGGTCATGGCGAGAATGGCGCTCAGGGTCGGATAGACGTAGTTGAGCCAGAGCCCAAGCTCAGCGAAGGCCAGATGATTGCCAAGACTCCACAAGACCAACAGCCCCGCGCCGGCCGGGATCATCCACATGTGCGGAATGGAATACAGCACCAACCCGGCCGCCAAGCCACACAGCGCGATCATCACCAAGTCGAGCAGCGTGGTGCGATCATCGCGGATCAAGTGATCGCCGTGCAGCATGGTATCGATCAGCGTGGCGAAGCGCTCAACCCCCGGTAGCAAATTGGTGAACGGTGATTGGAAGACGTCCTCGATACCGAGCGGCGTGGCACCGATCAGCACGATGCGGTCGCGGAACAGTGTGGGCGGCACGCGGCCTTCCAGCACGTCAATGAAGCTGTAGGTCGGAAAAGTGGCAGCCGGGCCATGGTAGTTGACCACATGTCCCATGAACCGGTTGGTCGGCAGAAACAAGGGACCGATATGCACACCGCGACCGAACTCGACGAGTACCTGATCGCGCGGCACGCCTAGATAGAGACGCATCACCTCGATCGCAAAAGACGGCATATAATCCCAGTCATAGGGCAGCACGGCATAGTCGAATCTCAACGCCCCATCAGTATCGAATACCACGTTGACGTAGGCACCGCTCGCCGCGGCCTGGCCGAGCTCCGACAAGGGCGGCAGAAGCCCGGTCGGTGTCACTGGAAACAGGGGTGCACCCCAGTCCGGCTCGCGGTAAACCTGGATCGCCGTATCCAAAATGAAATCCGGTGCTGCGGGTGGTACGGCCTCCGGTCCGTTTTGTCCATAGGTAAAGGCATAAGGGATGAGGACGTTTCCCGCTCGCCTCAACGCGTCGGCAAACAACCGATCGGGTGTGCTTTGGCTTAGCAGGTGGTCGATATCCGCCGCCTCCGGCGAGTCCGCTGGCAGGATCGGACGAGCGGCGGTCAGGGCATCCATCACCGGCCGGGCATAGGGTGGCTCGGCCTCACTGAACAGAAGATCGAAGGCGATAACGCGGGCCTCAGCGGCTGCCAGCCGATCGACCAACCGGGCGAAATGGCGGCGCGACACCGGCCAACGACCGAGTGCGGCCAGGGTCGCGTCATCGATGAGGATGATGGCCGTTTCCACGCCAGCCAGCCGAACGCCGCGAAGTTGGAACCGGAAGTCAAGAGTCAGCGCCTCGATATTCCGCATGAGCGGAACGCTGCGCGTTGACCGGTACAGCACAACGACGGTGGCGACGATCAGCAATGTGAGGCCGAAGAACCAAAACCGACCGATCATACCGCCGCCACGCCGGCGGCGCCTTCGCCGCGAACCGCCATGATCTTCTCCCTACATGGCCAATCGGGTTCGGAAGGCATCGACCCGTGCGGTGCCCCACATTTTTGCCGGTGTCGGCGGTGTATCGGGCATGACATCCGTGCCTTCGCCATCGACCAGCTCAATGCTTTCATAAGCACCAGCTTTGTGCGCAACGATGACACGACCCTCTTCGACGAAAATCTCACACCGCATCGAGGTCACGTCGAACATCAGGCTGGTCGACCGCACCGATGCGACCGAACTCATTAGCTCGATATCGAAACTGGGCGTACCGGCAACCGCTGCGACCGTAGCGCCGAAAATGCCGTTGAGTGCGGTCAGGCGCACGTCTCGGTCACCCGCGTCGGCGTCGAACCCGTATTCGGCAACGCGAAAGGCGCTGCGTTGGCCGAGCGTGAACACGGTGCCGTCCACGAAGCGGATTCGAACCCGGCCGGTGTCACCGGTCACCACAACATCGGCCTCGCGCACCATACTCCCGACCTGTGCGGGGAATGCCCGACCATCGCGGGAGATTGACACGCTGCCGCGCTGGCGAATGATCTCGCCGACAGGATCGGCAGCCGTGGCCGGGCCGGCGCAACAGAGCGCCCAAACCAACAACCCGAGAGCGACCATGCCGATAGTCTGGAGCCTTGCCTGCATCAGTTCCTCCTGGCATGCCATCGAGGCATCTTACTGCTCCTAGGTTACCCTGGCGCAGCCAATCCGCACGGGGTTTCATGCGACGCCATTCCGCAACGGACAGCAAAATAACGTGAAGCCCCGGTTACCCGTGGCGGATTGCCGCTGCCGCCGACGCTGGCGCGAGAACCGTCTCTCGCCACCATTGGACGGTGGCGCGTGGCCCGAAGACAAGCGCGTGACTGGCTGCTGTCGTCCCGACCACCAGGATGCCGGCAAACACCACGTCGCTGAAAAAATGCGCCCCCATCATGATGCGCATCACTCCCGCCAAACCACCAAGGACAAGCCCGCCATAGAACACGGCGCGTCGGCGCCGTTGGCCAACCAAATAGGCAAATGAATGAAAATAGAACATCAGTGCCGCATCACCCGACACGAAAGAACAATTTCTGTCGCACTGATCAGCCATCATCAACGGTGGCGTGTATTGTGCCCAGCCGCCGAACATTTCCAACTGGTGCGGACGGGCCCGATCCCATAGATTTTTGAAGACGGCATTGGTCATGATGACTGGTCCGAGCAACATGGCCACGACCAAGAACAACCAGGCCCGGCTCGGCAATCCGAGCAGACGGCGCAAGCGCACCCCGGTGTATAGCAACGCGGCCAACGCAGACAGACCAACAACCCATCCCAGAATCTGTACGGTGTCGTGCGCCACCTCGAGCACGGGCGATCGTCGGAAGTGGAAATTGTTCATCGGATCCGTGTGATCCGGGTTGAAGAAGACGCCCGAGACAGTCTGATCGATCCCTGGGAACATGACGAGCAGGAGACCAAGAACGATGCCACCGCGCCAAAGCCAGGATGCCTTGATTCGACCGATCGGCCGAATGCGCCGTGATCTGTGCCTCTCCAGGGGCCGGATCGGAAGGGACATGGGTCTCCGGGTTGTTTGCGGGGTCGCGCCGCGGTACTCTAGTGGTTTACTTCCAATGTGCAACAGCCCCCTATTGCCGCGGCGTGCTGTCGGACCGTGCCAAGCCAGCGCATAGCCCCATTGGGGCATGCCGCCGATAGCAAAGCCGGCATAAACTGGGCGCCCCCATGATTGTCCCAGACCCCAATCGCCGCGGCGGCGCGGCTTCCGGGCGGTTCTGAGCGTTGCAACACAGGCCAGCCGATGCAGACCCTGCGCATCCGACACAACACCACCTACCGCTACAATCAGCCGGTCCGCCTGGGGGAACACCGCGCCATGATCCGACCGCGCGACAGCCACGATATCCGCCTGCTGGCCACGCGGCTGACCCTGTCGCCGCCGGCCGACGTGCGCTGGATGCATGATGTCTTTTCCAACTCCATTGCCGTGGCCCGCTTCCAGGACCAGACCACCAGCGAGCTGGTCATCGAGAGCGAGATCACACTCGAGCACTACGGCTATCAGCACCCGGATTGCCCGATCGACGAGTTCGCCGCCACCTATCCGTTCAGCTATCCGGCCGACCAGATTCCCGACCTCGGCCGAACAGCAGAACGCCACTACGACGACAGCGACGGTGCGGTGCAGCAATGGGCCAAGCGCTTCGTCGCGGCCGCCGGCGTGCCCTGCGACACCCAGTCCCTGCTCAGCATCATGAACCAGGCGATCAAGGACGACTTCGCCTACGTGGTGCGACACGAACCCGGCACTCAGGCCCCTGGGGAAACCTTGGCAACCCGGCGTGGGTCATGCCGCGACTATGCGCTGTTCTTCATGGAAGCAGCGCGCAGCCTGGGCTTTGCCGCCCGTTTCGTATCCGGCTACCTCTATGATCCGTACGCCGACCCGAGCGTGCTGTCGGCAGCCACGGCCGGGGCGACCCATGCTTGGGTGCAGGTGTACCTACCTGGGGCCGGCTGGGTGGAATACGATCCGACCAACGGCCTGGTCGGTGGCCAGAGCCTGATCCGCGTCGCTGTGGCCCGGGAACCGACCCAGGCTGTCCCGATCGCCGGTACGTTTTTTGGTGCCCCCGACGCATTCCAGGCCCTCGACGTGCAGGTCGACGTGACCGCACTCTAGGGCGACAATCCGAAAGCGTGGGGCGGTCGCAGGACCGCTCTTGGAATCAGAGGACAACGAACTCCCGACTCCAGCAGGGATTGGAGGCTGTACTCCGCAAAACCTGGGTTGTCGTCCCACCCTGCGCAATCAGCCAGACGATCTGATAGTGCCTGCGCTGCACGACATCATCGCTCCCACGCTAGCGGCTATCGGAGGCCAGCGGAGGAGATTGACATCGAGCACGGCAACGGCGGCTCAGCTCGCCATGTCGGAAAAACACCAGATCACGGGATCGGCAGGACCCAGCCACCAATCAGACGGACCGGAACGCGATCGCCGACCACAAGACGCGGTCGATGCTCACGGCCAAAGGCTCACTGATCTCTGCACGTCCGCCGGCGTATTCTGCCCAAAGCACCGAGACGGGGCAATCATACCCATGGCCCGCATTGACAGGTCGGTTTCGGCGCTGAACGAGGAGCGCCGGCATCCTTGCCGGCTGGACCGCCGCCATCTTGGCGGCCAGCTGCTGGGCGTGGTCCGGGCCGGCTGGAAGCCGGCGGTCCAGCCGGCAAGGATGCCGGCGCTCCTCGTTCAGCGCCGAA
>JANQJV010000425.1 GCA_028281465.1 Azospirillaceae bacterium | reverse complement strand
GCTCCTCGTTCAGCGCCGAAACCGAACCTGTCGTCAATGCGGGCCATGGGTATAACGCCGAGCTTGTCGCTGTCGTTGGCTGACTGGTCGGATTGCCCGCGACGGCGGTGGTCAGGTTGGAGCACGGGGCCGGCGTCGGGAAAGGTGCCGAGCGCGAAGACCAGCCGCATCTGCCCGAACCCGTCGATCGGTGCCACCGTTCTTGAAGCTGGGCCACGTCGGATGGTTTGTGGATTGGCCCCCATCGCAAAGCACTTAGATTTGACCCAAGTCCCATGCACGTTGCGTTCCGCGCCCCGCGGTCGACACATCGCTCCAGGTATGATTGCCCCTACTCGGCCGCCGTCCACCGTTTGACGGAAACGCCGTCATGTGCGTCCATCGTGCCGGCACTATCGGCAGCACTCAGCGGCGCACCCAAACGTGACAAATCGTGACAAACCGCAGTAGATTTGTACGGGTCGCCGACGTTGCCACAAGCAAATCCAAACATTTAGCAAATCCAAACATTTAGAGGAGTGATCGGCCGGTCAATGGTGGCAAAAAAGGGCAGTCGGCCGACCTCCGAGCCCAGACGCCAAGCGTTGGCACGGTTCTTGAGTTGCAGCCAAGTCGGATGGTCCGTGCGACTCTCCCAATCGCCAGACACGTTAAGATCCGCCCAAGTCGTAGGCAATTCCTTCGGCCGTCCCACATCTGAGGCACCGATTCCATGATCCCAGGCGAAGTCATTCCCCAGGACGGCAACATCACGCTGAACGCGGGTGCAACCGCCGTCACGCTCAGTGTCGCCAACACGGGCGACCGGCCGATACAGGTCGGCAGCCATTACCACTTCTACGAGACCAACGAAGCGCTGCGGTTTGACCGGGTGCCGGCGCGCGGCATGCGGCTCGACATCGCCGCCGGCACGGCGGTGCGTTTCGAGCCGGGGCAGACGCGAGACGTCACCCTGGTGCCTTTGGCCGGACGCCGCCGTGTTTTTGGCTTCAACCAGAAAATCATGGGAGCACTCTGACATGCCCGCGACCATCACCCGCGCCGCCTATGCGGACATGTTCGGCCCGACCACCGGCGACAAGGTGCGGTTGGCCGACACCGACCTGATCATCGAAGTCGAGCGCGACCACACGGTCTACGGCGAAGAGGTCAAGTTCGGCGGCGGCAAGGTGATCCGCGACGGCATGGGCCAATCGCAGGCGACCCGGGCCGAAGGGGCGGTGGATACGGTCATTACCAACGCCGTGATCCTGGACCACTGGGGCATTGTTAAGGCCGACATCGGGCTGAAGGACGGCCGCATCGCCGGCATCGGCAAAGCCGGCAACCCGGACACCCAGCCGGGTGTGGACATCGTCATCGGCCCGGGTACGGAAGCCATCGCCGGCGAGGGCAAGATCGTGACTGCCGGCGGCCTCGACGTACATATCCACTTCATTTGCCCGCAGCAGATCGAAGACGCGCTGATGTCGGGCCTAACCACCATGATGGGTGGCGGCACCGGCCCAGCCGCCGGTACCAACGCCACCACCTGTACACCGGGCGCCTGGCACATCGGGCGTATGTTGCAGGCGGCCGAGGCCTTCCCCATGAATCTCGGCTTCTTCGGCAAGGGCAACGCCAGCCAGCCGCGCGCCTTGGAGGAACAGGTTGAGGCCGGGGCGTGCGCTCTCAAACTGCACGAGGACTGGGGCACCACCCCGGGTGCCATCGACTGCTGCCTGGGCGTCGCCGACGCCCTCGACGTGCAGGTCTTGATTCACACGGACACACTAAACGAGAGTGGCTTCGTCGAGAACACGGTGCGCGCCTTCAAGGGCCGCACCATCCACGCCTTCCACACCGAAGGCGCCGGTGGCGGTCACGCCCCGGACATCATCAAAGTCTGCGGCGAAGCCAATGTGCTGCCAAGCTCAACCAACCCAACCCGACCTTTCACGGTCAACACGGTGGACGAGCACTTGGACATGCTCATGGTGTGCCATCACCTGGACGCACGCATCCCGGAAGATGTGGCGTTTGCGGAAAGCCGCATCCGTAAGGAGACCATCGCGGCCGAAGACATCCTTCACGATCTCGGTGCATTCTCTATCATTGCATCGGACAGCCAAGCCATGGGTCGGGTCGGCGAAGTGATCATCCGCACTTGGCAGACCGCGGACAAGATGAAGAAGCAACGCGGACGACTGCCCGAGGAAACCGGCGACAACGACAATCTGCGCGCCAAACGCTATGTCGCCAAATACACCATCAACCCGGCCATCGCCCATGGCGTGGCCGACCATGTCGGTTCGGTGCGCCCCGGCAAGCTGGCCGATTTGGTCATCTGGTCGCCGGCTTTCTTCGGTGTCAAACCCGATCTGGTCCTGAAAGCCGGCAGCATTGCCGCCGCCCCCATGGGCGATCCGAATGCCTCGATCCCGACACCGCAGCCAGTGCATTATCGCCCCATGTTCGCCGCCTTCGGTCGCAACCGGGTCGAGAGTGCGGTCACCTTCGTCAGCCAAGCGGCACTCGAAGGTGGCATCGCGGCGCGCTGGGGTCTCGATCGGCGGCTCTTGGCCGTGCGCAACACCCGCGGCGGCATTTCGAAAACCAGCATGGTGCACAACGACGCCACACCCAAGGTCGAGGTCGATCCGGAGACCTATGAGGTCACCGCCGACGGCGCCCTGCTGGCCTGCGAACCGGCCAAACAACTTGCCATGGCGCAACGGTACTTCCTGTTCTGAGTCTGAGCGTTACGTCTGGACAGCCGCCGTGGCGTCTCCTGCAGCGGCCGCCCCAAAAAAACGGACAGTGAAACGCTGCACGACACGCATTCAACGACGGAACCACCGGGCCGCTTGCATCCGGCAGACCCCTCGCCAGTCATTCGGAAGGCTTGCAAGACTCCGGACCGAATCGGATTTTCGAAACAGTGAGATATGGCTGGCGGCACCAAGAGCAAACGACAGCGACGCGTGTCCGTCTGAAACAGAGTCTTCGCGGCCTCTCGATACAGCGACGGAGGACCGCGAACGCTGGTGCAGCCGCATCTTTGTCCCGATGCGCGGACGAAAAGCCACCGACTGTGAGATCGTCCACAGCCTTGGTATGGCCCAAGACGGATGCTCGCCGTCCATGGCTCCGTCTGCTAACCAACCGACCGCCGACGCACCAAGCCGTGGTCTTGCCAACGGCACCATCGACCAGACGCCTCGGCCGTTGGCCCCATCCGCTCCGGGTTTCGAATTCGGTGTCACCTGGAGTGCATCACCTTTGCTGCTTCCTCAGAGCCACGTCTTCGTCCTACACGACTTCGTCCTACACGACTTCGTCTTGGAAGTCGGCTCCGCTCGTCTGACGGCGGAGTCCCGTGCCGGATCGGGAATACCGGCTTCAAACCAATGGGCTGGCTGGGCGTTGACGGCCGAACCGATAGAAAAACCAGCGCTTTGCGACGGAGGCCAAACGAGACCCATCATCAAATCGGACGACCGGCATGACAGAATGGACAACGAGTCGCCGAAACACCACGTTCGCAGCCCCGACTCCGAGCGGAGCCAAGACCATCACCTCTGCCATCAGCCCGGCAGCCGACACTCGATCAGCGTCGCAGCGGTGAGGTCGACATCGGTCAGAATACATTGAGTCAGGTCGACTCGATCGAGCCGAGCGCCGGTGAGATCGGCACCGGTAAGGTCGGTGCCCCCCAAACGGGTGGCGACAAAGCGGCCAGTGCGCAATCCGTCTGGCGCAATCAGCTCAATCGGCTGCAACCGGGCCCCGCGCAAACGAGCCCCACGCAACGATGCGCGCAAGAGGACGGCACCCGAAAGGTCGCAGTCGTCCAACTGCACGTCGTCCATGCGGGCGTCGGTAAAATCGGCCAGCGACAGCGTGGCACGGCTCAGATCGGCTCCGGTCAAAACCGTGCCACGGAACGTGGCACCGCTCAAGACGCGCGCCCTCAGGTCCAAACCAACCAAGACCTTGCCGTCGAACACGCCGCGTTGGCCCCGCACACCGTCCGACGACAACCAGGCCTGATGCGCCGCCAGCAGCGGCATCATGCGCCCCGCCAGGTCCTGCGGGTTGGGTAGCGACAACACCGCCCCCTCCAGGCTACATCCGGCCAAAACACATGCGGACAAATCGACGTTGCGCAGCGACGCATCGCGCAGATCAGCTCCGGTCAAGTCGGCGCCGTCCAACCTCGCATCATCGAGCACCGCCTTGGTCAATTTGGCACCGCACAACCGGGCCCCGGACAAATCCGCCCCCATCAGGTTGACAGCGGAGAAATCCGACTCCTCCAGGCTGGCGCTCTGCAGGAAGGCCTTTGAAAGGTTCGCGCGCGAAAGATTGGTCGACTTGATCTGGATGCCGGCCATGTTAGCTTGGGAAAAGCTTACTGGAGTCAGGACCTGGTCACCACCGCCGTCCCAGCGCATGATCTTGCCCGGTTGCAGATTGGCTTGATCCATCTTCGCGTCCATCAGCGTGGCGCGCTCGAAATTGGCACCGCGCAAGTCGGCGCGCGCCATGCGTGCTCGCGCCAGGTTCGCGCCACTGAAATTGCTGCCGAACAGGTCAGCGCCGTCGAAATTCGCCTCCACGAGCTGGCAGTCCATGAAGTTGCAGGCCACCAGCCCCGCATAGGCAAAGCTGAGCCGGTTGAACCTATGGCCGGAGAAATCCACGTCGCGGACCGACAGGCGGACGCCGCCTTGCCGTGATTTGACGAACCTCTGATGCGCGGCGATCGACTGGGCGAGCTTCTTGTCCATGGCCATGTGATGATTGAGCTGAAATTGTGGACAATGCCTATAAAACACCACCCTAACTGGTGATGGCCTCACCAACTGAACATATTAAGTGCTATAGCATAACGGAACGGCGGACGGCAGCAGTAAGGCAACACTTTAGGGAATGTTAAGGGCCGGTGACGCACTCCCATAGGGTGGTCGCTCAAGGGCTGCCGTGGCCGGTCGGGTCGAAGCCCGGCGGGGCGTAACCGACCGAAAGGCATGGCTAAGGGGTGACCTTGACGGAACGGATGTCGACTTTCCCTCTGGCCCTGATCCAGGAATTCGAAGCGGCGGCAGCCACGGATCTGGCCGCTACGCCGGGTTTTGTTCAAGCCGCCTCGACATCGGCAGGGGGAACCGAACCGGCGACCGCCCTCGGACGCAATTACGCCGAAATATTTGAGACACTGCGTATTGGTGTTTTGATATTGCGCGTTGCCAACGCGGATACCCTGGTTCTCGAAGACGCGAATGTATCATCCGATCGACTCCTCGGTGTCGATCATCGACACATTTTAGGGTTTGCGTTGCACGACGCTTTACCGGGACTCGCGTTCACACCACTTGCCGCCGAGTTGCTCAATGTCGCCCGGTATGGCACCAATCTGATGATCGACAGCGTCCGCTACGACTATGGTGGCATCCAGTGTTCGTTTGAGGTTTTGGCGTTCAAGTTGGCCGATCGGTTGGTTATGGCCGCTCTGGTGGAAACGACGGAGAAGGATCGGCGCGAATTGGCGGTGCGCCGACTGTCGCAAGCCGTGGAGCAAAGCCCAGCCATGACGCTGGTGACCGATGCACGTGGCCATATTGTCTATGCGAATCGGCGCTTTTTCGACATCACCGGCTACACCACGGGCGAACTGGACCATGGGGCCATGGCCGATACCCAACAGCTCGCGGAGCTGTTCGGTGAGCGGTTTGACCACCCGAGCCTCACGCGCATCGTCGACCTCTGGGATCTGGCCGACCGCGAACGGTTCCAACGCGACGGCTTTGCTGCCCTACTGAGTCAAGGCCTCCTGGACGGTATTGAGTTGGACCTGCGGACGGCCACCGGCCAGCGGGTGCCGGTGCTGCTGACGGGTTCAAGTATCCTCGACCAGTGGGGCGCTCTGCAGAATCTGGTTTTCGTCGCCTCCGACTTGACCGAACGAAGGCGGGCCGAAGCTGCACTGCGCCGGTCCTACGAAATCCTGGAAACCCGGGTGCAGCAGCGCACCGTCGAACTGCAGCGGGCCAAGGAACAGGCGGAGTCCGCCAACGCCGCCAAAAGCCGCTTCCTGGCCGCCATGAGTCATGAATTGCGGACGCCTCTAAACGCCATCATTGGCTTCACCGACTTGCTGGCGGTGGGCGAAACCGATCCGGAACGGCGCGACCACCTGGCGATCATCGCAGAAGCCGGCACCGGTTTGCTCAAACTGGTTGACGACATCCTCGATCTGTCACGCATCGAGGTCGGCAAGTTCAAGGTGATCCAAGAGGAATTCAGCTTGGAACACGAGATGCTTGCCGTGATTCGCCTGTTCGAAACGGCGACCATGGCCAAGAGTCTGGCGTTGCACTATGGCGGATCCGCCGGCCTGCCGCAGCGGTTGCAGGGCGATTCCCGCCTCCTGCGCCAGGTCCTGGTGAATCTGATCGGTAACGCGATCAAGTTTACCGAGACCGGGTCGGTGAGTCTCTCAGTCGAGTGCCTGGAAGCGATGGCGCCGATCATCGTCTTGGCTTTCCATGTCACCGACACCGGCATCGGCATAAGCCCGGAAAACCGGGAACGCATCTTCGATATCTTCGAACAGGAACACGACACCATGACCCGCCGCCATGCTGGCGCCGGGCTCGGCCTAACCATATGCAAGGAATTCGTCGCTATGCTCGGCGGTCGCATTTGGGTCGAATCGAAGCGCGGCCAAGGATCCCGGTTTTCCTTCACCGCCCGCTTCAAAACCGACGTGCGAACTGGGCAGACGATCTCTCCCTCAGCCGCCGTCGAAGCGACCGGCAATGGTGCCGATACCGGTGTCGGCCCGGCAATTGCCCAGGGCGGCGCGACCATCCTTGTGGCCGAGGCCGACCAACTGGGCCGACTGTTGGTACAGCACATTCTGAGTGACGCCGGTCATCAGGTGGTGGGGGTCGGAACCGGCTCGGATGCTTTAGCGGCCCTGGCAACGCAGCCGGTGGACCTCGTGCTTTGGGATGTGGCGCTGCCCGGCGTGGAAACCGCCCAAACGGCGCAGCGCTCCGATCCCGGTACCGGGGACCGAACTGCAACGCCGGTGATCGCCATGACAACCCGTGCCATCGCCGCCGATCGACGCCGATTGCAACACCTGGGCCTGTCCGACTGGATCGGCAAGCCGATCAAACGGGCGGATCTCCTGACCAAAGTTCACGGCTGGCTGGAGCCGACGGTCAGGGTGAGCGATCAGAGCGACGCGGACGGATGACCGAAAGATGATATCCAGGGCCCGACTTGACGACACGGTCGGTTTCGGCACTGAACGAGGAGCGCCGGCATCCCTGCCGGCTGGACCGCCGCCATCTTGGCGGCCGGCGGCTGGGCGGGGTCCGGGCCGGCTGGAAGCCGGCGGTCCAGCCGGCACGGATGCCGGCGCTCCGAAATACGGCGGCCGGAGGACCGGTCCTTGTTTCAGGCCGTTGGTAT
>JANQJV010000339.1 GCA_028281465.1 Azospirillaceae bacterium | reverse complement strand
GGGGATGAAACAGTCCAGTTTTCCGAGCGCATATATAGCAGCGAAGTTTGCTTTTGCTACTATATTTGGACACGCCAAGCTTAGTTTCTTGTTAGTGGCCGGATCATCTGGGTGTGGGGGAGTCCTGATATCGACCGTTTCATAGCTGCCCTGGCCACCGTGGCTCGGGCGGTTGCACGGCCACCTCCCTGCTGGTGCGGCTCAAAACGGGATTTCGTCGTCCAGATCATCGTGATGAGTCGGAGCCGGCCCGCCGCCGCCGAAATCGCCGCCACCACCGGTACCGCCGCCAGCACGACCGCGGCCCAAACCGCCGCCGCCATCCTCGTAGTCGGGAGCGCTCTGAGCAAATCCACCGCGGTCATAGCCACCACCGCCAAAGCCACCGCCGCCGGCTCCGCCTTCACTGCGGCCATCCAGCATCGTCAGTTCGCCGCGGTACGGGCGCAGCACGACCTCGGTGGTGTAGCGCTCCTGCCCACCCTGGTCGGTCCATTTCCGGGTTTCCAATTGGCCTTCCAGATAGACCTTGGCGCCTTTCTTGAGGTAGCGCTCCGCCACCCCGACCAGCGCCTCATTGAAGATGACGACGCGGTGCCACTCGGTCTTTTCACGGCGTTCGCCGGAATTGCGGTCCTTCCAGGTCTCGCTGGTGGCCACGTTAAGATTGGCCAAGCGCCCGCCGCTCTGCATGGTGCGCACCTCCGGGTCGCGCCCCAGATTGCCGATGAGAATCACCTTGTTGACACTGCCTGCCATGACCGCCCGCCCCGCGCATTCGTCGCTTCATCGCCAATCCTAATCCGTCGCCACGCCGCGGCGCACGCCAGAAATCTCATGGCATGCCCGTCCTGACACGGCATCCGGCATCGGCTAATGTAGCGCGTCGCGGCCCGATCGGAAAGCACAAATCATGAACATGCCGGATGACTACCTCGCTTGGACGCGGCATCAGGCTGCCGAACTTCGCCGGCTGCAAGCATTGCGCATGAACCTGCCTGTCGATCTGGACCTGGACCGTTTAGCCGAAGAGGTCGAAGATTTGGGCAATCAGGCGCTGGACGTGGTTGAAGGGCTGCTGGTGCAAGTGATCCTGCATCTGCTGAAACTGGAATGGTCGACCGACCCCCTGCCCCGCGCCCATTGGCGCAAGGAACTCAAAGCGCACCGATCCAGGCTGGATCGATTGTTCCGACGCAGCCCAAGTCTTGTCCACCACCTCGACCTGGCGGCCCTGTACAAAGATGCCAGGCAGCAGGCACGAGACATCCTTTTGGTCGATTTGCCGGACGGCCCCCCCTACGGCCTGGAAGAGCTTCGAAACCCCGCGTTTTTTCCCGCCAATCGGTACCGGCCGGACACCGAGCCGACCGCCTGAGGACGCCCTCGATGCAAACAAAACTCCAGATTCGCGGCGCCCGGGAGCACAACCTCAAATCCGTCGACGTGGATCTGCCGCGCGACCAGCTCATCGTGATCACCGGCCTCAGCGGCTCGGGCAAATCCTCGCTGGCCTTCGACACCATCTATGCCGAAGGTCAGCGCCGCTATGTGGAGAGCCTGTCGGCCTATGCGCGCCAGTTCCTGGAACTGATGCAAAAGCCGGATGTGGACGCCATCGAAGGCCTGTCACCGGCAATCTCGATCGAACAGAAGACCACCTCGAAGAACCCGCGTTCTACCGTGGCGACGGTGACGGAAATCTACGACTACATGCGCCTGTTGTGGGCCCGCGTCGGCGTGCCGCACTCGCCGGTCACCGGGTTGCCGATCGAAAGCCAGACGGTCAGCCAGATGGTCGACCGGATTCTGGAGATGCCGGAGAAGACCCGCCTGCTGCTGCTCGCCCCGATCGTGCGCGGGCGCAAGGGCGAATACCGCAAGGAGCTGCAGGACCTGCGCAAACGCGGCTTCCAACGCGTCAAGATCGACGGCCAGCTCCACGACATCGAGGCGGTGCCAGCGCTGAACAAGAAGCTCAAGCACGACATCGACGTGGTGGTCGACCGCATCGTGGTCGGCCCCGGCCTGGGCAACCGGACCGCGGATTCCCTGGAGACCGCCCTGTCGCTGGCCGACGGTCTGGCCTTCGCGGAGAACCCGGACACCGGCGAGCGCACCACCTTCTCGGCCAAATTCGCCTGCCCAGTCAGCGGCTTCACCATCCCGGAAATCGAACCCCGGTTGTTCTCCTTCAACAGCCCGTTCGGCGCCTGCCCGAGCTGCGACGGCCTCGGCTTCCAGCAATACTTCGACCCCATGCTGGTGGTGCCGGACGAGACGCTGAGCCTGCGCAAGGGCGCTTTGGCGCCCTGGGCCAGTTCCACCTCGAAATACTACGACCAGACCCTGGAGGGTCTGTCGGCACATTTCGGCTTCAGCCTGGACGTGCCGTGGCGACAGCTCCCCGAGGAGGCGCGGACGGTCATTTTGTACGGCTCCGGAAAAGTGCCCATCGTGCTGACGTTCCAAGACGAACTGCGCTCCTTCGAAACCCGCAAGCCGTTCGAGGGCCTGATCAACAATCTGCAGCGGCGCTGGAAGGAGACCGACAGCGCCTGGGTGCGCGAGGAGCTGGGCAAATACATGTCCAGCCAGGCGTGCGACGCCTGCCACGGCCAGCGCCTGAAGCCGGAAGCGCTGGCGGTGAAGATTCTCGGCCGCAACATCTCAGAGATCACCGGGCTGTCGATCAAGGACGCCGGCGCCTGGTTCGGGCATCTCAACGACCATCTGAAACCCAAGGACCGGGAGATCGCGGCGCGCATTCTCAAGGAGATCAACGAACGGCTCGGGTTTCTGAACAACGTCGGGCTGGAATACCTGAACCTGAACCGCTCGTCGGGCACCCTTTCCGGCGGCGAGAGCCAGCGCATCCGGCTCGCCTCGCAGATCGGCTCCGGCTTGACCGGTGTGCTGTATGTGCTGGATGAGCCGTCCATCGGCCTGCACCAGCGTGACAACGACCGGTTGCTGGCGACGCTGCGGCGGCTGCGCGACCTGGGCAACACCGTGATCGTGGTCGAACATGACGAAGATGCAATCCGCACCGCGGACCACGTGCTCGACATGGGGCCGGGGGCGGGCGTGCACGGCGGCCAGGTGGTGGCGGAAGGCCCGCCCGCGGCGATCCAACAGAACCCGAACAGTTTGACCGGCAAATACCTGGTCGGTCTGGAGCAGATTCCGCTCCCGGCCGAGCGGCGCAAGCGGCACAAGGGCAAGGCGATCCGCCTGATCGGCGCGCGCGCCAACAACCTGAAGAATGTCAGCGTCGATGTTCCGCTCGGTGTGTTCACCTGTGTCACTGGCGTGTCCGGCGGCGGCAAGTCGAGCCTGGTTATCGACACGCTGTACAAAGCCCTGGCACGCCGCCTGAACGGCGCCCGCGCCGCACCCGGCGAGCACGACGAGCTCACCGGCGTGGAGCACATCGACAAGATCGTCGACATCGACCAATCGCCGATCGGGCGGACGCCACGCAGCAACCCCGCCACCTATACCGGCGCCTTCACCCCCATCCGCGACTGGTTCGCCGGCCTGCCCGAGGCCAAGACGCGCGGCTATGGCCCCGGACGCTTCTCGTTCAACGTCAAGGGCGGGCGTTGCGAGGCCTGCCAGGGCGACGGCGTTCTCAAGATCGAAATGCACTTCCTGCCCGACGTCTACGTCACCTGCGACATCTGCAAGGGCCAGCGCTACAACCGCGAAACCCTGGAAATCCACTACCGCGACAAATCCATCGCCGATGTTCTGGAAATGACGGTGGAGGAAGGGGCCGACTTCTTCAAAGCCGTGCCGTCGATCCGCGACAAGCTGGAGACCCTGCAGAAGGTCGGCCTCGGCTACATCAAGATCGGCCAGCCGGCGACCACGCTCAGCGGCGGCGAAGCCCAGCGCGTGAAACTGTCCAAGGAACTGTCGCGCCGCGCCACCGGCCGAACGCTGTATATCCTGGACGAGCCGACCACCGGCCTGCACTTCCACGATGTGCGCAAACTCCTGGAGGTGCTGCACCATCTGGCCGACCAGGGCAACACGGTCCTGGTGATCGAGCACAATCTGGAGGTGATCAAAACCGCCGACTGGATCATCGACCTGGGTCCCGAAGGCGGCGATGCCGGCGGCCACATCGTCGCCGCCGGAACCCCGGACACGATCACCGACTGCGCAGAAAGCTACACGGGACAGTACCTGCTACCCTATCTGCAGCCGAAACGACGGCGGAAGGCGTCGTAGAGCGCTTCTCGTCCACGACGGATTGGACGGTGACGAGGCGCGGATTTGGACCCCGGTCGAACACAAGAGCGCCCCGGAGCCGGACATCCTGAAGCAACGGCTCACCGCCGGTGGCCAGGTTTGCGTCGTGCCGGCGGTGGTGTATCCGATCCTGCTTCACCACGGCACCGAAGACTGGCCGTATCCGGACACGCTGGCAGAAGCCTACGGCTTGCCGCCCGAGCTGGTGGCGCTGGGTCCGTTGACGTTCCGCTATGGGCTTGCCCACCTGCTCGACACGCCGGACGACCAGCTCTCAGGCCACCGACGCAAGGCCGAGCCGAAGGTCAGGCCGAAACTGTATTGCGGCAGATGAGGAAATAGGTGCGCGGGTCGGACGGCGCGCAATTGGACAGCATGACCGATGCCATCCTGGACGCCCAAACCATCGAAGACGTCCTCGACCCAACACGCAGACCGTAGGGCGCGCTTCAGCGCGCCGCAGCTTGCGCCGATGTTCGAACCTGGCGCCCAGTCGCGGCGCGCTGAAGCGCGCCCTACGGACCGGGAGCCGGTGGGCCGAAACGGAACAGCACAGGTCATGGGGTGTCGCAGCCTTCGAAATCTAAGAAGGCGCGCCATCGCTCCTGCTTCGAGAGCGGCTTCAAGCGTGTTCCAGTAGGGGGTGATAAACGGGTCTCCCGCTCGCGGCCAAATCGTTCTGTGTTGCGATGAAGCAGAGAACCCAAT
>JANQJV010000335.1 GCA_028281465.1 Azospirillaceae bacterium | reverse complement strand
ACGGGCTGGGCCGACGGGGCGTCGGCGCTCCGGGATGTGGCCACGACCCGCCCAGAGGTTCATCCTCTGCGGGACGGCGGCAGACGGTGAGAACTTGAGCGGAGATGCGTACGACGTCCGTCCACCCCATACGGCGCCACTGCTGGTGGCACGCGGCAACGCCGTCTGGCACGCGCTGAACAAGACCTTGGTGGCGTGACTGGCCCGTTGCCGTTCCGGTCTAACCGCCGCCAGGGGGTCAAGAGGTCTTCTTTTTTGCCGTGGACTTGCCGGCGGCCCTGGCCCCGATCCCTTTGGCTCCCGTTCCCTTGGGTGCGTTCGTGCGCGGGGTCATGCCGCGCCCAGTGGTCCGTTCGGTGATGCGCGCTGCCTTGCCGCGCAGAGCGCGCAGGTAATAGAGTTTGGAACGGCGTACGGCGCCCTTGCGCACCACAACGATGGAATCGATGCGCGGGCTATACAGCGGGAACACGCGCTCCACACCCTCACCGTAGCTGATCTTGCGCACGGTGAAGGAGGAGTGCAGGCCGGCATTCTTGCGTCCGATGCAGACGCCTTCATAGGCTTGGATGCGCTCGCGGCTGCCCTCGACGACCTTCAAGTTGACGCGGACGGTGTCGCCCGGCGAGAACTCCGGAATGGTCTTGGATTCGGTCAGTTTCGCGATCTGTTCTTGGTCGATCTCGTGTAGCGGTGTCATCGTTCTTCATCCCCACCAGAGGACCCGGCCGGTTCGCCCGTGCCGAGTGTCAGTCGCAGTCCGTTGCCGGCAGAGCCACCCGCCGGCGCCACAAATCCGGGCGGCGTTCCCGCGTCAACGCCACCGCCCGTTCGCGACGCCATGCCGCGACACGGGCATGGTTGCCCGAGATCAGAACCGCCGGCACCGCTCGCCGAACACCCTGCCGGTCCATCCATTCCGCCGGTCGGGTATAGTGCGGATACTCCAGCAATCCGTCTTCGAAGCTCTCCTCCCCGACCCCGGCTGCATTGCCCATCACGCCCGGCAGCAGGCGGACGCAGGCGTCAATCAGCGCGAGTGCCGCTGGTTCGCCGCCCGAGAGAATGAAGTCGCCCAGGCTAAGCTCTTCCAACCCGTGCGCCTCAATCACCCGTTCGTCGATCCCCTCATAGCGACCGCACAACAGGACGAGCCGACGTTCGTGCGCAAGGTCGAGGACCCGCGCCTGGGTCAACGGTCTGCCGCGCGGCGACAAGTAGATCGCGCGCACCGGGCCGGCGTCGCCGATGTCAGCGGACTTGGCTCGGCAGAGCGCTGCGTCCAACACGTCTGGCCGCATGACCATGCCAGCGCCGCCGCCAAATGGTGCATCATCGACCGAGCGATGCTTATCGCCGGCAAAATCCCGAATGTCCAGCGTTTCCAATGACCAGATGCGTTTCTCCAGGGCCTTGCCAGCGAGGCTGAACGCCAGCGGCCCCGGGAACATGTTGGGAAACAAGGTCAGGACGACTGCCGTCCATTTGGGACCATCACCGGACATGTCAAAAGCTCTCGGCGGGTGGATCGACGGTGAGGCAACCGTCGCGCAGGCGGACGTCCGGCACACAGGCACGGGTGAACGGGACCAAGGTGGTTTTGCCGTCCATCCGGCGCACTTCCAACACATCGCCGGCACCATGATTGTACACGGCGGCCACATGGCCGAACGCCTGACCATCCGGTGCCAAGGCATGCAACCCGATCAAATCGATATGGTAAAACTCGTCCGCTTCCTCCTGTCTCGGCAAAGCGGTCCGATCCACCCACAGGGTCCTGCCACGCACAGCCAGAGCAGCGGTCCGCCCGTCGATGCCGTCCAGGCGCGCGAGCCAAAGCGGCCCCATCGGCGACATCAGATGCACGGTGCGTGGCCGCCCGTCCCCGTCCAGGGTCACTGGTCCATAGGCCGCCAGCGATTCCGGTTTCGCCGTGTAGCTCTTAACCTTGACCAATCCCCGGACGCCATGGGCCGCAACGATCTTGCCGACACACACGCGTTGATGTCGGGAGTCTGGTTGCATGGGCCGCTAGATCCGGGCGTTCCGTCGTTCGAACCGGCCGTGGCGGATCATCCGGCCTCAGCGGCTTTGCGAGCTTCCTCCTCCAGCCGCAGGCGCTCTTGCGCCTTGGCTTTGGGAGCCGATTTTTTCGGCGTTTGCCGATATGGTCGCATGGGCATGAGCTCTGCTCGACCCAGAAACAGGGCGACCCGATCGGTCGGCTTGGCGCCAACAGTCAGCCAGTGCTTGGCGCGTTCGGCATGAATCTGGATGCGCTGCGGGTGATCGGTGGCCACCATCGGATTGTAGGTGCCGATCTTCTCGATGAACCGGCCATCGCGCGGGCTGCGCGAGTCGGTGACCACGATGCTGTAGAAGGGCCGCTTCTTCGCACCGCCGCGGGCCAGGCGAATTTTCAAAGACATGCTGTCAACACTCGTTCGTTCCCAATCTCGGTTGCGCGCATACACAACAAAACACATAAAGTCCACGGCCGCGCCGGGCGGCCGGACCCGTGGATGATCGCGCATGCAAACGAAAAGCAGCTCCTAGCGCAAAATCGGCTGTCAATGCAAGGGTTTTTATTACGCCGTGGTGACCGCCCGGACTCACCGCGGCGGCGGCAACATGCCGGGCAGGCCGTGCCGCATCAGGCCCTTCTTGCCCAGTTTCTTGGCCTTCTTCATCATGCCTTGCATTTCCTGAAACTGTTTGATCAGGCGATTGACGTCCTGTACCGACGTGCCGGAGCCGGCCGCGATGCGGCGCCGACGCGACGCATTGAGCACCCGAATGTCGCGGCGTTCCGCTTTGGTCATCGACAGAATGACCGCTTCCATCCGCTTGATCTGCGCCTCGTCGACGTTGGCATCCTTCATCTGGTTCTTGAGTTTGCCGACCCCGGGCAATAGGCCCATCAGGCCCGACATACCGCCCATCTTGCGGATCTGTCGGAACTGGGCCGCCATGTCGTCCAGATCGAAGCTGCCTTTCTGCACCTTGGCGGCGAGTTTCTCCGCCTCGGCCCGGTCGATGGTTTCTGCTGCCTTTTCTACCAGCGAGACCACGTCGCCCATGCCGAGGATACGGCCGGCGATTCGGTCGGGGTGAAAGGTTTCTAAGGCGTCGACTTTCTCGCCAACGCCGAGCAGTTTGATCGGCTTGCCGGTGATTTGGCGCATGGACAGCGCGCCACCGCCGCGCGCATCACCGTCGATCCGGGTCAGCACGATGCCGGTGATGCCGATGCGCAGGTCGAAGGTGCTGGCCACCGCCACGGCATCCTGACCAGTCATGGCGTCGGCGACGAGCAGCGTTTCCGTCGGCTGGGCCAAGTCGCGCACCGCGGCGACCTCGTCCATCAGCTCGTCGTCGATCGCCAGCCGGCCGGCGGTGTCAAGCACGAGAACGTCGTACCCTGCCAGGCGCGCCGTGCTCAAGGCGCGGTCGGTGATGGCCGTCGGTGCCTGGCCGGCAACGATCGGCAACGTCGACACGTCGACCTGTTCACCCAGGACGCTCAACTGTTCCTGGGCCGCCGGCCGGCGTGTGTCCAGCGAGGCCATCAGCACCTTCTTGCGCTCCCGCGTGCGCAGCCGGTAGGCAATCTTGGCGGATGTCGTGGTCTTGCCTGACCCTTGCAAGCCAACCATGAGCAGAACGACCGGCGGTGGCGCGTTCAGCATCAAGTCTGTCTCGCCTTGGCCGAGCAACTCGACGAGATGGTCGTGCACGATCTTGACGACCTGCTGGCCCGGTGAAACCGAGCGCAGCACTTCCTGGCCGACAGCGCGCTGTTTGACGGCGGCGACGAACTGTTTGACCACGGGCAAGGCGACATCGGCCTCCAAGAGAGCGATGCGGACTTCGCGCATGGCCGTGGCCACATCATCTTCCGTCAAGACGGCGTTGCGGCGCAGGCGGTCGAAGATATCGCCGAGGCGGCCGGTCAGACCTTCAAACATGGGCCTTCAAACATGGGTTGGCTCGTGCGTGGGTTGGAAGCTCCCCTTAACGCCGTGTTCGCCGACCGGTCAATCGAATTGTCACAGCGATGGGGAACGCTGGGCGTCGGGCGATGGGGGTTAGGATGGTGGACAGAGCGCCGGTGCCAATGCGGGGCGTGCCAGTGCTGGATGCGATCCGTTCAATGAAACGCCCTCCAATTTCGGGTGCATATTCTCTCACATCCGCGCGGCTTATGATCGAGATTTGTGGGATGAACCACATTGAGTTGTAACACACATGAGACCAAGTTATCTTTAACATGTGTGGAGCCCGATTGATGGGTTTTTACTTAATGTTTTTGTTGACCGGTCGGTCCTTGTGTATCGATGCGGAATCTGACGAGTGGTGTGATCATGTCGGCAATGCGCAGTCCCCAGCCCGGTTCCGGCACGCCAAGGCTGACGCAGACGCAATTAAACGGTGTCATCGCGCGCCATCGCGCATTCCGTCGCAGTCAATCGGGTGGCATTCGCGCCAACCTCAAGTTCCACGACCTGTCCCACCTCGACCTGAGCGGTATTGATCTCTCGGATGCGGATCTGAGCGGCGCCAAATTGTTCGGCGCCCGGTTGTCGCAAACCAATCTTTCCGGCGCCAATCTTTATGCGGCCGATCTGCGCATGGCGCACCTCGAACACGCCAACCTGCACCGAGGTGACCTCAGGGGCGCCTGCCTGCGCGGTGCGGTGATGAGCGGTGCCAATCTGGTCGAAGTCGATCTGCGTGACGGCATGATGATGCGATGGGATGCCGCCGGCGAGCTGGCGGAGCACCGCTTCGATCCGTCACCGGTGATCAGCGAAATGACGGCGGCCACCGTCAACGCCGCCAATCTGTCGCGCGCCAAGATCGCCAATGCCTTCGTCATGCAGACGGATCTCACCGACGCGGTGATGCGTGGCACCAAATTCATGCGCACCAACCTTACCAATTCCAACCTCACCGGGTGCGATCTCACCGGTGCCGACCTGACCGAAGCCATCCTCAAGGATACCAAGCTCACGGGCAGCATCTTGACCGGGGCTGCCATCAACGGTGCCAGCTTCAAGGGGGCCGTGTTGACCGGAGCTGTGCTGGACAGCGCGCATCTCGCGTCCGGTGATCTGAAGGGCGCTGTTCTCGGCAAATCCTTTCTGCGCGAAGGCCCCGATCTGGAGCCACTGCTGCGAGCGCATGCCGAATGGATCGGTAGCGGCAGCAAACACGGCGAACGTGCCGACTTGTCCGCATTCGATCTGAGGGGCGTCACGTTGCAGGGGGTCAATCTTGCTGCCGCCGTCATGACCACCATCAGTTACCCCAAGGGATGTTTGGCGGGGGCCAGGTTGGCCATTGCCGATCTATCGCTGTCGGATTTGCGTGAAGCCGATTTTCGCCATGCCGACCTGCGCGGCGCATTGCTCAAGCGTTCCTCGCTGAACGGAGCCAATCTGAGCGGCGCTCTCCTCGGAGCGGTCCACATTCAGAGCATGAACGATCACCTGTGGCGAGCCAACCTGCACCGCGCACGCTTGGACGGTGCGATTCTGGCCGGAGCGGATCTGGAGAAGGCGGATCTAACTGGCGCATCACTGGTCTGTGCCGATCTGCGCAATGCTCGTCTGAAAGATGCGGATTTATCAGGTGCCGATCTAACCGATGCCGATCTGTCCGGGGTGGATTTGAGCCGAAGCCGCATCGCCGAAGCGGTTGGACTTGGCTGACGGACGCAGCGCCCGTACGGCACCAAACCGCTGGTATGCGGTTGAATCCGCTTTCGTCCCGATAGGCTCTCCCGTATCACCAGCACAAACGATCCGCTTCACCCGTGGCCGTCAAGCTGTTTCCATGACCTGTGCCGACTCCATGGCCGTTTCCGGGCTGCCCGAAACGGAATGGGCTCGACCGTCTGTCGACGGTCTGCCCCGTATCTCCGTGTTGATTCCCTGTTTCAACGAGGCCGCCGCGATTGGCCGGGTTGTTGCCGATTTCCATGCCGCGCTGCCGACCGCCCGCGTGTACGTCTACGACAACAACTCCGAGGACGACACTGTCGCGGTGGCCCGGGCTGCCGGTGCCATCGTGCGGCAGGAGCCGTTGCAGGGGAAAGGCAATGTTGTCCGCCGCATGTTCGCCGATATCGAGGCTGATGTGTATGTGTTGGTGGACGGTGATGATACCTACCACGCCGCCAGCGCACCCATGCTGGTTGCCCGGCTTCTGGACGGGCCGCTCGACATGGTCAATGCGGCCCGCGATGCCCAGGACGGCCATGCCTACCGGCCGGGCCACCGCTTCGGCAACCGCATGCTCACCAAGGCGGCGGCCGCCATTTTCGGCGACGGGATCGGCGACATGCTATCAGGATACAGGGCGTTCTCACGCCGCTTCGTCAAGTCGTTTCCAGCCTTGTCTTCCGGGTTTGAGATCGAGACCGAGCTGACCATCCACGCGCTCCAGCTTCGTATGCCGATCGCTGAAGTCAAGACACCGTTTCAGGACCGCGCGATCGGTTCGGAAAGCAAACTCAAGACTTTCCGCGACGGCTTTCGTATCCTCGGCACCATTCTGCATCTGTTTATGGATGAGAAACCAATGCTGTTTTTCTTGTCGCTGGCGGTTGGCTTTGCCGGCGCTGCGGTTCTGCTCTCGATTCCCCTCATTCTGACCTATCTGGAGACCGGTTTGGTGCCACGGCTGCCGACCGCGCTGGTGGCGGTCGGATTGATGGTTCTGGCGAGCTTGAATGCGGTATGCGGCCTCCTCCTGAACAGTGTGACGCGCGGCCGGCAGGAAAGTAAGCGCATGCGGTATTTGGCGATTCCCGCTTCAGGGCGATCGATCGGGTGACCGGCATGGCGGCGCTGGGGCGGCAGATCATCTGGTTCGGCCTGGTCGGCGTGATCGGGTTCATGGTCGACGCCGCCGTGCTCTATGTCCTGGTCTTCAATGTCGGGACCGGCCATCTGGTTTCGCGCCTGCCGTCTTTTTTGGCGGCGGCCACCGTCACCTGGGCCCTAAACCGCCGTTTCACCTTCGCTGCTGCCGACCGGCGGGCACCGGTGCGGCAGTGGCTGCGTTTCCTGGCTGCCAACGCGCTTGGTGCGCTCGTCAACTACGCGACTTTTGCCGCTCTGATTGTGAAGGGGGAGCCGTTTCTCACCCAGCCGGTCTTGGCCGTCGCGGCTGGCTCGGTCGCCGGCATGGTGTTCAATTTCACCACATCACGATGGTTGGTGTTCCGGCCACGGTGAGGGTTTTCGTCTGACGCCTGTCAGCCGCCGGTAACCGTCGTGGGTGACCAGTTCGACAATCCCTAACGGCCCCGACGGTTGCGTATTCGATGCGCCTCATCGGTTCGACGCCGTCGAGTCGTGTTCGCGTCGAACCTGTCGGCCTGGCGTTGTCCGTTCGTCATGGCCGGTGACGGCGCGATGTGGACCGTCCAGCAGACTGGCGATGCGCGGCCCAAGCCGGTTACGACTGTCGTTTGATGCGACCGCCTTGCCCGATAGGCACTTGATTTTGATGGGATCGGAGGTGCTGGCATCGATGTATGCGTCGATCGGGGCGCCATCGGCGCTGGGAGGAGCCGCGCACCGCCAGCCCTCCGATACCGAGGCCAAGTCGGCGGAGATGGGAGATCAACCCGGGCACCCCATTCGGCACCGCACGCAGAGCCGCATCGGCATGTCCGACCAGGGTTTCGCGGCGCGCCCGTCCCGTGTCCAGGGCGCGACATTGTCGCCGATCCAGACTCCTCCTGGTGCAGAGACGGCCCTCAGGATGTCGATGACGCAATCGGCCCAATCCGACTCCGGGGCATGCCTGCAGGGGGTATCAACCCAAATCCGGCGGTTGGTAGCTACCAGATTGATTTTGCGAGGGTTTTCCCAACTTCGGAGCGCCGGCATCCTTGCCGGCTGGACCGCCGGCTTCCAGCCGGCCCGGACCACGCCCAGCCGCCGGCCGCCAAGATGGCGGCGGTCCAGCCGGCAGGG
>JANQJV010000292.1 GCA_028281465.1 Azospirillaceae bacterium | reverse complement strand
AGATGCCGAGTGTAGGTCTTGCCGTTGCGGCTATAGGTCTGGCTGTCCACGTGCATAGTGGGTAGATTATACTCGAGTCGAAACCTGAAATCAATGGGTTTTCTGTGCCATATTAGTGACTACAATCCTTTCGAGTCGCGTCTTAACGTGTTGAAATTTAACGATCCACCATCATTCTCGCGGGAAGGTCCGCTGGAAAGTGGTCGCAAAGCCGGCGCGAGGCGTGTCATTCGCGGCGGGTCCTGGAACAACAACGCGCAGACCGTGCGTTGCGCCTACCGGAACTGGAACGAGCCCGACACCCGCAACGACAACCTGGGCTTCCGCTGTGCCCGAGCTCACGACCGCACTGGAATGTGTGGACCTGACCAGACCGCGATCCGTGGCGCTTCTGCGGATGTCGCCGAAACCAAAAGGCACCCGGTGTGTTAGGAGCGCGCGCAGCAGCCAGGCGAACGCTCACCGGCTGCCGCCTGATCGTTTGGGCGGGTTTACGAAAAATCGTTCTTGCAAAGCTCAGATACTCACCCCGTCTTTGAGACTCCAAGGTCCCGAGCGGGAACCTTGCCTCTACCATCTGGCGTATTCGATTCAGCAGCGCTGGCGCCATGGCGGTCCGATCCATCATTGACACGAGCTGGCACCCGCTTGTCTCCGGCTGTCCGCCTGATTGGGCATGCGGCTGGGGGCAGGATCGGCGTGGCGTCTTCGTTGCGGTCTCGGTCGATCAGGTTGAGCAGAGGTTGCGCTGGATTCCCCCGGGCCGGTTCATGATGGGGTCGCCTGAGAACGAGCCAGGCCGTTATGACGATGAAGGCCCAAGACACGAGGTTCTGATCGAGCAAGGCTTCTGGCTGTTTGACACTCCCTGCACCCAGGCGTGTGGACCGCCGTGATGGGAACCAACCCCAGCCGGTTCCAATCCTCGGATCGGCCGGTGGAACAGGTCAGCTGGGACGACGTCCAGGCTTTCATCGAACAGATCAATGCGCGGGTTCCGGGATTGGCGCTCATGCTGCCTTCAGAGGCGCAATGGGAATACGCCTGCCGCGCCGGCACCGATACCGCGCTCCACACCGGCCCGATTGAAATCCTCGGTGAATTCAATGCGCCTGCGCTCGATCCGATCGCCTGGTACGGCGGCAACAGTGGTGTTGATTTCGACTTGGCCAATGGCGACGACAACAGTGGTTGGCCGGAAAAACAGTATCCGCATGAGCGGGCGGGCACGCGCCCGGTCAGACTCAGGCGCCCCAATCAATGGGGTCTCCATGACATGCTGGGCAATGTCTGGGAGTGGTGCACCGACCATTGGCACGACAGTTACGAGGGGGCGCCGACGGATGGCAGTGCCTGGCTTGGCGGCGGAGCCGGCGCGGGGCGTGTCATTCGCGGCGGGTCCTGGTGCAGCGACGCGCAGTCCGTGCGTTGCGCCTACCGGGCCTGGCTCGAGCCCGACTCCCGCCTCGACGACCTGGGCTTCCGCTGTGCCCGAGTTCAGTCGTGAGCCAGGCAAGCAGGCACGAGCCGGGCTGCGGCCGGTCCCGAAGTCACCCCGGCACCGCGGAGCGCCGGGGCAGCGGGTGTTGTTTGGTGAAGTTTCGAGGGCTGGCGAGGGAGACGGCGGGGCTGAGCCCTGTCGGACGGGGAGGGCATTTCGGTAGTTTTTACCGATTTACTGCCGTTAGGGAAGGGTTCAATTCAGGACGCGATGAGTACAACTTATGCGGGTATTTGAGCTTAGATAATTCTCGCAATTCAAATGGCCGATAATTTGCGTTATCGGCAGCGTACAGCTCTTGCAGCTTACTGGTCTCCCTGCCATACTGCTGGCAACGGCACAAAACCGGCCACTCAAATTCCCGGGAGCAAAAAACCGATGGCCAAGACCCGCCAGCTCACCATCCGCGACGACGCGGTCTATGAGCAAGCCCACGCGCTGGCCCGGCGCCTGGGGGTCAGCGTCCGGGAGGCGGTCCAAACCGCCCTGAGCGCCTTCGAGCCGCCCAGACCGCCGGGCACAGCCGACACCGACCGAGCCCTGCGGTTGGCCGAGCTCGACATGATCACACGCAAGATCGCTGCGACGGCCATTCCGCGAACCCAAGAAGAGGACGACGCCTTCCTCTATGACGAACGCGGGTTGCCGCGATGATCACCGCCGACACCTCGGCTCTGGTGGCCGTGGCAACCCGGGAAGCCGGGTTCGAACCGCTGCGCGGGGTACTTTTGGACGCTGTCGTGGGTATCGGCGCACCGACTCTGGTGGAGACCTTCATGGTGCTCCACGGCAGCCGCGGCACCGACGACAGCCTTGCCAATCAGTTCTGTGATTGGCTCCTGGCCCGATCCTCCATCACCGTGGTGCCCTTCGACCAGGCGCTGGTCCGCTGGGCCCAGATCGCGTTTGATCGCTATGGCAAAGGCCGTGGCTCAGGCATCGCGCTGAATTTCGGCGATTGCCTCAGCTATGCCGTCGCTCGCCACCTGGATGCCCCGCTGCTGTTCAAGGGCACCGAGTTTGGCCGAACCGATGTCCGCGTGCATCCGGCCTCCGACACCATGACGGTCGCATAAGGTTGGCGATGCCATGGGCGCGGTCCCGGCCACCATCGACATCTTTGCCGCCGCGGGTCTTCGACCCGATCCGGACCAATCGCCGGGTATCGGACCAGGGCCGATCGAACCCGGGACCTACAGCACGCTGATCGACCGGTTCCAGGCGTGGCGCGCCGGGGCGTCCGCGCACACGATCCGCGCCGTCGCCGGCGATCTGCGGCGGTACTCCCTTTGGTGCCGCCAAGAGGGCCGGGCGGCGGTGCCGGCCGGCGCCGGGGACGTGGCCGCCTACATCGATCATCTGATGGCCGCCGACAAGGCCCGCGCCACCATCAGCCGTGCCGTGGCCACCGTCGCGCTGGTGCACAAACTCGCCGGTGTCGGCGATCCGACCAAGGACCAGCGCGTGGTCTGGGCGCTGCGCGGCATGCGCAAACGCCTGGCGCGACCGCAGCGCCAGGCCGCGCCCCTCAGGTGCCAGGACGCGCCGATTGTGCTGAGCGATCTCCTGGGCCTGCCGGTGCAGCGCCTGGCGGACCGGCGCGACCAGGCGCTGATCAGCCTGGCCTATGATACCGGTCTCAGGCGGTCGGAGCTCGTGGCCGTCGACTGCCGCGACCTTGTTTCCAACGGGACCGCCTGGAGCTTGACCGTGCCGCGGACAAAGACCAGCACCGAGGCCGATGTGGTGTTCCTGTCGGAGGAAACGATCCGGCTCGTGGCGCTGTGGCGGGACGAGGCCGGTCTCGTCTCCGCCGCCGACGCGAAGACGCCGTGCCCGCTGTTCCGCGCCATCGATCGTTTTGGACGAGTTGGGTCGCAGGCGCTGCAACCGCGGGCCGTCAACCGGATCATCAAGGACCTGGTCTGCCGGGCGGCCGTCGGCAAAGGTTTGCCCCCAGACATGGTACAGACACTGGTCGCCGCTTTCTCCGGGCATTCCGCCCGGGTCGGCTCGACCCAGGACCTGACCGTCCACGGCGTGGATATCCTGCCGATCTGCCATGCGCGCGGCTGGAAAACCACCGACATGCCACTGCGCTACATCCGCTCGCTCGCCGTGCACCAGTCCCCGGCCGGCGTCACCCTGCAGAAACTGCGGCGCGCCCATCAGCAGCCGGAATGAGTGGCCGATGCCGCCCCACCAACCGGCCCAGATTCGACAATCAAGACATCCATTCAATCCGATGATATGGGCCTTATCAGGCATGTGGTCCGCAGATGGTTGATCCATGGACCATACTTGGACTACTTTGACCCCACACAATGCCACTCCGGAGGACACGCGTGCACGTCCCCATCCACCGCGCCAAAGCTGAACTGACCAAACTGATTAGCGCTGCCGAACGCGGGGAACCGGTCGTGCTCACGCGGCATGGCCAGCCCGTCGTTGCTTTGACGCCGATCGCCCGGACCGGCGGCTTCGACTTTTCACCCGATGACCCGTTGCGCGTGGAATGCGGCCTGCCCATGACGCCTCGTCCCGTCGGTGATGTGAATGACGAAGGTCTGAGCCGGACCGTGCTCGGTCTCAGCGGCGACGAGTAGGGCAGGGACCACGCCGCCATGTCCGTGCTGCTCGATACCAATCAGGTGCTGATCATCGTCCAGGATCCCGCCCGCCTGACGGAGCGGGCCAGGGACATCTTGTGGCGGCGCGATACCCAACTGTACGTCTCCACCGTCGCCTTGTGGGAGATCGATCTCAAGCACCGGGCCACGACGGCGGAGGGGGCTTCGCGACTGCCGCTGGATGCCGGCCTCAACGCCATTGTCGCCTATTTCACCCGCAAAGGCGCGCGGCTGCTGCCGCTGGAAGCCCACCATGTGGTGACGGCGCTGGAGGTCACATTGCCGCACAAGGACCCGTTCGACTGGATGCTGGTCAAGCAGGCCCAGGCGGAAGGCTTGACGCTCTTGTCCAGCGACCGCCAGCTGGCCGATCATCCGTTGGTGATCTCGGTGTGACGGCAAGGGGCCGGAGGCGAGCTCTCCATCCGGTGGTACCCCGGATTGGCGGTTTCGCTGGGGTCGGATTGTGCGCCACCCAAAGGGGAGGGATCTGGCACCGTCAACGTGTCAGGTCCGAGGATTCAAATGGGCACAAATCCCCCTGAACGTTGAGACTGGATGATCACACAACCAGTTTGGCACCAGCGACCTCGGCCCAGGTCGCGAAGGCCTGGGTACGGGCAGCTCTGAACGCGGTGATGGACCGGTGGTCTCGGCGGAGGTGGAAGAGGTTGGCGACCTGGTCGTGGATGGACAAGAAGCGTTGGACCTGCCGAGCCGACTTGAAGCGTTCGTCCCATCTTCAAGGATTTCACAGGCGAGTTGTGCCCGCTCGTTGGAGGTAAAACGGTCCATCTGCGGCGATGCGGTTGCTGCGCGCAGGGGTCGATACCGCGGTGATCGCACTGTGGCTCGGCCACGAACAGGTCGAGACCACCCAGGTCTACCTGCAGGCCGACCTCGACCTCAAGGAGCGTGCCCAGGCCCGAACAACGCCGGTCGCCGCCAAGCCAGGCCGCTACCGCCCGAGCGACAAGCTCCTCGCCTTCCTCGAGGCGCTCTGATTATGCCGACCCCAAAGCCGCGAGAGCCGCCGTCGGCGCCAGGTGAAGCTCCAAGGTCGGCATAATCCGGTACTCGGCATAATGACCGAGGTAGCATTGACGAAAAGTGCCGATGCCCTCCGTCCCAGTCAACGTGACTAATTGTTATTCTCATTTCGGGTCCGGATGTTGGCCTGCGACCCCGGAAGTCCTTGAAGGGCACTGTCAAAACGTTCAGAGGGATTTGCGCCCATTTGAATCCTCGGACCTGACACGTTGACGGTGCCCCCTACCGTGTCGACGTTTGACGCGCCAGCGGCATCCTCCGCACCCCCCGGTTGTGATCGGCGATGGAGGGAAGGGCGACCGCACCGACCGTCATTTCCACGTGATTTCGTCGGCGGTGACGGGTTCGATGTCGCCGTTGGGGAATTGGACGCGGTAGTCGTCGCCGTCGCGGCCGACGATGGTGACGGGTTCGTCGTCGACGAACGCCTGGCGTGGCACAGGATCCGGCCCCGAGGTGTTGTCGGTTGGTTTTTCGGGGCGAGCCTTGGCCAAGGGTTCGGGACCTGGGGGACGCGGCTGGTCCTCGGGGCGGAAACGGCCGAAGCCGATGGCGGTTTTGGCGCCGGCGCCGAGCCAGGCAAGGGCGTCGATCAGCCAGCGGCGCACGGTGTCCAGATCATCCTGCGAGCACCCGGGGCGCGGCAGCATGCCGAATGAGAAGGTGACACCGGCCTCCACGGCCAAATACGGGATCGGCGTCGGGCTGTGCCAGTCGGCCGGCGGTTCGCCATCCCGGTACCAGGGCGCATAGTGTGGTGTCATGACGTCGCACGCCAGGGTAACCGGCGCCGTCGGCAGGGCATCGAGCACGATGATCGTGCCGGCCGCCAACGATTTACTGGTGGCCAAAGGGCCGAACAGCCGATCGACGGTGTCGGCGGTCACACCTTTGGCAAAATGCGCGGCCCACGCCCGGACCATGCCTTTGACCGAGGCGCCCGCGAGATAAGGCACGCCAAGGCTATGGTGCCAGCCGAAGCCGTTTTCCACCGGGTGGATCCGACCCAAGCCGCTGACCAGGCGGGCATCCAGGACATGATCGTCCAGAAAGCCGCGCAAGGCACCGGCCAACGCCGTTTGGCGAGCGTGGTGCTCGGCCAGCAGGTGGCGATCGCCGGTCTTGACCTGGCGGTCGGTGACCGGGCTGCCGTCATCCCGACGCGGATGGATGACGGTCCCGATCCAGGCGCGTTTGGCATCGTCGCCGGCCAGATCGGAAAAGTCGTCGGCCCAGCGGTCGCAGAATTTGTCGTACCAAAGCCCCGCGTTGCCGGCCCAAGTGCCGTCGGCGGCGGCTTTGAAGGATTGGGCGGCGAGGGAGGCCGCACCTCGGTACAACGGCGCCGTCATGCCGTCTGCCCATCGCTCGCGTTCCCGGCCTCAGGGACCGTCAGAAAGGCGTTGGCGAATTTCTTCAGCCATTCCAGGTACGCGAGCGCTTCGGCCTGGGCAATCAGATAGGTTTCCTCCGATGCCGCGCACAACTGCTGCATCAGCCATCGGCCTCGGGCCGCATCGGATGGCGGTGGTTCGAACGGCGATTCCGGGTCGCCGCCGCAGAGCCACTGCTCCAGGTGCAGATAGATTTGTCGATGCGCATTGGGGGCCTGGCCGCCCTGACCCTTGCCGGTGTCTTTGCCGCCTTGTGCCAGTTGCGCCGCCATGGTCTGTCCGAGGCCGATCATCACGATGCTGGCCGGCACACCCTTGACGTAGCCGGCATAGGCCTCCTTTTCCTGGGCTTTCACCCCGGCCGCCGCGGCAAGGTCCTGGATTGCCGTGAGGGCGGCCCCGGCACGGCGGCGGGCAAGCGACGGTCCGGCCATGGCTCAACCCTCCTTCGCCGGCAAGCGGCCGACCCGGAACTGCCCTTGCCCGACGGTCTCGTTGCCGCCGAGCTGCAGATACGGGACGGCATCGAACAGGAGGCCATAGGCCTTTGCGGCCTCGCCGGGTTTGCGTTCACCCAGGATGAGGTAGAGCACCGTATCCGGGGGTAGGGTCTCTTCATACCATAGGGCGCTGCTGATCTTCCGGTTGGGTCCGCCGTCCCCGGGTTTCCCTTTGTCCTGCAGCGAATTGCGGGCCTGCACCGCCAGCCCGTAGCGTGCGAACCAGGCAAACGCGTCGTCGCTCACCACGGCCAATTGGCCGGCCAGCCGTTGCCGCGCCCGTTCGTCCGGGATCGCCGGCGCGAGCAGCGCGATCAACCCCGGGTCCGGTGCAGCGACGATGGCAAAGGTGCGTTCCTCGAGGAACAGCCGGCCGGCCCCGGCGGCAAGCGCGGGCGGCGAGGGGTCGGCCTGCGCCGCCAGGCTCTCGGCCAGGGCCTGCGTGTCGACCGAGGGGGTGGCCGGGGTGCCGGCCCGTTCGCGGTCGCGCTGGAACCGTTCAATCAGGTGGGGACAGGTGAGCCATTTGTACGCCCCGGTCAGGCTGCGCACCGGCAGCAGCAGCAGGCGCGCGTCCGAGACGATCACGGTGCCGGCATTGTCTTGAACGCCGAACGGGCCCTTGACCGCGTCCGGCAGATCCTTGGCATCGACGGCATACAAGCCGAGGCGGGCCAAGGCGGTGTCGCGCAGCGCGCCCTTGCAGCCGGACCCGGGTATGAACGGGTAGTCGGTGGTTCTTTCCCGCGCCACGGGCAGATCGACGGTGGCGTCGGCCTGGCCGGCGCCCGGGTGGATGAAGGTTTCGGCCAGGAGGCCGAGCACGACCGCGCGCATCATGCCGCATCCTTTGACTGCAGGGCGCCGGCGCCGCCGCCCGGGTAGGTGCCGATGAGAATGTCCCCGAAGCCGCTGCGATCGCCCGGGTCGAGTTTGGCCGGCGGGCTGGCCCGCAACCCCGCCGCCTCGGTCTCGGGCGCCGCCATGAACCAGACGCTGCCGGCCGGCAGATGCGGGCGCAGGGGCAACGGCCCCGCGGGCTCGGATCCGTACCGGCTGCGCCAGCCGCCGATCATCACGGGCCGCTCGATGCAGGCCGAGACGATGCATCCGGGCAGAGTGGGCACTGCGCCTCCCGGCGTGTTCCAGTTTTCCGGCGGCAAAGCCGGGCTGAGCAGTATGACGGTGTAGAGGATCTCGCCGCCGCAGTGCGTCAGGCACTGCAGGTCCGGTGGCGGCGGCAGGGGCTTTTCGGGCGCCTCGATCCAAACGGTGCGGTGCTCGCCGCCCAGCGGCCCCATCGGGGCCGGTTCCCACGTGTCGGGAATCCCGGTGACCGTCACCGCAAGCGCCACGTCGCGATGCGGGCGCACATGGGTGGCGGCGTAGAGCTGGCCGTCCACGGCGGTGCGCGCGCTGTTGTCGCGTGCCAGGCCAATGCGCGGCTCCTGGGCCCAGAGGCGGTTCGCGGCCACGAGACACCGCTCTGGCGGTGGCGCGCCGGCTTGCACCTGGGCCAGTCCCTCGGCGGTCAGCCAGGCGCCGCGGACCGCCTTCATGCCCGGGCCGGCATCTTCCGGCAGCGCCGGCAAGCGCACGCCGTCTCCCAGGTCACACGGCACCGGCGCCCCCGGTCGCAGCAGCGCCAGATCGGTCCAGCCGCCGGGCGCTGCCGCATCCCGGCGCCCCATCAGGGTCGCGGGCGGGGGATAAAGGCGCTCCCAGCCCTGCGGCTGGCGGCGCACCAGCATGGGGGCCGAAAAGGTGAGCGCGCCCAGATCATCCGGGCCATCCCCCAGCACCGGGCGCAGCTTGGCATCCTCAGCCCAAGACCCCTGTGCGGGCGACCAGCCTTCGCCACTTGCCAGGGCGGCGCGTACGGCCCCGGCCACCGTGGCGGGGAAGGGCGGAAACACGCTGCGCGCGTCGGCCAGCCCGACATCGTCCTGGTTGTAGGGGCGGCCGTCGCGAAAGAACAGCGTGTCCGACGGCGACAGGATGACTGTGCGGTGGTCAGCCATGGCCTTCCCCAGCGCTGACGCCCCCGACGCAGATACCCCCGACGCTGACACCCCCGACGCTGAAACCATTGTCGGCCAGGAAACGCGCGATCAGGGCGCCGTCGATGGCGAAAGGCGGGTCCGCGGCGTCGTCCCGGTTTGAGACCGGACAGCACACCCGCATGAGATGGTCGACGTCGCTGTCCGCCGCCGCATGGGCCGCGCGCCGCGCCGCCTCGTCGGTCACCGTCACCAATGCCTTGGCGCGCAGACGCTCGGCCTTGAGCAAGGCCTTGAGGTTCGCTTCCGACAGGGCGGCCATGGCATCCGGGTGGAAGACGTCGCCAAAGCGCTCCCGCAGATGATACAGAAAGGAACTCGACTGTTCGTCGTCCTCGGCGAACCGTTTGCCCAGGGTGACCAGGGCCGCCGGCTGGCTTGCCGCGCGGCGCGTCCACGCGGAGCGCCACTCCGCCGCCTTGCCGCTCGGTTTGTGGACGGCAACCGCCAGGCTGTCCCGGCCGTTGCGGTCCTTCGCCGCCTCGTCCAGGAGCCGGTGGGCCTCCCGGGTGACGAAGCTGAGCGGCACGCTATAGTGGGCGAAGACCAGCCCGGCCGAGGTGGTCGCCGGTTCGGCGGTCACCGCCCGGAAGGCGCCGACATAGGCCTCGCGCAGAGCCGCTGCCGCCTCCAGCGCCGTGGTCAGGGGAAACAGGCCCAGGAAATCGTCGCCGCCAGCATACAGCGTCACGCCATCATGGTCTTTGACGGCGGCTTCGACCGCGCCGGTGAAGCCGGCCAGGGCGTGCGATACGGCGGCTTCCCCGATCGACCGCAACAGAACGCCGACGTGGTCCCCGTCCATCAGCAGCAGGGCATAGAAGGGCGATGCGGTTTTGAATTTCCGCTGGCGCTGGGTGCCGCCGGGCATGACCGCGGCTTGCAAGGCCGCCAGGGCCTTCAGGGTCGTGTTGGTGGCCTCGTTGGCCTCCGCCGCGCTGACGCCGCTGTGCCGGCGCAGCTCGGCCCGGTCGTTGCGGATGGCATTGTCGAAGAACAGCGCGCCGTCGAGATCGCCGAAGCGCCGGGTTTCATTGCCGTGGGAGAATGCCGTGTCGCGCAGTGAATTCACCCGTGGCACGCGCTCCGCCACATTCAGCACATAGAGTGTTTCGTCGGTCCGCCCCTGTATTTTCAAGGCGTTGTGGTAGGCGATACAGGCGCCCCGGTTCTCACCCCACGCTCGTTTCAGCCAGGGGGCCGCCGCCATGTAGGCCGTCGACGGCCATTTGCGCAGCCCGCCCGGCCGGTGCTTCAACGGCGTGCCAATGCGGGCGCCGGGCACGAAGCCGAACACCTCGTGAAGTGTGACTTCCGGCAGCAGGGGGAACAGGCGCTTGACCAGCGCAATGGCACACAAGCGTTCGGTCGCCCGCAGTTCCAGGGTGCCGAAGCGCGGGCGTCCATCGCCGGGCCCGCGCCGATAGACGTGTTCATCGATGTGCTCGCGCAGGGCGGCCCAGAACCCGTCCTGCGCGGTTCGCGCCTGCGCGCGGATCTGGCCGGACAGCTCCTGCCAATCGCCCATCATGACGCAATGATCGCCAGGCTCGTCTGGAGGCATGTGCGCGCGCCAGTTTTTCCGGCTGTCCAGGGCGGATGTGTCGTCGGCAACGACCCAGCTGGTTTCCCAGAACGCGCTGATCTGGCGGTTCCAGATGGTCTCGGTACCCTGGCCGTGGTGCGCCACCGGCGCCAGAAAACACGACCAGACTTTTACCGCGAGGCCGCGCCAGGCATCGGCAACGGCTTGGCGGCACATCGCCCCGACCCGGTCGGCGCCGGGTTCGAGCCGGGCTTTGAAGCGATTGGGCAAAGACCCGATCAGCGGCCAATGGTCAGCCCCCGGCGCGGGCTTCTTTTGGATGGCCAGGAACAGCCGGTCCTCGGCGATGTTCGGAAACGCGACCCGGCCCAGCCCCTTGTCCTGCAGTGCCGCCATGGCCCGGCCGCTCAGCCACGACAGCAGAAAGGAGCCGGCCCACAGATCGCGGGCGCGCCGGGCCTGGCTCACAAAGCCCTGCACCGGTCCCAGGCTGAAATGCAGATACCGCCCCGGTTCACTCATGGCAGTACCATGACTCGCCCGGCTTTCGGGAAATAGGGCACGGTCGCGTTCACCGCGGCGCGTTTCGGCGGACCGTCGAAGAACTCATCGAGCACGGACCAGTCTATGTTCGCCGGCCGATGTTTGGGATTGCCGGTCGTTACTTCGACTTCGGGGTTTGTGCCTGGCAGAAAGTCCGACGGCATCAGCGTGGCCACGGCCGCAAACCGGCCATCGGCCAGGGCGTGCACGTGCAGAAGCAGCGGGCTGGCGCGCCGGTCCCGCGGTGCCAGGGGTTTGACACCGAGGACCTTGCTGTAGTTCTGGGGCAGGCCGTAGACGATCCGTCGGGGCACGACGCTGCGGAATGTCGGACTGTTTGGCTCCTCGGCCCAGTCATGGTCGTCCGGAAAATTCCGTTCGCTCGGTGTGCCGTTCACCTGGCCGCGGTGCCCCCAGCTTCGGTGCCGCTGCATCCGGCGGCCCAGATGGTCCAGCGCCGCCAGGGGATCGGACCGGGTGGCCAGGATTTCCAGGCGGGTCTTGGGGCCGAAGGCGGTGAATGGCGGCGACGCCTCCGCGGCCGAGAGGTCCGTCGGCAGAACCGCCGTCAGGGCGTCGCGATAGGCTTCGGCGGTTTTGGGCGGCTGCCAGGGGAGGCCGCCCTCCAGCGCGATCAGGCTGACGCTGCCGTAGCCGCGCCGGATCCGGCTGCCCAAGCCGCCCAGCAGCCCGAACGCGATCACGGCGCGGCGCAGGCCATCAAAGCCCTCAGCGCGCGGCTTCATGCGCAAACTGATGGTGAACGCCTGCTCCGGCAGGATGCAAGCGCGCTGCACCGTGCCCTCCTTGGGGCCGTTCCGGCTGCTGTACGCCGTCATCAGCCCATAGCCCAAGTAGCGGGCGCCGGGGCCAACCGGGTTGCCGGCCGCATCCTTGAGGATGTCGCCGGTTTGGATGTGCGGCCGGTCGCGTGGTGCGATCAGGCGCATAAGAAACCCGGCCTGCCCGTCCGTGCTGCCGAACAGGCGTGCTTCTTGCTGACGCAGCGCCTTCAGGGCGTGCGTGCGCAAGTCGGCCGCCGGAAAGCCTGGCTGGTGCATCTGGTCCCGATAGAGTTTCGGGTAGTGCAGCGCCCGCCACCAGAACCGGAGCTGGGCCTTGACCCCGGCCAGCCGATAACCCTCGACCGTCTTGGGGTCCGCCCCGCCCGAGAACATCGGCGTGACCACCTGAAAGGTCGCGGTCAACTCCATGGGCGTTTCCATACCGCCGAACCCCAAGCCAGGAGCGCCGTTATCCCACGGGCAATCCGGAAGTAATTTCTTTCTTTGTCATTACAATCACCCTGATCGGATTCTGAGACTGTGGTACCCGATCGGGCATACTAGAATGCGATTATCATGGGCCACAGTGCAAGAGCAAATCGGATGCTACTTGTCGTCACACCGGCGGCCTCTGCATTTTGCATAGAAAATTATATTTGCTTCTGCACAAGTCCAAGCGGCTGCAATCACGCCCCTTGTGGCGCGCTTGAGTGCTGTGGGTGCGCAATCAAGCTGCCACACGATTTCAATGAGTTCTCATCGTCTGCCGCCGACCCGCAGAGAGTGAAACGCCGGGCGGGCCGTGGCGACACCCCGGAGCGCCGACGCCCACGTCGGCCCGGCCTGTCAACCCGGCACCGCGGCAGGATCACCGGTCACCGGCTGCCATGGGCGGTGCTGTGGCCATCCGACGGCGTCAAACCGCGGCGCCGTGCA
>JANQJV010000234.1 GCA_028281465.1 Azospirillaceae bacterium | reverse complement strand
CCGGGGATGAAACAGTCCAGTTTTCCGAGCGCATATATAGCAGCGAAGTTTGCTTTTGCTACTATATTTGGACACGCCAAGCTTAGTTTCTTGTTAGATAAAGACGATCGGGGACGTTCCGTCTAGAGCAGGTTCCGCGAACGAGTGTGAGCCGAACAGAACGAGTGTGAGCGCACTAGCGGCGCCCGAAACGGGTCAAGGGTCCGTCGTCAGCCGGTGTCAGGCGGAAGTAAAGCATGGCCACTTCCGGATAGGTCTCGAACCGGGCCAGATTCTCCGCCGCCCGCATGCGATCGCGCTCGGCAGCCCGCATCTTGCCTTGTTGAGCGAACATGTCCGCACGGTAGACATGGGTGGCGGTGCTGTGTGGGTAGGCGCGAATCGCACTGGCGAAATGATGCGCAGCGGCATCCAGGTTGCCACGCCCCCATTCGGCAACCGCCATGAGGTTTCGGGCGGACGCCATCAGCGGGCCGGGTAGAAATTGCAGCCATGGTTCGACCAACGGCGTCAGAACGTCAATGGCTTCGGCGTAGCGGTCCAGATGCACCAACGTGAAGGCTAGGTTGAGGCGTGCCACGGCGAAGTGGCGGTTGAGGTCGAGTGCGCGTTCGAAATCGCCTTTGGCCTGTTCAACGAAGACTTCCGCATCGGATGTTTCAGCGGCAGCCAGCAGATTAAACAAGCCGCGCAGGTTATGGAGATCTGAACGCCACACAGCGGTCTCTCGGACCATGCCCAGCTTGGCCAGTTCATCGTCAATTTGGCTCAAGGCCCAATCAAGCTGTGTACGCCGTTCATTGGCATCGATATTGGTCAGAGGGGCCGGCCGTTCCGCCAACGTGACATAGCGATGCAGAAAGGCGGCATAAGGGTCGATTTCGCGGACCGTCCTGGCGGCGGCACGGCGGAGCAGGTCGGGTACGTCGGCATCGCCGCCGCGCAGATCCACACGGAAGCCAGGGGCGTTTGGCGATTCCCCATCCAGGATGAAGCGGAACTCGTCATCCGCACCACTATCGGCGATGACGGCGGCTCGCAAACGGGTCGGGCGCAAACCGACCAGATCCTGGACGATGTAGGTCGCCTCATCCAGGCCGAGCATGGCAGACAAACCGGATACGACGGACTGGTCATCGGACGAGCGGACAACGGGCGCGTGCACGACAGACTCGATGTCGACGATGTCACGCAGCTCGCTCAAAAACAGCACGGTCAGAAACTCCGAGGAATAGCCGCGATCCTCGAGGTTATCACCGGTCTCCACAGTGACCCGAACCGTGTTGGCATTCCACACGGCATCGGCCGTATACAGACCGAAGGCCAACACCAGGGCGAGCATCACGTCCGAAAAACCCATGGCTGCCTCCTGCCGCCCGATCGATCCGCGGTGTGGTCACCCGCAGGAGCGTCCCTGTCAACCGGTAATCGTGTGGCAGGGCTTCGGAGCAGGCCGGGTCTAACCGCACATCACCGGGCACGGCGGCTCGGCCGTAGCGTGGGGCATCGCCACGAGGCATAGTGGTGGTTGCGGTGGCGTTCTTTGCGGCCGTGTCAGTCGGTGCGGATCGGATGGGGAAACGCGCGATGGCTTGGATTGGGCGACTGGTGATCGGCTTCACCCTGCTCGGTCTGGTGGCATGGCCCGGCGCCATGGCGGCGGAGCGGGCCGGTGAACGGGCCCGGATGGTGGAGACTATCCGGGCGATTGCCAAGATGACAGCCGTCGCCGGGGAGACTGGCATCGATCCGACGGTGCTGGATGCCATGCGACGCGTCCTGCGGCACGAGCTGGTGCCCGACGAGGTCAGGCCGATGGCGTATCAGGATCGGCCACTGCCGATCGGCTACGGCCAGACCATCTCCCAGCCCTATATCGTCGCTCTCATGACCGACCTCCTCGACGTTGGCCCCGACGCAATGGTCCTGGAGGTGGGCACCGGGTCGGGCTACCAGGCCGCGGTCTTGGCTGAACTGGTGCAGACGGTGCACAGCATCGAGATCGTGCCCGGGTTGGCCGAACGGGCCACCGGCGATCTGGCGCGGCTCGGCTATGCCAATGTGCGCACGCGCGCCGGCGATGGCTACTTCGGTTGGTCGCAGGCGGCGCCGTTCGACGGCATCGTGGTGACGGCTGCCGCCAGCCATGTGCCGCCGCCGCTGGTCGAGCAGCTCCGACCCGGGGCCCGCATGGTCATTCCGGTCGGCGCGCCGTTCACGGTGCAGTATCTGGTGTTGGTGGAGAAGGCCTTGGACGGCTCGGTTGGCACGCAGCGCCTGTTGCCGGTGCGTTTCGTGCCCTTGACCGGCGGCCGATGACCCCTTGGCTGGCCGCCGGTGTCGGTGTTCTCGCCGGCGCCGCGCTCGCCTACCAGGTCGTGCTGACCCGCGTGTATTCCCTCGCCTACTGGCAGCCCTACGCATTTCTGATCATCAGTATGGCGCTGCTCGGCATCGGCGCCTCCGGGATGGTTCTGTCGTTGTGGCGCGACCGCCTGCTGGCGCGAACGCCTTGGGTTTTTGCCGCGGCGGCGGCGGCGTTCGCGCTCTTGGTGCGCGTCTGTCCGGCCGCCAGTGAGGCCGTCGCCTTCAACCCGCTTGAAGTCATCTGGGACCTGGGCCAGCAGGTGCGGTTGCTGGCGTTGTGTTTGGTCTTGGCGGCGCCGTTCTTCTGTGTCGGCCTCGCTCTCGGTTTGGCCTTGACCCGCCACGGCGACCGTGCCGGCCGGCTCTACCTATTCGACCTGCTCGGATCCGGCTGTGGTGCCCTGGCTGCGGTGATCTGGCTGTCCGCCCGTCCGGCCGCCGACGCCTTGCCCTGGATCGCCTGGGGTGGTCTCGCCGCCGGTCTCCTGGTTCTGATTGGCCTGCCGCGACGGCGCATCGTGCCACCCCTGGTGCTGATCGCCGGTCTGGCCCCGCTTGTTGGGCAGGGCGATTGGCCGAGGCCGCAGCCGTCCCCATACAAACCGTTGAGCCTGCATCTGACCGTGGCCGGAGCGAAGGTGGTGGCTGAGCGCACCGGCCCGTTCGGCGATCTGACGGTCATCGAAAGCCCGGCCGTGCCGCTGCGACACGCCCCGGGCCTGAGCCTGACTGCGCCGGCCGTACCGGCCGAACAGCTCGGCCTGTTCCGCGACGGCCTGGGACCGGTGGCGCTGCCACTGGCCGCTGGTGTGGCCGACGATCGGCTGGCCTATCTGGACCATCAGATCGCCGCGGCACCCCACCGCCTGATGTCTGCACCCTCCGTCCTGGTGCTTGGCCTTGGTGGCGGTACAGAGGTGTGGCGGGCGTTGCGCGCCGGTGCGCACCGGGTCGACGTGGTTGAACCGGATGCGCAGCTGGTGTCCGTGCTGACCGAGGCGCGTCGCGTGCATGTCGAGGCGGCCTCACCTTTGGCCGACCGTCGCGTCACGGTGCTGCCTGGAACGGCGCGGGAATGGCTGACGCAGGGTGTCGACCGGTGGGACGTCATCGTGCTGTCGCCGGAGACCGGGTTCGGTGGCGCCGCCGGTCTGCAGTCGACCCAGGCGACGCCGGTGCGGACGGTCGAGGCCGTGGCCGCCATGCTCGCGCGCCTCACGCCCGGCGGGATGGTGGCCATGACCACGGGTCTGCGCACGCCGCCGCGCGACACGTTGCGTGTTGTCAGCACGGCCCTGGCTGCGCTCTCGGTGCACGGGATTGCCGAACCAGGCCGGCATCTTGCGGTGATCCAGGGGTGGGACACGGCCACGACCCTGATCAAGGCAGTCCCATTCGCACCCAGCGAGATCACCGCGCTGTCCGCCTTCGCCGGATCATCCGGGTTCGACTTGGCGTATGGGCCGGATTCGTCGACAGTCGAGCAGGCGGCGCGGCATCGGGCAGCCGGGGCGACGCTCCGCGATGGCATCGAGGCCATGCTCAGCGCCGATCCGACGGGGTTTGTCAACGCCTACAAATTCGACATTCGTCCCGCGACCGACGACCGACCCTATGCGCATTTCGGCTTTTCTTGGCGCCTTGTGCCCGATCTACCGGCCTTGCTCGCCCAGGGCGGGTTGACGGTGCTCGACACCGGGTACCTGGTTCATGGTGCTGCCCTGGCATTGGCCGTGCCCTTGAGTCTCGTGCTGATCCTGGTTCCCGTGGCGTTCCTGCCGAGGCCAACAAACCCGGTGCGGGTGGTCACGAAACTGCGCACCTTGCTGTTCTTTTTGGCCATCGGTCTCGGTTTTTTGCTGGTCGAGATCGCCTTCATCGAACGGCTGATCCTCAGCCTGGGTGTGCCATTGCATGCCCTGGGCGCCGGGCTCGCCGGCATGCTGGTCATGGCTGGCCTCGGCGCCGGCTGGTCGCGCCGGTTCGCGCCCATGGCATCCGCCGCCGCCGTGGCGGTTGCGGCGGGAACGGTGGCGGTTTTGATTACGGGTCTGGCTGCCGGTTTGGCTTGGCTTTCGCCGGCCGATTTCCAGGTGCGTTGGCCCATGGAGATGGCCGCGCTTGCGGTCGTCTCGTTCGTCATGGGGCTCCCGTTTCCGCTGGCGCTCCGGCATGTCAGCGCGACAACCCCTGGTCTGGTGCCTTGGGCCTGGGCGATCAACGGTTGTGCATCCGTGGTCGGAGCGGTGTTGGCCACCTTGATCGCCGTCCAGATCGGCCTCGGTGCCTTGTTGCTGGTGGCTGCCCTGATGTATGCGGTTGCCGCAGGCGCCATGGCGTGGCCTTGTCCACGCGACCGTTTCGCTGCGCGAGCACCGCTGTTACCGGGCCGCCAGGCATAGGCCGATGCGGGCCAGGCTGAGGTCGGCGGTGAAGGCGCGGCCGATGGCGATGAGGCCGATGCGTCGGGCCTGGGTCAAATCGAGCGGTGCGTCCAGCCGGTGCGATTTGAACCCGCAGAACGGTAGCGTTAGCGTCTGCCACGCGTCGCCAGCCCGGAACGTCTGCCGGTAGGACTGCCATGGGCGAACCGTGTCCGATGTACGCAGGTGCAGCCCGTAGGTTTCGCCGTTGCCCTGCACCTCCAGCTCGAAACCGTCGTATGCACTCAGGTCGACCGCTGCGCCGTTCGGTGTCAGGTCGAGCGCCATTTGCACGAAGCCGCCGTTGTTTTCCAGAGAGACGGTGCCGCGCAACCGGAGCGCAGGCCGGTCGGCGACGGTTTCGCGTTGCAGGCTGCCGCTGGACACACCGCCCATGACCCGGTCGGTGATCATCTGCCACGCCGCCCCATTGGCTGCGCGCGGCAGCGGCCGGGTAATACCCATGGCCCGCATTGATGACACGTTCGGTTTCGGCGCTGAACGAGGAGCGCCGGCATCCCTGCCGGCTGGACCGCCGCCATCTTGGCGGCCGGCTGCTGGGCGTGGTC
>JANQJV010000233.1 GCA_028281465.1 Azospirillaceae bacterium | reverse complement strand
ACCGGCGTGCACACGAGGCCGACGAGGCGTCGGCGCTCCCACAAAGGCCTCCCCGCATGGACCCGTTTGTGCCCAACGGCACCGTTCGTTTCTTTCTAGCCCATCGATCGAGCCACACTCCCCAGCGTTGCGGTCGCCATCCCGGAATGCAATCCCCTTGTCGTGACGGCCTTTGGCCTCAAGCCGTTGATTTTAAAAACCCGGAATACCCCCCGGGAAAGCCATGAAGTCGGGTGAAGGGCAACGTTGGATTGCGGTCGGTGCGAGAGGCGGCCATTTCACCGACCGCAGGTCAATCCATCGCGTGCTCGGATCGTGGGCGGTGCCATGGTGTCGTCGCTGTGGCGTCGAGGGTGAAATAGGCCAAAGCCAGTTCCGGGTGCGCGCCGGCCTCGGTCATATTGCGGTAACCGGTACGAAGGGTCTGTTTTGCCACTTCGGTTTGGCCGTCGGCCGCTTGCAAACGACTCCAATACTCGAAAGCTTGCGTGTTGCTTCGGTCTTGCTCGGCGGCTTCGGCGAACAGGTTGTCGGCAACCCGGGTTTCGCCTCGGCGCCAGTGCGCCAGACCGCGCAACAGGGTGACGGTGGACAGGAGTCGCGGCGTGTTCCAGACCATGCGCGACCCGACCATGTCCGACAGCCGTGCGATCGCCGGTTCGGTGCGGCCGCGCACCAGGTCGGTGAAAGCCAAGTTGATGCCGGCGACGGCAAATTCGACCTCGTGCGCCAGGGCCCGACCGAACCGATCGGCTGCACCATCGGCGTCATCCTGCAGCAATGCGGCCAAGCCCAGGAGGTTGAGGAGCATGGCCTGTTCGGCCCAATGCGGCCCTCGGGCCAACACCTGCAGCCGGTCGCCGATCCCGGTTTCCAATGGTTCAAAATCGCTGGAGTGCGCGGCCAGGCGCAGCTGGAACAAGGCCCAACCATACGGGCTGAGACGGCGGACGACGGCGAGCGCACCGCGCTCCAGGAGTCGGTCGACGGTTTCGCCTGGCTCGGCCGGTACCTTGACCGTATGGCGCACCTCGTCACCGGCATCGACGAACACCAGGAGCCGCATACGCCCGGCGTCCTGCACCAACCCGGCGGTCAGGTGCACCGGCTGCTGGCCGAACAGGGTTTGCACGCCGAAATCGAGTCGATCCAACCAGTCGCCACCGGGTAGTTGGGTGCGCGGCGGACCACTATCGCCGCCCGACTGCTCCACCGGCCGGGGAGCGAACAGCGACGGCTGGGCCAGCACACCGGCGACCCGGCGCTCCAATATCTGCTCGATCACTGCCGGCGTATAACCGGACTCGGCGAGTGGGCGTGCGACGCTGGCCGAGACCGACAGCGTGTCGTCGCCTTGAACCCGATCATAGGCATAAACGCCGAAGACCAGACCGAGGACAAGCAGAAGAGTACTGACATCCATGGACCACGGTCTCCACTGACCAAGCCGACCTTAGTTTATCGGCAAGGCGAAGATGGCGGCAACGCCGCCGACCAACCAGACCAGCCGCCACCACCCGCCATGCCGACCGATCAAGCCGCGACTGATCAGAGCAAGACCCAGGCCGATCTTCACGAGCGCGAACAGCGCAGCCCAAGGCGCACCGATCGGATCGAGCAGGGCCGGGTTGGCGACAAAGCCGAGCGGGACGAGATACAGGCCCAGGCCGAGCCGCATGGCGTGTAGGGCGACGGCAAACCAGGGCGCCCCAACCATGCCGGCGGCGATGAACACGGTGCCGCACACCGGCGGCGTGATGGTCGACAGGAGCGCGTACCAGAACACGAATAGGTGGGCGTGCAACGCCGGCAGGCCGAGTTGCTGCAGCGATGGCCCGGCGATCGACACGCAGATGACGTAGGCGGCCGTTGTCGGCACCTCCATGCCCAGGATCAGGCAGGCTAAGGCGGTCAACAGCAAGGCGGCCCAAAGTTCGCCGCCGGACAAGGACAGGATGACCGAGGTGATCTTGACGCCCAACCCGGTCATATTGAGGACGCCGATGACGATGCCGGCACACAGGATGATCGACGCCACGGTGGCGATCTGGCGCGAGGCCGTGACGCAGGCGTCGGCCAGCCGGCTCAGCGCCGCGCCCGGCCGGATGCGGAAGGACCGGTCGGTGACCAGCAGCGCCGCCGCGGCAAAGATGGCCACGGCGGCGGCATACTGCGGGGTGTATCCGCTGGCGAACAACAACCCGAGCAGCACGCCGAACGGCACCAGGAAGAAGGGCACGGTGCGCAACAGCACCGCTGCAGACGGCAAATCGATCCGTGCCAACGGCTTGAGACCATAGCGCCCGGCGAAACCATCGACACCGATCCAACTGGCCCAGAAAAACAGGATGGCCGGAAGCACGGCCGCCGCCATGATGTCGGTGTAGCCGACTCGCAAAAGCTCCATCATGACGAAGGCGCCGGCCCCCATGAGCGGCGGCATGATCTGGCCACCGCTGGACGCAACCGCCTCGACGGCGCCGGCCAGGGCGGGCGGATAGCCAAGCCGGGTCATGGTCGGCAGGGTGACGGCGCCGGTGGAGGCGACATTGGCCGAGGCCGAGCCGGAGATCGAGCCGAAGAAGGCGGAGGCGAGCACGGATACCTTGGCCGCGCCGGCACGCAGCCCACCGGCCAGGCGGTTGGCCAAGAGGAGGAACCCCGCTCCGCCCTCGCCCGCCCCGACCACGGCGCCCAGGATGACGAAGATGGCGACCACGGTGACCGAGATGCCGGTGAGCGGTCCCCAGATACCGCCTTCGGCGATGGTGAGCGTGCCCAGGAAGCTGTTGACCGGGATGCCCGGGTGGCCGAATTCGCCCGGGATGTGCTGGCCCAACAGGCCGTAGGCCAGCGCCAACAGGGCGACCGCCGGCAAGGCCAGCTTGATGGCGCGCCGAGCCATCTCCAGCACCGTGGCCAGCAACGCGATGGCGAACACGAGCTGCCACGGCCCGGCCAGACTGCCGTACTGCGCGTCCAGTGCCTCCAGGTTGAGGATGATGAAGCCGCAGCAGGCAAGGCCGATGGCGAGGAATGCCCAGCCGGTCCAACGCGCCCAGCGACCACCGGACGGCACGGCCAGGAACACCCAGGGCAGCACCAGAATCATATGCAGCGGCCGGCTGATCAGATTGGGGATCAGCCCGGAGAACACCAGGTGGATGTGGAAGCCGACCGTGGCCAACGCCCACAAGACGATCAGGCCGTAGGCAACACGGCCGCGCCAGGAAGGCGCGGCCGTCGGGAGATTGGACGCGTTCAACGGGGTCTACTGCAGGCTTTCGGGAATGGCGATGCCGGCTTCGGCATAGTAGCGCGCGGCCCCTGGGTGCAAGGTGCCGGCCAGGGTGGCGAGCAGATCCGGGGTCACGCCGTCCCACCACGGGTTGAGGTCGGCCATCTCGGTCTTGCGGGTCCAGAACGCCTGGGTCAGCGCATAGGCGGTGGCGTCGTCCATACCCGTCGTGGTGTAGGCGCCGACCGGCAGCGAGGTGGTGATCACGTCCTGGTCGACCCCGGCATAGGTGCCGGCCGGGATGACCAGGCGGGCCCGCCCGGTTTCGGCCACCTGCTCCTCGGTCAGTGACAGCAGCGCGATGGCGGTGCTGGCGGCGGCCTCGAGCACATTCGGCGCGGGGTAGGACCCCGCGGTCGCAAAGCCGTCGACCTGACCGTTGATCAGCGCCGGCACCGCGGCGTTCAGCTCCACGTCGACCACGGAGACGCCATCGCCGACGCCGAACAGCTCGAAATACCGCACCGCCTCGCGGGCGCCGAAGCTGCCCTTGCCGGTGATGAAGGTCTTGCCGGCCAGATCGGCGAAGCTGGCCACGCCGCTGTCGGCGCGGGTGACGAAGTGCATGGTCAGCGACGGGATCGGGAACAGGGCCCGGATGCCGTCATAGGCCGGCAGCTTGGGCGCGAACATGCGCTCGCCGCGCAGCGCCAAGCCGATCAGCGCCGGCGGCGTGGTGAACACATAGTTGCCGCTGCGGTTCGGCACTTCTTTGACGTTTTGCACCGACCCCTGGCTTTCCTCGACCGTGACGATCACGGCGCCGTCGGTGGCGGTCTTGATGGCATCGGCGATCTGCACCGCCATCTGGTAGTAGGACGAGGTGGACTTGGCGGATTTGTAGGTGACGCGGGTTTCCGCGGCCGCTGACCCGGCCGGCACGGCGGCCAGGCCAAAGGTGACGGCGAGCGCCGCGACGAGCGCACGAGAACGGGTCATGGGTCCTCCCGGTTTCTTGCCGCCGGGCGCACAACTCAGGCCCCCGGCATGTCAACCGGCTTCATAGCGGGGATCGGTGACCGGCGGAAGAGGGGAGCGTAGAGGAGATCCAGCATCCTTATGGCACTGCGGCGTTTGCCCGAGATCGCCGTGAGGACGTGGACTTGCAATCAGATTCACGGGAGACGCCGGTATCACGCCCGATGCACCGCATCGCTGCGCTTCATTGTGCAGATTGCCTTTTCAGCCATTTTCCGCAGGCGCCGGTCGGCTGCGCCCGAATTTCGACCATTTCGACGCTAATTTCACGCTTAACGGTATCGAAAATAGGCCTCCGTATGTTCCTATGCTCGCGAGGAGCGATTCAAATAGCCAGAACCCAATGATGGGTGTTGCGAGCCTCGGACCAACTGGGGGGCATCAGGACCATGACCGAATACCCTGCGCAATTCTCATTGAAAGACCTTGGTTTGCTGGATGCGCCACCCGAGGAGGCGTTCGACAACCTCACGGCGCTGACCACCAGGGTGCTCGGCATCTCTGTGTCGCTTGTTTCCATCATCGATACGGAACAGGATCGGCAGTTCTTTAAGAGCCAAACCGGACTTCCAGAACCATGGGCCAAGCGGCGACAGACGCCGCTTTCCCACTCCTTCTGCCAATATGTGCGACGCACGGGTCGGGAGTTGGTGGTTTCCGACGCACGCATTACCGATCTTGTGCGAGACAATCTGGCAATCGCTGATCTTAATGTGATCGCGTACTTGGGGGCGCCGATTTTCGATCCCGCTGGCACACCGATTGGCGCCCTCTGTGCGATCGACGACAAGCCTCGACTCTGGACCGATGAGAACCGAACCATGTTGTCGAAGCTGGCAGCGTGCGTATCTGATCAGATAAAACTGCGCGCTGCCTGGCGCGAGGCCGAAGCCTTACGTCAGCGGGCGGAAGCGGAGACGCAGGCCAAGAGTCGGTTTCTCGCCCATATGAGTCATGAAATTCGAACCCCGTTGAATGGTCTGATCGGCATCGCCCAGCTTCTGCGCCAATCCGCAACCACACCCGACGACGCAGAGCTCGTCGCATCAATCGAGAATTCCGGCCAACAGCTCCTGTCGATTCTCAATGACGTTCTGGACCTCTCCAAAATGATTGCCGGTCGGCTCGATCTCGAACAAGCGCCCTTCCATCCCGGAACTCTGGCAGAATGCATCGAACAAATGTATGCCGCCAGAGCATCCAGCGCCGGTGTCTCGTTGCGGGTCGGCGTCAGCCAGGAAGCGCAAACGCTTCGCGTCGGCGATGCCAACCGGTTGGTCCAGCTTCTCCATAACCTGGTGGGCAACGCACTGAAATTCACTGAGGCGGGGTCGATCACGGTTGAGTTCGACGCGGTGCCCGAGGGCCCGCTGGAGATCAGTGTCATGGACACCGGCATCGGGATGACGGAGGCCGAGTTGGCGGTCATCTTCGACGAATATGTGCAAGCCAAGGCGTCCACGGCGCGGCGCTTCGGCGGGACCGGCCTTGGCATGCCGATCGTTCGGAAGCTTGTCGATGCCATGGGCGGCACGATCTCGATCGAGAGCACACCCGGGGCCGGCACGGCCGTCCGCATCGCTCTGCCGCTGCCGCTGGCCGTGGATCCCAGTTTGTAGCCGGCGACGGTACCGATTGTCGCCACGCGCAACCGTTCTGCGAATCACGCACAGCTCATTCGGGACTCACGGAGGGCGCCGGCCAACATCTGCCCTCCGATCCGATGTTCAGACTGCCGGGCCGCCCATGCGCCGGACCGCCCATCACCCAAGTTAATCCAAGGGAAACCCTGCGTCAGCGACGAATGGCGAAAAACAATTCCGCAGCGGCCACCTGGTTGATGATCTGTTGTAAAATCACAGAGCATACTATCGGCGTCCATGTGAGTGCAGATTTTTGAGTGCAGATTTTTCAGATAAAGAATCACCTCAGGTTGATCGTCCGAATTTAGCTCAATGAGCACTATACTTTGCGAATCATTTTATGCCGGGTCTTCGATGTCTCGCTCCATCAGAAGGCAAACTCCGAGCCGCCCAATACCTCCCGTTGCTGTTCATTGGGCCTATGACCAGGAACTTACACCTTATACAGGCCGGACATCATTATAAAATTATGAATTACGGAAATCAAAGAGCCTCACTGATTCAATTGTTTCGGGCAGATGCGGACAGACACTAAGAATTTTCTGCTAAATTTTTCACCGTTTACAGGTTATTAATGATGCTCTTCAATAATATTGGACGTGCGAATTGTCACAGGATTCCGGAACAGATATGCGGCGGCCTTTCCACCACACGACAAAGGTCTCGATATATGTTGGTGTTCCGGCCATAAGTGCTGTGCTTTTCCTATCTTCCTCTGAGAAATCTATCGACCGATTCCAATCTGAACCAGCGCAACCTGCGGTAGCGACGACGCACGCACGCGTGACGATGGGCACATTCCGCGGTGTTCGGGCTGCCCTCGTGTGGATCGCAAGAGCCGAAGGTTGCTTTGAACCGATGCGGCGTGACGTGTCGATTCGCCCACACGAGTCCGGGAAACAGGCCAATGAGGCCCTGATGACAGGCCAAGCCGATCTCGCCACGGCAGCGGACTTTGTTCTGGCGAGAGAGAGCTTTCGGCACACAGATCTCAGAATACTCGGATGCATAGCCGGGACGTCGAAGCGCCGACTGATCGCACGCCGGCCCAGCGGACTCCGACGGGGGCGAGACCTATCGGAAAAAACCATCGGACTCACCATTCAGAGTTCATATTCCCTGCTTCTTACTGGAGAGCGTTGGCTTGCCACCAACCACCAGGACACCGCCAAGCGCATCATGGTCGCATTGGTAAATGCCGACCACTACGCACGGGCTTATCCACACCATATGGCGCAGTCCATCGGAGGTCGATCGATCGACGCGCCGGACAACGCGTCGAAACTCAATGATGGCACGATAGAAATCGGCCTCACAGTGCCGCAAAGCCTCCTGATCGTGCTTGAGGAGCAGGCTCACTGGATGATCGAGCACAACCTAGCCGAGGGCGACGAAATCTCCAACTATCTTGAGTATAGTGAAGCATCACCGCTATTCTTCGCTTTGCCATCAGCCGTATCGGTCATTCTCTGATGCGTATAACGACAATCATCAGAGCCTTCGGTGCTTTTGTTTTAGCTTCCATCATGGTGGCCGTTATTGCTGTTTACTTTTCTTATGAGACCATAAATCGCGTGCAGAAAGAGCGGTATCTAGCTGGTGCTGTGACTACTTCGACGTCCGATCTGGCGAATCTGACCGGGGACTATTTGCTGTTCCGCCACGAGCGGGTAAAACTGCAGTGGCTCGCCGCCAGCGGAAATTTGGTGGAGCACCTCAGGAGTCTTGAGGAGACAAGCTTTCTCCAAACCCAGTCCCTTCCAACACTGAATAGAACTTACCAAAAACTGGCACGTTTATTCGAGCAACTGATCTCGCTGGAATCTGGCGAAGTGGCATGGGTGTCGAGCACCAGCCCATCAATCCTGAACCGGAGGCTGACGGCCCAAACCCTGGCAGCCTCCCGTGACCTGCAGGCCGCCGCCCTGACACTTGCCGACCACGAACCGACGGCCTTGTCGGATGCCAGCGAGCTGGGCTTCCGCTCGATGGCGACGCTCGCCGGCGCCACGCTTGCGATCCTGGCTGCAACATGGCTGCTCATCGCCGCCCGAGTCGGCGCACCGGTGCAACGTCTCGTCAGCGGCTCCCAGGTCCTCGCCTCCGGCGACCTCGCATTCCGGTTCGACGACCCTTCCAAAGACGAACTGGGCGACCTCGCCCATGCATTCAACCTTATGGCCGAGGGCCTGCAGTCCACGACCGCGTCACGCAATGAGCTGGACCGGGAGATTGCAGACCGGCGGGCGGCGGAGGCGGAGATCAAATCCTTGAACAAGGAGCTCGAGGCCCGTGTCGCACAGCGAACAGCCGAGCTCACCGTGCTGAACAAGGAGCTGGAGGCGTTTTCGTATTCCGTGTCCCACGACCTGCGGGCGCCCCTGCGAACGGTCGACGGATTTGCCCGAGCTTTGCTCGAGGACTACGGCGATCGACTGGATGCCGACGGTAGACATTTCGCCGAGCGCATCTGCGCCGGCACCGATCGCATGGCACAGTTGATCGACGACCTGTTGAAACTGTCCAGAATCTCCCGGATCGAGCTGACCTTCGCTACGGTCGATCTCGGCACACTTGCCACGACCATCATGACTGACCTGAGCACGCGCTCGCCGGACCGGGCGGTCGCGTTTGCCATGGATGGTGATCTGAGCGCCTGGGGGGACAAATCCCTGTTGCGGGCCGCACTCACAAATCTCCTCGAGAATGCGTGGAAGTTCACGAGTGCCAATGGTGCGGCGAAGATTTCTTTCCGACGATGTCAAGAGATGGGCCCCGGCATTTATGCCGTGAGCGACAATGGGGCGGGATTTGACATGAAATATGCCGGCAAGCTGTTCTCGCCCTTTCAACGGCTACACACCTCCCATGAGTACGAGGGGACCGGTATCGGTCTTGCAACCGTGGCCAGAATTATCCACCGGCATGGTGGTAACGTCTGGGCCGAGTCGGCGGCCGGAGTCGGCACCACCATGTTCTTTTCACTCGGACAAAAGGAGGGCGACACGTGAACGTAAGACCCATCCTGATCGTGGAAGACAATGAAGACGACGCGACGCTGACAAAGCGCTCCCTCCGAAAATCGCAGGTCCGAAATCCGATCGAGCATGTCTGGGACGGTGCCGAGGCCCTCGACTATCTGCATCGGCGCGGCGCGTACGCGGACAGACCCGACATCAATCCCATTGTTATTCTCCTCGACCTCAAGCTGCCCAAAGTCGGCGGCCTCGAGGTCTTGGAGCAGATCCGGGGCAATTCCGCGACCAGGCACCTGCCGGTTGTCATTCTGACGACATCCAGCGAACAGGAAGATCGGCTACGGAGCTACGAATTGGGGGTGAACAGTTATGTTCGAAAACCCATCGGCTTCGGTCCATTTGCCGATGTCGTGGCTCATTTGGGTGTCTATTGGGTTCTTGTGAACGATCCGCTGGAAACATGAGCGTGATTGATGGATTCGGCAATTCAAGTACTGATGGTGGAGGACTCGGCGGACGACGCCGAGCTCCTGACCCGATCGCTCCGCTCGGCCGGCAACACCGAGGTTCTTCGCGTCCAGACTGAGGACGAGATGCGGGCGGCGCTGGACGAACGCGAATTTCACATCATTCTGTCGGATTTCCAACTGCCTTCCTTCAGTGCGCCGGCCGCATTTCGTGTGTTGAGAGAGTCCGGATTGGATATTCCGTTCATTGTCGTCTCCGGTGTGGTGACAATGGAAGATGCGGTTGAGATGATGCGTGCGGGTGCGCATGATTTCATCAGAAAGGAAGACCGCGCGCGGCTGCAACCCGTCATTCAGCGCGAGATACACCAGGCAGAAACCCGCAAGCACCAACGGGAAATCGAAGAGGCCCTCAAGCAAAGCCGCCAGCACCTGGTCCAAAGCAACAACCGCTTTGAGATGTTCGCCCGTTCGGCTTCCGATTGGTTTTGGGAGACCGATGTCGGGGGCTCCCTCACTTACCTCTCGGAAAGAGGAATGGCCGCACTGGGAGCCCGTTCAGCTCAATGGCAAGGGAGCTCGCCGGGGAGCTTGCTTGCGCTTCCGGAGAACGCTGCGGCGATCAATCTGTATGAATCCGCTGTCCGCGAACATCGGGCTTTCCGGGATATCCGGTTTCTGGTGAAGGCGAAAGGAACCGAGACACTTCACATGAGTTGGAGTGGTATCCCGTCGTTTGGCGAAGATGGGACGTTTCAAGGATACAGGGGAACGGGATCGGATATCACGGATCAGGTGATAACCGCGGAGAAAGCGCGTCGAGCGACCTCGCTTCTTGCCGATGCGATCACGTCCGCACCGCAGCCATTCGCCCTTTTTGATGACCAGTACAGGCTCGTCGTCTGTAACGAACGATATCGCCAAATCTATGCGCCGATAGCCCACCTCTGCCAAGAAGGCGCGAGCCTCGAGACCATTGAACGAGCCGCTTGTGACATGGAGATTCTCGACACAAGCGAGTATGGTAATACGAATGACTATATCAGAAAACGACTAACACATATTCGAATGCCGATGACAGCGTTCGTCGAGCGGTTTTCGGATGGCCGTCGCATGCTGGTCTATGAGCATTCCACCAGCGACGGAGGAGTCATCAGTTTCCGCCTCGACATTACGGCGGTCAAGCAGCAGGAAGAGCAACTCAGAGAGCGGGAAGCGGAGATCCTCCTTCTCCTCAATTCCACCGCCGAAGGAATTTTTGGCGTAGACGACAATGGGTGCTGCACATTCTGTAACGCGTCCGCGCTCAAGCTCTTGGGCTATGAGACCGCCGGCGAGATCATCGGCCGCCAGATGCACGATCTCATTCATCACTCAACGCTGGACCGCCGACCTCTTCCGGCAGCGGACTGTGACCTCGAAAGAGGACGCCAACACGGACAGCGCGTGCACAAGCGCGAAAACGTCTTTTGGCGCAAGGATGGAACGCATTTTTTTGCGGAAGTCTGGTCGCACCCGATTGTCAGAAGCGGGCATGTCGTCGGTGCCGTCGTAACGTTCCTGGACGCGACCGATCGTATCGAGGCTCAAGAACGACTCGTTCAGGCCCAAAAGATGGAGGCGATCGGGCGTATCACGGGCGGCGTGGCTCATGATTTCAACAATCTGCTCACGATCATGCTGGGAAACCTCGAACTGGCCGAGGCTTATGCCGAGCCCCATCGATCGGCCCGAGAGGTTGTGCAGTGCCTCCAAAAAGCGACGAAAGCCGTTCGAAGTGCGGCCCACGTCGTCGACGGACTGCTCGCGTTCGCCCGAAGGAAGCACCTCGTGCCGAACCACATCGACCTCAATGAAGCGATCCGAAACATGGATCCCATGCTCCGTCAGGCAGCGGGCGACGCCATCGACCTCGCGCTCGCGCTGGAGGAAAATCTTCCCCATGCCAATGTCGACGAAGTCCAATTGCAGAACGCACTCCTCAACCTCGTCATCAACGCCCGCGACGCCATCACATCTCAAGCGTCGGGTCCGGGGCGGATCCTCGTTCAAACCGAATATTCGCGTGACGCCGGAACGAGCAATGTTGGGGAAAACGGACCACGAGGGTCACAAACCGCCGTGGTATCGGTTTCCGACAACGGCTGTGGCATACCCCCGGATCTGTTGGACAAGGTGCTAGAACCCTTCTTCACGACGAAGCAGCCGGGCAGAGGCACAGGCCTCGGTCTCAGCAGTGTTTATGGATTCGTCGAACAATCTGGGGGTAATTTTGTGATAACAAGCCAAGTCGGTGCCGGGACCACGGTGACACTGTCCTTCCCCGGAGTGATGACCGGCAAGCTTGTAGACAAAGATGAGGAGTGGGGTGATAGTTTCTTGCTAAGAAGGCGGTCAGTGATTTTGCTGGTCGAAGATAGGGAAGAACTACGACAGACAACGGCAGAGATGCTTAGACACATAGGATTTGACATCCTTGAGTCGAGTGACGGCGTCGAAGCGATGAAGGTGATTGAAGGGCCGCAGTCCATCGATTTGCTCTTTACTGATATCATTATGCCTGGGGGCATTTCCGGGCTTCAACTTGCAGAGGCGGCGACCGCACGACGGAACAACCTTCGCGTACTGTTCACAACCGGTTACACGGATGAGAATCACGGGTGGGAAACGGGACGAACGGTAGAGTACCCTTGGGTCCGGAAACCTTATTCTCGTGAGCAACTCTTGTCTGCGATCAAGAACGCGATGAGCGATTGATACTTGCAAGACGGAGGGCCAAAAACATGCAAACACCTCGACTGCTGGCATTGGACGATGATCCCGAGATCACTGAGATTATCGCGGCCGTTGCATCGGAGGCTGGATTCGACGTCAGAACGACAAATGATCACATCGCGTTTAGCAAGGCTTTGACCTCTTTTGAACCGACAGTCATTACGCTTGACCTGAACATGCCGTCCGTGGATGGTTTCCAGCTCACTCGGATTCTGGCTGAGCAAAAGACCACTGCCCGTACCATACTTGTCAGCGGCGTCGATACGCGCGTCATCCATACGGCATCCAAATTCATCTCCGAGTCGGGCGTGACTCTGGCGGGTGTCATTCGCAAACCATTCAGCATCTCCGAACTAAGGCAGAAGCTTCACGAGATCAAGCGGGGAACCGCCGATCTTTCGCCCGATGATCTTCGTGCCGCGCTTCGTGGCGGGGAGCTGCGGGTCTACTACCAACCCAAGATCGCCGTGGGCAGCCATCTGGTCGGCGAACGAGCCGGCAGGAAACCTCGATCTCCCGATATCGAGGCGCGCATTGTGGGCGCTGAAGCCTTGGTCCGGTGGGCCCACCCCGATCGCGGATTGTTGCTTCCAGATGCGTTCATTGAACTGGCCGAGCACAGTAGATTGATGGTCCCTTTGACGGCGTTCGTCCTGCGTTCCAGTCTCGAAGCGATCGTGGGCTGGAGACAACACGGTGCCGAATTTCCCGTATCCGTCAATCTCTCTGCGACTCTCCTATACGACGAAAAATTGCCGGAACGGTTGACAAAACTGGTCCATGATTTTGGTCTGAAACCGGCCGACATTGTTCTGGAGATAACTGAAGATGCGGCCATGGGCGACGTCAAGACTGCAATGGAAATTCTCTCCCGATTTCGCCTCAAGGGGTTTGGGCTCTCGATGGATGACTTCGGAACAGGGTACACGAGTCTGCGGGAGCTGTACCGAATGCCCTTCAATGAGATCAAGATCGACCGCTCTTTCCTGGAGGATATGGACGAGACTCAGGAAGCACGGACGATTGTTCGGTCAATCACCAATCTTGCCCACGATCTTGGCCTCTCCGTCTGCGCGGAGGGGGTCGAGACGACGGAAGCACTGAAAGCGATCAACGAGATAGGGTGCGATACGGCGCAAGGATTCCTGGCCGGGCGGCCCGCACCGGCCCATGAAATCACAAAAACCATCTTGTTGCGTAATGCTGCGGGCCGCAAGGCTCCATACTGCAACTTGGTGTGGGTGCGGGAGTCATCGTGACGTCCACACTGTCCAACTATCGAGGTTGTGACTTCTGCGTAGTGTCTGTGCGGGGATCGCCTCATGGATCATCAGGCACGATCGTTCTTCGATTTGGCGTTGAACGTCATTGATACATACAAGACCGGCTGTCGTGATGTCTTACGGTTGAAGAAAGTTCTCTCAGAGACCGATGTGAAGAGGATTGAGGAAGCAATTAATGAATATGCACCGCTTCTCAGAACGAAATTTGTCGGTGTTTGCGAAAAGAAATGTGAGGCATACGAGATAGCGGAGCGTGTCGAAACGGAGATCAGTTTTGCCAGTGCTGGCGACGTCCGGCTCCGTATTACGTCAATCACTGATTTCATGGCTGCACTCCTGAAGCACAGGCATTCCGTTGAAGGCCGGATGTTTCTATTGTCGCTGTCAGATACATCCACGGATTACAGGACACGGTCAGCACAGGGAAGGTTGATCATCGACGAAAGAGTAGGACAATTCCTGGATAGGTTCTTGGGCTCCGGTGACAAAGCCCTGTTCATCGGCGCTGGCGTGTTCCTGCTTTTGTTCGTTGGAGGAACGACGGAAGAGGCCCGCACCAGAAAGGACAAGGTTCTCGATATGCTCTGGGCCTTCCTGGGTATCAGGAAGGAAGATCAATCTCGCGGAGATGGCGTGAGACGGGAAGAATTGTCGTCATCCGTGACGGACGCCACAGACGGTGGATTTGATTTGGGCAAGCGGCTCGCGGCCGTCTCGGCCGCGAAACCTGGGGGACCGGATAGCTCTGACGAGGGTGATGGCCATGGCAGCGACAATAGATCGGAGCAAAAGGGTAGCCTCTTGAGGAAGGAAGTCCTTGCGGATTTTTGGCCGGTCTGGGACAGTCAGACTGGATCTGTTCGGCTATCCCTTCTCGTTCCAAAGCGTATTACGGTTGATAAAGAAATACTGTATGGCGAACAAGCTCTTCCAGGGCGAGACGTTTTGGAGTTGCGGAGTTATTTTGAGTGGTGGAAGCTTGAGACGGCCGTCGCCAGTCTTTCTGAATTCAGAGGAAGATTTGGTGATCTGACTCGGTGCCCTGGTGTCATTTTTGATTTTTCGCTGCGAAATCTTGGGCGTATGTCGATCAGCGACTTTGAGGAGAAGATCGACGAGCGGGTCATATCTGATCTATCAGGACAACTTTTCGTATGCCTCAAAGACGTCGACGAGAGCTTGCCTCGTCGCTTCATCGACAAGCTGGTTGCCGCCTTGGCCAAAAGGGGGATGGGACTTCTGACGAAGACTTCGTTCGGCCACCCTTACTTAGAGATCATGGAGCGCCATCAGCCTACGACACTCGTGCTGGACAACGTGGACGTCCAGATGCTCGGTTTCGACGACGCAAATGCTGAACGGATCATCGTCGAGTTTGCGCGGAGTTCGCGGGTACGTCGGAGCGAGGCCTTAATCACGAACGTGCACCAGACCAAACTCGCGTCTGCCGTCCTTCGTGCAGGTTTTCGATATGTATGCGGCAAGGTGATTGATGTGCCAGACCGAGCCTTGAAGCAAGTGCATGACCTTTCAAGTTCTGCAATCATGATGCGACTATAGTGGTCTGGACGCTGTGACAGACCCGCGGCCAAAGGCAGCGTGGCATCGGTCACAAATCGGTCGACATTGAGTTTGGTGGCGCACGGGGCTTGCTGCCACATCTGGATAAAAGCTTGATCATGTGCGCAACCGAACCGCAGCGTCCACGAGAATGGCGACCCCAGGGACCCGGCCGACGCGGGGTGCAAGCCCGTCTCTCATGTCGCCCGCGAGGACTCGATCGCGGACGAAGCCAGCATGAGAATTCGGGCGATTCGTCGGTCCCTGGTCCCACGCGTTCCATGACGCTGCAACACCCCTGTCCCACCTATCGGATGCTCCGTAAACAATAGTGTTCGGGTCGCTACCAACCGGTGTCAGCTCGATGCGCCGGCCGACGGGAGGTTCGGCCGCCCCGCCGCCGGCGGGGACGGCGTCAAGACGGCCGAGTCCCTGTGCGTGGGAGCCGGTTCCCCTCCAGCGCTGGCGATACGAAACGGAGCATGGCGATGAGACCAACAAGGGCGAGCGGCAGGCTGCCTAGGAAAATCCAGACGGCGGGCGTGAGGAAATCGCTCACCGTCCGGGCCTCTGCGAACCCGGCCGCGTTGGCGATGATGCCGATGGTGGCCGCGCCGACGGCGTATCCCAGCCGTTGCACGGTCGGGATCGCCCCGGCGATGCGCTCCACCTCCGCCGGATCGCACAGGGCGGTAACCCGGCGCAGGATGAAGGTCCAGGCGATGCCGAAGCCACCGCCCTCGAGCCCCGCGACCGCGCCGATCAGCCAGACCGGTCCGGCGGGTACGGCATGGGCGAAACCGATGACACTGGTGAGCACCATGAGCATGCCCACGGCGATGAAGGCCGGATCGTGGCGCGGGTGGGCGCCCGACACCAGCACGGCAAAGATGGTCCAGCCAACGGCGGAGCAGGCAACGAGATAGCCGGCCGTCATGGCCGAGACGCCGTGGATCGCCGTTACCAGCAACGGGCCATAGGCCGGGATGGCGATGGTGGCGGCGGAGAACAGGAACACCATGGCGAGCGCGCACCCATGCGCCGTGCCCAGGCCGAAGGGAACGGGTGGCAGCAACCGGCCCGGCCCAGCTCGGCCATCCAGGTGCAAGAAAACAGCGAGCAGACCGAGGCCAGCGACGGCGAACAGCGGGGTCCGGACCGGGTCGATCGCGATCCCGGCACTGGCAATGGCGACCACCCCGGCGGCCAGCACCGTGAGGCGTGCCGCCGGAACCGTGCCGACGAGGCCGGCCGCCGGTGAGCGACGCCCCATCGGCGCAGCCAGGCCGATCCAGCAGGCCAGGGCCGCGGCCTGCAAGGCAAAGAAGACAAACCCCAGGCGCCAGGTCGCGTGGGCGACGAACAGGCCGCCGATCAACGGGCCCAGAAACGACGACACACCCCATAAAGTCGATATCGCCGCCATGGCGCGTGCCATGAGCCGGGGCGGGAAGAGTTGCCCCAGGGCGACGAAAGACAGCGCCATCAAGCCACCGCCGCCGAGACCCTGCAACAGTCGGCCGGCCAACAGCACCGGCATGCTCGGCGCCACAGCGCTGACCAGGCAGCCCACCGCAAACAGGGCGGCAGCCAAGCCCATCGGCCGGCGCAACCCGAAGCGCAGCACCAGGTAGCCACCGGTCGCACCGGCGACGATCGAGCCGATCTCGTAAAGGGCCACGGTCCAGGCCACCAGGGCGCCGCCGCCGATCTCCGCCACGATAGCGGGCAGCATGGTGGCCACGATCAGCCCGTCGGCGGCATGCAACCAGACCCCGAGACAAACCAGCGCCAGCGCCGGCGCTTGGGTCCGTGTCAGGATTTCGGACCATGGAACGGACGAGGTCTCCTGCGCAGTGGGCATGGGCGGACACCGACGGTGTGGGATTTTATATAGTATTTACTATATAAATTTGTTGGGGTCAAGCGAACCGCGAGGGCGATCGTATAGAGCCTGAGGCCTGGCAACACGAAGGAAAGGGAGTGATGCGGCCATGACCGGATCGACCGCCGATCGCTTGCTCACGCTGCTCAAGACCCGCGGTCCCCAGACCGCGCAGGAAGCGGCCGTCGCTTTAGCGATGACCCCGGCGGGGGCGCAGCAATGGCTGGCCCAACTGGCAACAGCAGCGCTTGTCGTGCCGGAGGACCGCCGCCACGGGCGTGGACGTCCGCGCCGCTACTGGCGGCTCAGCGCCAAGGGACATGCCCGCTTCCCCGACCGGCATGCCGACCTGACTCTTGACATCATCGAATCGACTCGGGCCGTCTTCGGTCCGGACGGGCTCGACAAACTGATCGCGCATCGCGAAGCGGCGACGCTCGCCAAATACGGCGCGGCCCTGGCGAAGTGTGTCACGCTCGAAGAACGCGTGGCGGCTCTGGCCGCTCTGCGCGATGCCGAGGGCTACATGGCCCACTGGGAGACAACCCCGGATGGCGGCTTTCTGCTGGTCGAGAACCACTGTCCGATCTGCGCGGCGGCAGCGGCCTGCCAGGGCTTTTGCCGGTCCGAGCTCTCGATCTTCCGAACCGTGCTTGGTCCCGGTGCCGATGTGCGCCGCGTCGAGCACGTGTTGGCGGGCGCCCGTCGCTGCGCCTACGCCATCCGACCGGCCTGAGATGGCCGGATATCCCGCCCCATCGGCCACTCCCTGCAGGCGATCACGGTCGCTGGAGCGCCAGATGCGTGCCGAGACCGATCATTAGCGTGCCACCGGCAGCCTGGGTCATCCGCTGGGCACGGCCGGAGCGGCGCAGGCGGCTCATGACAGTGCCGGCCAGGGCGACGCAGATCAGGTCGGCGGACGAGAACATGAGGTTCACGATGGTGCCGAGCACCAGCAACTGCGCCCAGATCGGCAGGCCTGCCGACGGATCGGTGAACTGGGGCAGAAAGGCGAGGAAGAACAAGGCCGTCTTCGGGTTCAGCACTTCCACCGCCACGCTCTCGAGGAACGCGCGCCGGCCTTGTACCGCTTCGACACGCGGCACCGCCGGACCCATCGGCTGGAGCCGGAGGCTCTGCCGGATCAAACCGACGCCGAGCCATACCAGATACGCAGCGCCAGCCAGCTTGACCGCCGTGTACAGCACCGGCACGGCCTGGAACAAGACGGACAGGCCGGCGGCCGCGGCCACCACATGGGCATAGCCGCCCAGATGGATGCCAAAAGACGCCATGAGGCCGGCGCGGCGGCCGCGCGCCAGGGTCTGTGCCGCCGTGTACAGCATGGCCGGACCCGGCATGTAGGCGAACACGGCCGTGGCGGCCAGAAAGGCGATGATAAGCTCTGTGTTGGGCATGGCGCGGGTCTTCCAAGGTAACGGAGCGACAAACTCGATTTTTATTGTCTAATGCATTCAACATCGATATTCAAACCGCGTCGTTGACGGGAACGGAACCTTGTCCACACCCACGTCGTCCCTGACTCTCCAGGCCTACGCCACGCTCCGCAACGCCATTCTGCGCGGCGAGCTGCGGCCGGGCGAGAAGATCAAGATCGATGCCATCCGTGAACGGACCGGCCATGGTGCCAGTCCGGTGCGCGAGGCGCTCAGCCTGTTGACCTCCGACGGGTTGGTCGAACGGTTGGACCAGCGCGGCTTCCGCACCGCCATCGTCAGTGCCGACGATTTCGGGGAATTGCTGCGCACGCGCTGCTGGCTGGAAGAACGGGCCTTGCGTCAGGCCATGCACTGCGGTGACCGCACCTGGGAAGAAGCCATCGTGCTTGCCGAATACCATCTGGGCAAGACGCCGCGTTCGGCCAACACGACGGCATTCGTCGCCAACGAGGCCTGGGAGGCGGCGCACCGGGGTTTCCACCGCGCCCTGATCTCTGCCTGCGATTCCCGGTATCTGCTGCGGTTTTGCGACCTCCTCTACGACAAGAACATTCGATATCGGAACATCGCCGGCGCCTCCGCCTATCCGAGCCGTCAGATCGAAGACGAGCACAAGGCAATCATGGAAGCCACGCTCGGCCGCGACACGGACCGCGCTGTCGAGCTTCTGATCGGCCACTACGAGCGGACCGGTGGTTACCTGCTCGACCGTCTCAAGGCCATGGCGTAGGCGCTTCGCCATGGCCCGACGGGCCGCTGGCTTTCGAGCCAGGACCGCGCCTGGATCCACGGTTGCCCCTGTCGTCAATGTACCGAGGCGGCGAACACCTCATCCAGCGATCGGGCATCCAGAACGGCGATCGACCAGGCGTCGAGTTGTGTCGCGTCCGCCGCCATGATCTGCTGCCGTCGATGGTCCGGCAGCGCATCGCCGAAGCGGTGCCGCAGCAGCGTCAGCAGGGTTGCTGCCCGGCCCTTCACCGCGCCGCGGGCCTCGCCGCGGGCCTCGCCGCGGGCCTCGCCACGAGCCTCGCCGCGGGCCTCGCCTTTGGCAAAGACCTCTTTCAGAAACGGATGGTCTTCGATGTCGATCTCGATCCCCATGGTCTCCACCTCATCCCGTACCACAGTGACGGCGTTGCGCAGCCCGGCCAGGACCAACAGCCGGGCAATGGCATCAGCACGGTCATTCTCGCCCAGGCCTTTCAAACGCGCCAGGATGTCGCGAACCCGTTGTTTCATATCGTTGGTCCGGCACAGTAATGCCAGGATCGCATCGTCCGGCCGGTCGCTCGCCAGCAACGGCGCCGGGTCCAGGCTTTCCGCGCTGATCACGGCAAAGCTGAACTTGAGCTTCGGGTGGTCGATGGCGTACGGCAAACGGGCTGCCGCCGCGTCCGACAAGGCCAGCACCACCTGCAGCACCGGCTCCCCGTCATTGGCCACGGCGATCAGACCATAGTAGTCGTACATGCGCCACGCCATCAAGTCATCCGGATCGCCCTGCAACTCCAGGTGGAAGATGCGGCCATCGGCGAGAACGCACACGAAATCAGGATAGCGGTTGCGCGCCGTCGGATATTCGGTTTGCCGGATTTCGACCACCCGGGACCCGGTCAGCAGTGCCAGGAATGCCGGTGCCCCGGTCCACAGCAGTGTCTTCAGTGTCGTGTCGTACTTCATCGTCCTCCCGTCCCGGCGCCGGCCCCTCGCCGGCTGCTGCGGTTCACGCCTCCGCTTGCAGTTTGAAATCGAAGCGGACCAGATGGAAGGGCGGTTCGAGCGTGGCCGCGGCGAGCAGGTCGGGTGGCAGGGCAGTCCGCTCCTCTGTACGCGTGTAGTGGATGACCAAGTCGCTACGCACGCCAAACACCGCGTCTTCGTCCAGATACGGGTCGTCATCCGGGAACAGTTCGGTGACCAGCGGCTGAAAGCCTTCTGCCTGCACAATGACGTGGTGGTGCCCGGGGCGCCACGGGTGCCGGCCGGTGGCGTGCAGCAGTGCCCCCACCGGTCCATCGTCCGGAACGGTGTAGGCGATGGGTCGCACGGTTGAGAACAGGTAGCGGCCGTCGTCGCCCAGGGTCATGCAGCCACGCAGGTTCCAATCGGATTGTGCTTCGTCCTGATTGGAATACAGACCGTTGGCCGCGGTCTGCCAAAGCTCGAGCATCGCCCCTGGAATCGGCCGCCCGGCGGTGTCGAGGACCTGGCCTTCCACAACCACCGTGTCACCCACGTTGTCGCCCTTCAGGTCGCCGCCCACCGGGAGCGGCGGCGCGCCCAGGATGTGGAACGGGCCGAGCACGCTGGACGACGTGGCGGCGTCGGGCGTGTTGATCATGTCGACCAGCGACGACAAGCCGAGCACGTCGGAAAACAGCACGAACTCGTTGCGTTCGGGCGTGGTGAACGCGGCTGCCTCGGTCAGCAGCCGCAGCCCGGTGCGCCATTCGTCGTGAGTGAGGTCGACCTCGCGGGCGAAGGCGTGCAGGTGATGCACCAGACGCTCCAACACATGATGCAGCCGTGGGTCGGTGTCCGGGTCGCAGCAGTCCAGGAAGGCTTGGGTGAGGGTGTCCTTGGTGACGGTGCGCATGGGGTGGGACTCCTGAACGGCACAAAGCCACGGCGGCCGACTTAACCGAGCAGGCCGACCGAAAGCGTCGGAAAGCGGATGAGAACGATCAAGACCAGCAGCATGACAGCGGCGAACGGCAGGGCGCCCAGGAATACGTCCTTCAGGTTGATCGCCGGATCATCCAGGGTGCTCTTGATGACGAAACAGGAAATGCCGAGCGGCGGTGTCAACAGACCGATCTCGGCGCCGATCACTGTGATGATGCCGAACCACACCAGGCTGACGCCCATCGGTTCGACGATGGGCAGGAACAGCGGCACCACGATCAGGATGATCGACGCCGTGTCGAGCAGGGTGCCCAGAAACAGCATGAGCAGCACATACAGCACCATGACGCCGACGAAGCTCAGTTCGTGGGCAGCCAGGAGATCGGCCAGGGCATTGGGCAGGCCGGCAAAACCGAGCATGCGGCTGTACATGGAGGCGGTGGTGATCAGGAACAGGATGGCGGCCGTGATGTGCCCGGTTTCCAACAGCGCCGACCAGAAGCCGGACAGGGTCATGCGTCCGCGCAGGAGTGCGATCGCTAGGGCCACGGCCGACCCGGCGGCCCCCGCCTCGACCGGCGTCAGCCAACCGGTGTAGATGCCGCCGAGCACCACCGTGATGAGGATGGCCACCGGCAAGGTCAACAGCACCGCCTGCAAAGGTCCCAGCCCATCTCCATCCGGCGTGTCTCCGCCAGACGTCGGCCGGGCGGTCGATCCGCCGACGAAGCCGGGCGTGACGGCTCCCATCACCAGGATTGCGCCAATATAGGCGATGGCCAGCAGGATGCCCGGCACGATGCCGGCCAGGAACATGTGCCCGACCGACTGCTGCGCCACCAGGGCGTAGATGATCAGCATGGCGCTGGGCGGAATGATCATGCCCAAGACCGAGGAGCCGGCGACGACGCCGACCGCGAAGCGCGGCGTGTAGCCGAGCCGCAGCATCTCGGGCACCGCCACCTTGGTGAACACCGAGGCGGACGCGATCGACGAGCCGGTGACGGCGGCAAACACGGCGTTCGCCCCGACGGTCGCCATGCCCAGGCCACCACGCACGGCCCGGAACACCCGGTTCATCACGCGGTAGATGTCGGTGCCCAGCCCGGCTTTGGAGACCACCAGCCCCATGAACGTGAACAGGGGCACGGTGGCGAAGGCGTATTCGGTGACGCTGTCGCCGACCGCGATCTTCAGGAGGTTGAGCGCGAGCTGGAAATTGTCGCGCATCAGCCAGATGGCGACAAAGGACACCAGCCCCAGCGCCACCGGGATGTAGACGCCGAGGTAGATGAGCGCGACGATGGCGATGACCGAGGCGAAGCCGAGTTCGAACGGGGTCATGCGCCGGAGTCCTCCAGATGCAGGTGTTCCGGTCGCCGATTGCCTGCCAGGGCCTTGGCGAGAAAGATCAGGCAGCACAAGGCGCCGGCTACCACGATGGCCAGTTTCACCGGCCATTCCGGCGCGGTGAAAATGCCCGGTGTGCCCAGGTAGTCGCCGCCGTGCCAAGCGTCGACGAACTGCGGCCAGACGGCCCCCGCGACCAGGCCCATGAACAGGGCCGAGGCCGCATCGATCACCCGGGCGAGCCAGCGGCCGAGACCCGGCCAACGGTCGGCCAGCACGGCCAGAAAACCATCTGACCGGGTCAGCCGATCGATCCGCACCACGTCGGGCAGTTGCAGGAACACGATCAGCACCATGGAGAACTGCACGATCTCCACCGTGCCGCGGATCGGTGCGAGGAACAGGTTGCGCCCCACCACATCGGCGTTGACCGCCACCACCAGGCCGAGCACCACCAACGTGCCGACGGCATTCAGGCCGCGCGAAACGATGGAGAGGGCGGTTGCCGCGGTCTGGACTGCCTGCGACCACCCCCGGCCGGGTCGGTCCCCGGCCGGGTTATGCCGACCATTCGGCACGCGCGCCATCACCGCTGGCTCAGACGTCCGCCGACCAGTCGCGCGCCGGCACCTGGCCGGCATCACGCAGCTTGCCGATATACGCGCGCAGCATGGCCGTGCCCGGCTTCCCGGCGGCATCCAGACCGGCCGCCCATTCCGCCGCGATGTTGGGCATCGCCTCCGCCCAACGCGCCCGTTCCTCCACCGGAAGCGCGACGATGCGGCCGCCGGCTGCCAGGAAGGCCTCGCGCGACTCCTCGGCCACGGTCATGGCGACCTCGGCGACATGGTCGCGGTAGGCGACGGCGACCTCTTGGAGCACCGTCTTGACCTCATTCGGCAGGCCGTCCCAGAAATCCTTGTTGATCGTCACGGTCTTGGAATTGACCGCGCCGATGTCGGCCTTCAGCATGTGCGGTGCCACCTCCACGATCTTGAAGGTGTTGGCCGCTTCTGGCCATAGCATGCCGGCATCGGCCACGCCGGTCTGAAGCATATTGTAGAAATCGGTCAGGCCGCCGCGCACGCCGACCGCATTGGGGATGCCTTCCAGATAGCGCAGGTTGTAGCCGGCGCCGGCCACCTTCTTGCCTTCCAGATCCGCCAGGTTGGTGATGGGCCGGCTGCCGAACAACTGGTAGGAATCGAGCACGACGCCGGTGGCCAGGTAGACCTGGTTGACGGCGTCGAACTCCTGCTGCATGGCTGGGAATTCCCTGGCGATGTCGTCCACGGCCCGGGCCACGATGCGCGCATCAGTGCAGATGAACGGCGTGACGAAGGCGATCGCCTGGCTCGGAAGGGCCGAGTTGTGGAACACGGTGGTGACGATGCCCATGTCACCCAGCCCGAGTTCGACGCCTTCCAGCACACCCTTGGGTTTGACGATGGTACCGCCATAGGCCTCCTGCCAGCGCAGAGTGTAGGGGCTCATCTCGGCCAGCCGACGGTCGACCTCGGGGATGAAGAAATTGGAGAACTCGCGCACCCACATGGCCCGGGCCGGGTAGCCGTCGATGGCGGTGACCCTGATGGTGCCGGATGCCAGGGCCGGTGCCGCTCCGGTGCTGGCGGCCATGCCGGCGCAGCCGAGCGCGGCCCCCATTTCAAGAACCGTGCGGCGGGCGATCCGATGCATCATGACGTGTTTCCTCCCCTTGTTGGCCTCGCTTGGTGGTGTCATCGGCTGTGTGTGGTCACGCTTTGTGCCAGGTCTCCGTGACGGTGGAGCCGGCGGCGCGGAACAGTTTCGACAAGGGGCAATACTTGGCGACCTCCGTCGCCACCCGGTTCAGGTCGGCTTGAGTCGCCGGACCATCCGCCGTCACGGTGAGGGCAATGGCCTGGAACGGTACGGCCACCTCTTCGGTCAGCGTGACCCCGCGCCGGTCGAAGTCGCACACCACCGAGATCGACAGCAAGCCAATGTCCACCTGCAGCTTGCCGGCGCATTTGTGGCCGATCACGTTGGTGCAGCCGATCAGGGCTGCCAGGGCCGTTTCCACCGGCGCTGGGCCGGTGTTGGTGCCATGGCGTTCCACCGGCTCATCGATGCTAAAGGTCAGGTCGCGCACCGTCACGTCGACTCTGGAATGGGACAGGCCTTGGGCCGAGGCGCGCATCTTGACGGTCGGTTTCGGCGTGGCCGTGGCCATGGGCGGGTCCTCTCACACGAAGGAACAGACATCGTCGAAGGCGAAGCGTGGCAGTTTTGGGAACAGCGCGGACTCGTCGGCATAACCGAGATTGATTAGAAAGTTGGAGCGCAGTGTGGTGCCGGCGAAGAACGCCGCATCGACCACGGCATTGTCGAAACCGGACATGGCGCCAACGTCCAGGCCGAGCCCGCGCGCCGCGATCATGAGATACGCTCCTTGCAGCGTGGCGTTGCGATACGCGGTGTCCAGGGCATGTTCCGGCTTATCCTCGAAATGCGGTCGCCGGTCCTCGTGGGGGAACAGGAACGGCAGTGAGCGCCAGAACTCCAGATCATGGGCGACGATGACCGTCACCGGGGCGCCTCGCATCTTGGCCAGGTTCTTTGGCTTCAAGGCTGGGGCGAGCCGGTCTCTACCGTCCGGTGCGGTGACGAAGACGAAGCGCGCCGGACAGGAGTTCATGCTGGTGGGGCCTTGCGCCGCTATGGCGTAGAGCTGCTCCAGCAGCGCGCGCGGCACCGGCCGATCCTGCCAGGCGTAATGCGAGCGAGCCTCACCCAGGATCAAGGCCAAGGCGTCCGGCGAGAGGCGGTCGATGCGGGCCCGCAGGTCCCGCACCGCGTCTTGCGCCGCCCGGCGCGCCGTCGCGGGGCCGCTGTCATCTGCGGTGTCCACCGGCACCGCGTTCATGCCGCCGCGTCCGTCGCCAGTGGCGCTTCGTCCACGACCGGGTTGCGGCACACGCCGATGCCTTCGATCTCGACCTCGACCGTGTCGCCACCGCGCATCCAGAGGGGCGGCGTGCGGGCATGACCGACGCCGGGAGGGGTGCCCATGGCGATCAGGTCGCCCGGTTCCAATGTCATCACCTCCGACAGGATCGACAGAGTGCGTGCGACCGGGAAGATCATGTCCGCCGTGTTGGCACTCTGCACGACGGCGCCGTTCAGGCGGGTCTGGATGGCAAGGCCGGCGGCACCGGCCGGCAGCTCATCGGCCGTCACGACCGCCGGGCCAATGGCCCCTGTGGCATCGAAGTTTTTGCCGGCCGTCCACTGGTGCGTGCGCCGCTGGTAGGCGCGCACGCTGCCGTCGTTGAACAGCGTGTAACCGAACACGTGGTCGAGGGCTTGGGATTCCGCGATGTGTCGCCCACGCCGGCCGATCACCACCAAGAGCTCGGCCTCGTAGTCGAAGGTTTCCGAACAGGCCGGCCGGACCAGCGCCCCACCCGCCGGCAGCAGCGACGTCGTGGCGCGCAGAAACAGCACCGGATAATCCGGCACCGCGTAGCCGCCTTCCTTGGCGTGGTCCACGTAGTTGAGACCCAGACACACGATCTTCCCCGGTGCGGCCAGGGGCAGGGCGGGCACCACCTCGGCCACTGGCCGGTGCGGGGCGGTACCGGCGAGGTCAGGCACGGCTGCCAAGCCATCGGTCCCGCGCGCGATCAACCTGGAAAGATCGGCCCCAAGGGTTGGATCGGCTGCGCTCAGATCGGCCGCCGCGTCGCCGTCGATCGCATAAACATGGGGCACGGTCCCCGGTTCTACGCCGGTTGGCCGGCCCACCATCAGCTTCATGACGAACCTCCTGGAATGGTGAACGCAGTGTATATCGACGCTTTTTCGCTGGTCAATAAAAAGTAGATTTTTTATGCATGCAGAGTATTGTAACGATTTTCTTCCGCTCCGTCAGGTCAGATCGGCCGTCTGAGTCGACAGCGTCAGGCGCACGGAAATCGAGCCTTCGTTGATCAGCCATCGGCGCAGTTCGAAACGTCGCAGGCCCTGGATATGCATGGGGTCTCGCTCGGCCAGGGCGCGGGCCGTTTCGAAGCTGTCGGCGCGCAGGATCAGCATGCCGCCAACCACCGCGGCACCGTCCGGGTCCGACACCGGGCCGGCGAGCATCAACCGGTCATCCAGCTCCAGCCCCTTCACATAGGCCAGGTGGTCGGGCAACACCGCCGCAATGGCCGCCGCATCCGCCACCGGCGTGGACCGCACGACATAGACTTCCTGGGCCAGGGCGCCGCGCGCGCGGGCCTTTTCCTTGTAGGACTGCCAGTCCATCACTGCCTCCTGATTTCATCGATTAAGGCAACAGGTTGGATAGAAAAACGATTTTTCTCAAGTGTTCAATAAATCCAGTTCGCTTGTTTTTTCTCGCCCGTCTTGGTGCACGGTGGCTTGACCGTAGACCGGAGCTTGCGGTTCAGTGCCGACCTCCTGCGATCGGTTACCGCGGAACCGGCGCTGCCCCGAGGCCTGCGTCCGACTCAGCCCAGAAACCAAAGTGGAGGACCACCATGCCGTCCCGTCGTTCCTTTCTGGCACTGTCCACAGCATTTTCGCTGGTTCCGTTGACCGGGGCCAGTGCCGTCACCCAGGTCGTCGGCCTGTACCGCCGCGGCATCGGCGACATCGTTGTCACCGCCCTGCTCGATGGCCATTTGTCCATGCACCCGGACGAGTTGCTCAGCGGCTCCGACCCGGAAACCAACGCCAGCTTGCTGCGCCAGGCGTTCATCCCCGGTGACACGGTGGACACCTCGATCAACGCCTACATCATCGAGACCGCTGGTCGGACCATCCTGGTCGACGGCGGCGCCGCCACTGCGTTCGGCCCGACCGCGGGTAATCTGAGCGCCGGCCTGGCTGCGGCCGGTGTCGACTCGGCCCGTGTCGACACGCTGTTCTGCACCCACCTTCACCCGGACCACATCGGCGCCTTCACGACCGACGGTACGGCCAGTTTCCCGAACGCCGAACTCATGGTGCACGGCATCGAGCACGGGTTCTGGACCGACGGCGCTAACTTTGCCGGCGCCCCGGAAATGGTGCAGACCTTCGCTGGCATGGCCCAGGGTGCCGTCGGTGCCTATGCCGACCGTCTGCGGCTGATCGAGGATGGGGCGGAGGTTGCGCCGGGCGTGCATGCCGTGCATTTGCCTGGGCACACGCCGGGGCACACCGGCCTGATGCTGTCGTCCAACGGTGAGGAGTTGCTGATCTGGGCGGATATCGTGCACATCGGCCCCGTGCAGTTCGCCCGGCCAGCGGCAACCATCGCCTTCGACGTGGACCAGCCGTTGGCTGCGACGACCCGGGCCGGCGTGCTCAAGCGCGTCGCCGCCGACCGCCTGGAAATCGCCGGCGCCCACATCGACTTCCCCAGCTTCGGCCATGTCGAAGCCGCTGGCGAGGGCTATCACTTCGTTCCGAGCCGCTGGGATCACACGTTGTAAAGCCGGCGGAGCGGGGTTTTTGATTGCCGAAGCGGCATGGGGGCGTCGCGCGCCGCCCCCATTGTTACGGTGGCAGGACAGGGTGGAAACGGACCATACGTCGGTCCGTCACCGCACACTGGACGGGTCCCATGCCGCTGAACATGTCCGTCAATCCTGTCACCGGTTTCGTCGCGTCGACAAATGTCGGTGCTTTGCTCGGCGATCTCCGGCGACGGTTGCTGGGTTGTCGGCGACGGATTCTTATTTTAGGTGAGACCGGAACTGCCAAGTCGGCACTCGTCCATTTTCTCGCCCCCCTGCGACGGTCGGTGGCACAGGCTAACAAGAAACTAAGCTTGGCGTGTCCAAATATAGTAGCAAAAGCAAACTTCGCTGCTATATATGCGCTCGGAAAACTGGACTGTTTCATCCCCGG
>JANQJV010000227.1 GCA_028281465.1 Azospirillaceae bacterium | reverse complement strand
GATCTTCATGCCGACAACCGTGCTATAAAGGAGGGCACGCCGTCGAAAAGCCACCGTTTCGGTCATGGTGGGTCGGTCGAAAGGCCGGTGTGGGACTAGGACGGCTCTGTCCGTTCGACACTGTCTGCATCGGTGTTTATCTGCGTGCTTCCGCGGACATGACAGAACCGTCATGCCCTACCCCCGAAACCCGGTCGCGACCAGATAGGTTTCGCTGCTTTCGGCGCGGCTCGCCGGGGGTTTGGCGTGGCGCACACGGGTGAAGGCCTGCTTCAGCCGGTCGAGCAAGTCTTTTTCGGCACCGCCTTGGAACAGCTTGCATACGAAGCTGCCGTCGGAAGCGAGCACCTCAGCGGCAAAGGCGAAGGCGGCTTCGGCCAAGGCCATGATGCGCAGGTGATCGGTGCGGGCATGGCCGATGGTTGGGGCAGCCATGTCGCTCAGCACCACATGGGGCGAGCCGCCGAGCGCGGCGCGGAGGCGCTCTGGCATGGCATCGTCGAGGAAATCGCCCTCCAGGACCTCGGCGCCAGCCACCGGGTCCATGTCCAAGATGTCAACCGCCACCACACGTCCGCCGCCGACCGACGGTTTGGTCCGTTCCACCGCCACCTGAGTCCACCCCCCCGGGGCGGCGCCCAGGTCGAGCACGATCTGCCCTGGGCGCAGCAGTTTCCAGCGCTCGTCCAACTGCAAGAGCTTGAAGGCGGCGCGGGAGCGGTAACCGCGCCGGCCAGCTTCGGCCACATAGGGGTCGTTGAGCTGGCGCTCCAACCAGCGCGTCGACGACAGTGGTCGGCCGCGCGCCGTGCGCACCCGCTCGGTCTTTTGCCGCCCGCCCGTCCCGCCCCGCCCCGCCGATTTGGCCATAGTCAATCGACGGCCATGGACTGGCCGGTCTCCATCATTTCGGTCAGAATGCCCTCACGCAGACCGCGATCGGCCACGCGCAGCCGCTCGATTGGTAGCACGGTGAGGATGGCCTCCAGAATGGCGCAACCGGCCACGATCAGGTCGGCCCGGTCGTGCCCGATGCATGGGAATGCGGCGCGCTGTGCGATGTCCAGCCCCATCAGATGCCGGGTCACCGTCAGGGCATGGTCGGTCCGCAGGTAGCTACCATCGACCACCGTGCGGTCGTACCGTGGCAGGCCCAGATGCACACCGGCCAGGGTGGTCACTGTGCCGGAGGTGCCGAGCGCCTGCACCAAGCCGCGGTCCATGGCCTCGCGCATGCCATTGCGCTCGGCGAAGGCCGTCAAGCTGTCCGCCACGTCGACCACCATGCGGCGATACTGCGCGGGCGGGAGCCGGTCACCGCCATAGTGTTCCACCAGACTGATCACTCCACAGGGGATGGAAACCTGATCGAGGCGCTCATGCGGCCGGTCAGCATGCACTTCCAGCCAAATCAGCTCGGTGGAGCCGCCGCCAATGTCGAACACCAAAGCATACGGAAGATCACTGACTAGCAATGGGCTACACCCCACGATGGCCAGCCGGCCTTCCTCGGTGCTGGAAATGATCTCGATGTCAATACCCGTCTCGGCATACACCCGGTCGAGAAAGAGCTCGCAATTGGTGGCGCGACGGCACGCCTCAGTGGCCACTGCGCGCAACGTCGTCACGCCACGCCGGCGAATTTTGTTGCTACAGACTCGCAACGCCGCCAAGGTCCGATCCATCGCCGCTTCGGACAAACGGTCACTGCGGGTCAGCCCCTCACCCAGACGCACGATCCGGGAAAACGCATCAATGACCCGAAATCCTGCTGCTGCCGGCCGTGCGATCAGCAAACGGCAGTTGTTCGTGCCCAGATCCAGGGCACCAAACAGCGAACGGCCCGGCCGAATGCCGTCCGCAAAGCCGATCTGCCCCGCATCGTTACAAACCAGAGCGTCCACCATTCCGTCCGTGTCCAGCCGGCCCGTCCACGCTTGCACCACCCGTCAACTGTAGCGCACCCAAACGCGCCGGGAAAGGCCAACACCCGGGAAACATCGCGATCGAAACGATGGCGCATTGCGCAGCGTGGCACCCCTCTAGTCGGAACCGGCAGGAGCCGCCGCCGCAATCGCCCGATTGAACGCACGCACCGCAGCAGCCGGTCCGGCCGGATTGGTCCACACCGCACTGAGCACTGCCAGAAAATCCGCCCCCGCCGACACCAGGCTGTGGCAGTTCTGTGGTGTAATGTCGCCACTGGCCACGGCAGGGACCACCATGAGCGCCTGCCACCAGGCAACCAGATCCACCAGCACCGTGTCTGCCGATCCGGGGTCGCCCACCGGTCCCTCCGCGTTCGGGACCAGACTCGGATCCCGGAGGCCGCCCCGGAACGAAACGTAGTCCGCTCCGGCCTCCGCTGCCTCCATGGCCACATGTCGGCTGGTCCCGCAACTCACCCCAACCACAGCCCGGTCGCCGACCAAGCGACGGGCGGTGGCATAAGGCGGGTGATCGGAACCGAGATGCACGCCATCGCAGCCGGTCTCGGCTGCCAGCGCCGGGTGGCCGGCGAGCAAAAAGGCGATGTCACGGGCCTGTACCACCGGCCGCAACCGGTCACAGGCCCGCCGTACCGCGTCGTCGGAAGCGTTGGGCAAACACAGGCGCACGCACGCCACATCGCCGGCATCCAGTGCGGCGACCAGATACGGTTCGAACACCACTGGATCGAGCACCGGTGGTGTGATCAGATAAAGTCGGCAATCCGCCAATCAGACCGAGCCTGGCGCTTATTCGCGGCCCAAGTAGATGTTGACCAGCCGCTCCAGCATGGCCAAGGCATCGCCATGCTGGCGTTGGAAGCTGTTGCGGCCGATAATCGACCCGTTGCCGCCGCCTTGGCGGATAGCGCGGGCGTCGTCGTAAACGCTGTCCTCGCCCTTGGTGGCACCGCCGGAGAACACCACGATACGGCGCCCAGCAAAGGCCGATTGCATGACATGGGCGACGCGCTCCGCCTGAGTCGCCACCGCGATGCCCTGGGCCTCATAAACTTTCTTGGCGTCGGCGCTTTCCATGTCGGCTGTGGGCAATTTCACTTTGATGATATGAGCGCCCAGCAAGGCAGCCATGTGAGCCGCATAGGCGACCACGTCGATGGCGGTCTCACCGCTCTTGGATAGGTTGCCACCGCGCGGGTACGACCATACCACCACGGCCAACCCGACCTGTTTGGCCTCTTCGGCCAATTCGCGAATCTCTTCAACCTGGTCATACATGACGTCGGAGCCAGGATAGATAGTGAAACCCACAGCGGAGCAGCCGAGCCGTAGGGCGTCGTCGACGGTCCCGGTGATCGCCTGGTCAGCCGCGTCCTTGATACGCGACAGGCTATTGGCGCTGTTCATCTTCAGAATGGTGGGAATCTGACCGGCAAACGTGTCGGCGCCGGCTTCGATCATGCCCAGCGGAGCGGCAAACGCGTTCAGGCCAGCCTCGATGGCAAGCCGGAAATGATAGTGCGGGTCGTATCCGGCCGGATTCGGAGCGAAGCTGCGCGCCGGACCATGCTCGAAGCCTTGATCCACCGGGAGGATGATCAACTTGCCAGTGCCACCCAACTTACCGGTCATCAGCATGCGCGCAAGCGCCGCTTTGGTGCCCGGTGAGTCGCTCTCGTATTTCGATAGGATCTCCTTCACCACCGGTGTCAGCATCGCCTCATCTCCCTATTGTCGCTACGGATTTGCGTCATGGGTAATCCACACCGGCGGGCTTTGCAATCGGCGCCGCCGTCCAGGTCCCCATCGGCTGATCCAGGTCAATGCGCGCGCCCTACGGCCTACGCTTCTATCCGCAGCATGACGCCGGATCTGATCGCCAAGTACGAAGGATTGCGGGTACCTCGTTACACGAGCTACCCGACCGCACCCCATTTCACCGCCGATATCGGACCGGTGCGCACGGCTCAATGGCTGGCTGCGCTCAAGCCGGACACCGAGTTGTCGCTCTATTTCCACGTGCCGTTCTGTCACGCCATGTGTTGGTACTGTGGCTGCCATACCAAGGTGGTGGCACGCTACGAGCCCGTGGCGGCCTATGCGCGACTGTTGGAACGGGAGCTCGATCTGGTGGCGCGGGCACTGGGCCAGCGCTTCACGGTGCGTCACGTGCACTGGGGCGGCGGAACCCCAACCATTCTGTCGACTGCGGATTTCACGAGCCTGATGGATCGGGTGCGCCGGCATTTCACGATGGCTGACTCCGCCGAGATCGCGGCCGAAATCGACCCCCGCACACTCGACCGCGACCAGTGCCAAGGCTTGGCAGCCGCCGGCGTAACCCGTGCCAGTCTGGGCGTGCAGGATTTCGACATCGAGGTTCAACGCCGTATCAACCGCGTGCAGAGTTACGAAACCACGCTGAAGGTGGCGCAATGGTTGAACGAGGCCGGCATCAAAGCACTCAATCTGGATTTGATGTATGGCCTGCCAACCCAGACGATCGAGGCCTGCCGTGACACGGCACGCCGGGCGCTGACCCTCAACCCCGGCCGCCTGGCCGTGTTCGGCTACGCCCATGTGCCATGGATGAAGCGGCACCAACGTATGATCGACGAGGCGGAGCTCCCCGACACGGCGACACGCTGGCGGCAGTTCGACGCCATCCGTGCGGTGATGGAAGCCAATGGCTACCGTACCATTGGTCTCGATCATTTCGCGGCGGCCGACGACGCACTGGCCAAAGCATCCGCGGCGGGCACGCTGCACCGCAATTTCCAAGGCTATACCACCGACGAGGCGGAGGTCTTGATTGGTTTAGGCGCTTCGGCCATCGGCTCCCTACCGCAAGGTTATGTGCAGAATGCACCGGCACTGCACGACTACGAAGCGGCCCTAGCAGCCGACACATTGCCGATCGTCAAGGGTGTTGCGGTGGATGCCGATGATTTGATGCGACGGGACCTGATCGAACGCCTGATGTGCGATCTCCAAGTCGATACGGTCGCGGTTGCGCAGCGCCATGGCGCCGAGGCTTCGGTGTTTACCGAAGATCTGAACCGGCTCTCGGATCTCGTGGATGATGGCCTGGCCGAGATCGACGGGACCGGCCGGGTCACGGTGCCGGACGCCGCGCGGCCGTTGGTGCGCGCGGTTGCCGCGGCCTTCGACCGGCATCTGCACAAGGGCTTGGCCCGGCATTCCAAGGCTATTTAACAGGGCACGTTTGCACGCCGCGACATTGGAATCGCGCGGGCCCAGCTTGCCAGACTTTCTGACCCATGCCACGATTTCCATCGGTGCACGGCGGCGGCGCATGCCCCTATGGTGCAGCAGCGCGACGCCTCGAACGGCCGTACGCAGAGGACATCCCATGATCACCCTCTACACCCATGCCACCCCCAATGGCCAGAAGGCGTCGATTCTGCTGGAGGAACTGGGCCTCCCTTATCGATGCCACGCCCTAGACCTGGTCGAGCGGGAAAACCTGTCGTCGGAGTATCGGCGCGTGAGCCCGATCGGCAAGCTCCCGGCGATCCTCGAACAACGGCCCGACGGTGGCACGCGGCGCTTGTTCGGGTCCGGGGCCATTCTACAGTTCTACGCTGAGGAAACGGGCAGGCTGATCCCCGTTGACCGGAACCCACGGGCCGAAATGTTATCTTGGCTCGCGCTCGGCATCAGCGATCTTGGACCGACCGCCCTCGACATGTTCCGTTTTTCCGTGCGCGCACCGGAAAAACTGACCTATGCCATCGATCTGTTCAAGGGTGAGTTGATCCGCTGCTACCAGGCACTTGAAGAACAACTAGCCGACATAGACTATTTGGCCGGCAGCTATACCATCGCCGACATCGCCTGTTTCCCCTTCATTGCGGCTGCCAGGATGGTCCGGGAGAGTTTCTTCCAGCGCTATCCTCATCTGCAGGCATGGCACGATCGCATTGCGGCCCGGCCCGCCGTGCAACGCGGCATGGCCATGCCGGCGCAGCCTGCCTGAACCCGGGGCAACCGCATGGCACTGGTGCCCGGCAAGCTCGAAATCTTCTTGGCCGTGGCGCATCACGGCAGCGTGACTGGCGCGGCCCGGACGCTGAACCTGAGCCGAGCCGAGATCGAGGCGGGACTGGCCGATCTGGAGCGGCGCTTCGGCAGTCCGCTGTTCACCGCCCGGCCAGACGGGTTGGTGCTCACCGCCGTGGGAGCTGACCTTCTGCCTTTCGCTGAGGAACGCCGGCGCGAAATCCGGAGCGCGGCGACTGGGGTGGACGACCGACCGGGCGAGGTTGGGTTTGGCGGTGTGGTGCGCATCGCGGCTGGAAGCTGGATGAGCCAATTCGTTGCCCGACGCAGTGGCGAGCTGCTGAGCGGATTGCCCGATCTCACCATCGCGTTGAAGACAGAGCTGCTTTACGTCAGCCTGACTCGGCATGACGCGGATCTGGCCTTACGTCAACGCCACCCGGATGACGGCCGCTATGTGCTCCACCGACTGCCGGATGTTGCCTACGCCGTGTATGGTAGTGCTGTGTTCGTGGAACGCGAACCGGATGCCCTGACCGAGGCGCGCTACGAACTATGTCCGTGGGTTGGGTTCGATGCGGAAAGCGACCACCTGCCGACGGCTCGTTGGCTGCGCGCCCGCGTGCGCAAACCGATGGCCTTATTGTGCACCCGCCCAACCAATGTTCTCGACGGCATCAAAGCCGGGTTGGGGCTCGGCCTGCTGCCGTGCTTCGCCGGCGAACGGGAAGATGACTTGATTCGCCTGACCGCCCCGGTGGATCTGGATACCCATGGCCTCTGGCTGGTAGCCCATGAGGAGATGCACCGTGCTCCGGCCGCGGAGCTGGTGTTCGACCGGTTGATCGATCTGTTCGACCGTGAACGCGACCTGCTCTGGCCCGAAGAGCCGGCCGTTTCCATGGACCAATAGCGTCACATGCCAGGACGCAATAGCGTCAAATGCCAGGACGCAATAGCGTCAAATGCCAGGACGATGGACCGGACAGTTTGCCGGTATTGGGATCCGGCACTGGTCAAGGTGTCGGGAGTATGACCGCGTCGTCCCCCGGCGCGTCCAGTAGTTCGGTCGGGGGTTCCGGCAAGGCGGGGGCATCGGCAGCCAAAGCCTCACTGCTCCGCACCGCATTGCGGTTGTCCTCCGCCAAGCGGTCCAGGAGCAGCACGCGCTCTGAAGGGGATATCGGCGCATGGGGACGGGACGGGACCCGGCCGAGAGTCGGGTACGTCAGATTGCTCCCGTCCATACGTCGGATCGGCGTTTCTTCGACCGGTTCCACATCTTCAACAATGTAATTCCAGCCGAAGCCGGTCTCCAGGACCCGGTCGCCACACCCAGACAAGGCGACCATAGCCAGGGCAGTAACCGCACCGACTCCCACGACCCGGAAACGGCGCGCGCGCCACCCGCCCTCGCATGGATTGGCCATCGCGCTCCCCCCCATGGCCGGAACCGGGCCGCCTGCAGACACCCCGCGATGATCCAGCTCAATTTGCCAGGCCATGGCACCTTGGCTGCAAGCTGAACAGTGAAATTTCGATGCCAATGTTGTATTAACCTCACGCAGTGTCCTAGAGAAAGCACCCTGCCCGTTGAACGGGCACTGCTGTCGGTGGTCCCACGCCCATCCACGCGCCACCGAAAACAAAGAAGGTTCGAAACATGGCAGAAATACAGGGTCCTTCCGTGAAACTCCCCGACCCCGTAGAGATGTCCCGCTCCATGAGCCGCATTGCCGAACAAAGCCAGCGCCTGGTCATGGAGTTCCTCTCGCGCCAAGCCGCCGAAGGGTTCAAGGGACCGCAGGATCCGCTCAACATCGGCAACGCCTTCCTGGAAATGACGGCTAAAATGATGGCCGATCCAGCCAAACTCGTGCAAGCCCAGATGACGCTTTGGCACGATTACATGACATTGTGGCAACGAACCACGCAACGCCTGCTCGGCCATAACCCGGAACCGCTCGTATCGCCGGCCAAGGATGATCGCCGGTTCAAGGACCCGGCCTGGGACGAAAACACGGTCTTTGATTATATTAAGCAGTCGTACCTCCTCACGGCGCGCTGGATGCAGGCAACGGTGCAGAGCGTTGATGGGTTGGACGACAAGACATCGCGGAAGGTGGATTTCTATACACGTCAGTTCGCCGATGCCATGGCACCGAGCAATTTCGTGATGACCAATCCGGAGGTCTTGCGCACCACAGTAGAGACTGGCGGCGAAAATCTGGTCAAAGGTCTGGAAAATCTGTTGAAGGACCTCGAGCGCGGCAAAGGTCAACTTAAAATCAGTATGACCGACTATGAGGCCTTCGAAGTGGGCCGTAATTTGGCGGTAACTCCGGGCAAAGTCGTCTACCAGAATGAACTTATGCAACTCATCCAGTACACGCCGACCACACCGGATGTATATAAACGGCCACTAATGATTATCCCACCGTGGATCAATAAATATTACATTCTGGACCTGCGTGAGAAAAATTCATTCATCAAATGGGCCGTGGCCCAGGGCTTCACCGTGTTCACCGTCTCCTGGGTCAATCCGGACGAGACGCTGGCCAACAAGGCGTTCGAAGATTACTTGCTGCAAGGCCCGATGGAGGCATTGGACATCATCGGCAAGATTACCGGTGAGCCCGACGTCAATGCCATCGGCTATTGCTTGGGCGGCACCCTCCTCTCCTGCACGCTCGCCTACATGGCGGTCAAGGGTGATGACCGCATCAAGAGCGGCACCTATTTCACCACGATGACCGATTTTTCCGAGGCCGGTGAACTTTCCGTGTTCATCGACGAAGAACAGATTTCCATGCTCGAGGAAAAAATGAATGAGCGTGGCTATCTGGACGCCAGCCAGATGGCGGTCACCTTCAACATGCTGCGCGCCAACGACCTGATCTGGTCTTTCGTGGTCAACAATTACCTATTGGGCAAAGACCCCTTCCCCTTCGATTTGCTGTACTGGAATTCGGATTCGACACGCATGCCGGCGGCCATGCATAGCTGGTACCTACGCAAAATGTATCAGCAGAACCTGCTGGTCAAGCCGGGCGCCATCCAGCTTGCCGGCGTGCCGATTGACCTGGGCAAGATCAAAGTGCCGGCATTCTTCCTGTCCACCCGCGAAGACCATATCGCACCATGGAAATCCACCTATGCCGGCACCCAAATGATGTCCGGTCCGGTCAAGTTCGTCCTCGCCGCATCCGGTCACATCGCCGGTGTCATCAACCCGCCGGCAGCCAACAAATACAGCCACTGGGTCAACCCGAAACTGCCCAAACACCCCGACGCCTGGCTGCAGAGCGCAGTCCAGCAACCGGGCTCGTGGTGGAACCATTGGGCGGAATGGATGGATGGCTTCGGCAACGGTAAGGTGCCGGCGCGCACCCCCGGCACTGCCGACTTCCCACCGATCGACGAGGCACCGGGCGCGTACGTCAAAGCGCGCGCCATGTGAGCGTGGCGATCCGAGGTGTGCGCTCGCGCACCTCGGTCACCTTCGCGCGATCATCCGCTTGGCGTGGAGCACGTCGGCGCCCACATCAAGTGGCCAAGGTCGGACCCGACCCGAGCCTTGGCGATGATCGGAGACCCCTGATGAGTACGCGGTACACCAAATCGCAAGAAGCCTTGGCCAAGCTCACGCCGCTTCAGTACGACGTGACTCAGCGCGACGCGACAGAACCGCCGTTTCGCAACGAGTTCTGGAACAACAAAACCCCCGGTCTGTATGTGGATGTGGTCAGCGGCGAGCCCTTGTTTGCTTCCACCGACAAATACGACAGCCACAGCGGCTGGCCCAGTTTCGACCGCCCACTCGAGCCGGACAACGTGGTGGAGCATCGCGACACATCGCACGGTATGATCCGCATCGAGGTCCGCTCCAAACACGGCGACAGCCATTTGGGCCACGTTTTCTCAGATGGGCCAAAGAGCACGACCGGTCTACGCTACTGCATCAACTCCGCTGCCCTGCGCTTCATCCCGGCAGACCAATTGGAAACCGAGGGGTATGGGGCGTACGTGCAATGGTTTAAGTAAGGGGCCGCCAGCCATCGGCGGCCCAGCCACGGCTGCCGGCACTCCGCTGGGCGTGTTCTGGGCGCGTCGATTGCTTTTTTTGATCAAACGGACGTGGCGCTAATTTCATTCACGATTTCGACAGTGTTGCGGATGACTGCCTCAACGCACACTAACGCTGCGGTATTTTAGGGCCAAGCTGTCGTGTGCTGTGCTTTCGATCCTATCCGCGCCCGAGCGTCAATACCGGAAAAGTAAAAATCAACGCCACGCGCAGGAGTTCAACGCCAACGAACGGCAACACACCCAGGAAAGTCTCGCGCATCGGCACGTCGCGGGAGAGACCGGAAATGATGAAGACGTTCAAGCCCAAGGGCGGCGTGATCAGGCCCAGTTCCACGACCACCAGGGCCAGAATGCCGAACCAGATCTTGAGCTGCTCGGTGGTCAGGCCGAACGCTGCCATCTCGGCGGAAACGTACGCGCCGCCGTTGAGCGCCACCAGGGCCGGCCAGAAGAACGGCACGAACACCAAGATCATGGACAGGGAGTCCATGAAGCAGCCTAGCACCAGGAGCAACACGAGCATGGCCGCCAGCACCAATACCGGGTCAAGGGCAGACGCTGAGGCCCAGTCGGCCAGCGCCTGCGGCAGGCCGGCACGGGCGATGAAACCCTTGAACACCTCCGCTCCGAATAGAATGGCATAGATCATGCCTGTTGTGACGGCGGCGTCGAGCATGGCCAAGCGGGTGCCGGCCCAAGTCAGTCCGTCGCCCCACACCCGCAACAGCCACCCATAGGCGAACACCGCAAAAGCGCCCACCGCGGCGGCTGGCGTCGGTGTGAACAGCCCAAGCCCGAGTCCTAGAATGATGCCACCGAACAGCGCCAGAACTGGCAAGAGCCGGAGGATTGCACGGCGGCGTTCAGCGGGCGGCATGCGCTCCGTCTCCGGGGCAGCCGCTGGATCAAGACGGACCGTGACGGCGATCACGCCGACAAACAGAAGTACGGCGAGCAGTCCCGGCACAATGGCCGCCTGAAACATGGCCATGATCGAACCCTGCACGATCACAGCGTAGATCACCAAGACCACCGACGGGGGAATCAGAATTCCCAGCGTTCCGCCCGCGGCCAGCGCACCGGTGGCCAGGCGCGGCGCGTGGTTCAGCCGATGCAGTTCTGGTAGTGCTACCCGGCCCATCGTCGAGGCCGTCGCCAGGGACGAGCCACACACAGCACCGAAACCGGCACAGGCGGCCACGGCGGCCATGATCACGCCGCCGCGAATCGGACCGATCACGGCCATGAGACCGCGGAACAAGTCGCGACTGAGGTGAGCCCGCGCCGCCAGGCACCCCATGAGCACGAACAAAGGCAGAACAGATAGCTCGTAGCTCGCCACCGTGCCCCACAGTAGCGTTTTAAACTGGGCGAGATAGGGTTCGAAACGCAGATAAGGCGCTGTGAGACCAAGCGCGTAGGTACCGCCTACACCAACCATCACCAGAGCCAGCCACACCGGCATGCGCGCGGCCAATAGCAAGAGTAGACAGACCAGCCCGGTCAAGCCGATCACCTGAAGCTCGATCACGCCGCGCCTCCGCCGGTGCGCATTTGATCGGCCGCAACCAGGGCCCATAAGCCGAGCGACAGGACGCCAGGCAGCATGAATGGCCAGACCGGCCAACCCAGCACGGGGGTCAACGCGCCATCGGCCCGGGTCTCGACCAAGCCCACACCCAACCAAACCGCCAACGCCGCAACCACCACGGCGGTTGCACCAAGCCATACTCGATCGAGCCGGCGCCGCATCGCTGGCGGCAAACCACCTGTCAGAACATCGGCCGCCACATGGCCGCGACGGGCTTGGCAATACGGCAGCACCATTAACGCCGCCACACCCACGAGGAGGCGTACCGCATCCTCATAGCCGGGCAGCCCGGCCGGGCCATCCAGACCCAATACCTCCGCCAATCGGTCGAGGGTGAACGCGCTGACATTGGTCATGGTGGCAACGACGATCACTGCCAAACAAGCACCACCGGCAAGAGCCCACATGACCGAGAGCCGATACAGGAGCCCGCTCGTGGCGGTCCCGTCCTCCGCAGCCATCACCGCCGCGTGTGGGCAGCCACCGCTGTGCGGGCCGCCGCCACGAGCGCCGCGCCATCGAAACCATGCGCCTCCGCCTGCGCGATCCAGCGGTCCACCGCCGCCGCGCTGATTGCCGCGAACGCTGCCATGGTCTGGTCGTCGAGGCCGATCATCGCGACACCGGCCTCGCGCATGACTTTGGCCATGGCCGGCTCGACCCGATCCCACGCCTGCCCCATTGACCGGGCAAAGGCCGGCCCCACGCTGGCATCGATCGCCGCCCGCAGGTCAGGTGGTAGACTATCGTAACGGGCCCGGTTCATGGCGAACAAAAACACCGATGTGCCAAAACGGGTCCCGTCCGCGCCTTCGACTGCAGCACCGATCAACTCCTGCAAGCGGAAGGGTGGCACGATCTCGAACGGCACCAAGGCCCCATCAAGCAAGCCAGCAGCGAACGCCTGCGGCACATCGGGCAGCGGCATGGCAACCGGTTCGGCCTGCCAGGCTTCGATCATCCAGGCCCCGGTACGCGACGGTGTGCGCAGTTTTAGCCCACGCACATCGGCCGGACTACGTACGGTCTGATCGGTCAGAATCAAAGCGTTACCGCCATGCACGCTCACCAGCAACGGCTTGATCGCGCGAAAGTCCTCTTCGATGAGGGGCAAGACGTCTTGGATCGCCAACGTGGTGGCTTCGGCACTGCCGCCATGCACCGTGGGCAGTTCGAAGACTTCGACACGCGGGAACACGCCCGGTGTGTAACCCGGCAAGGTCCACACCACATCCGCCGTGCCGTCGCGCACCTGCCGATACAGATCCGGCGGTGCCCCACCAAGGGCCATGGCGGGAAAAATGCGCACCGCAATGCGGCCACCGGACAGCTCATCCAGGCGTTCAGCCCAAGGTTCCAATAACGCCGTCTGGGTCACCGACTGCGGACCGAGGAAGTGGTGCACGACCAGGGTAACCTCGGGTTCCGCCATCGCTCGCACAGTCGGGCCGCAGACGAGGGCAATCAATAGAACGGTAACGCAACGCGGCATCGGGGCCTCTGCTCGAAAGACCGAAGGACGGTTCTGAATAGCGCACTCCCCTTTCCGGAGACTAGCCCCGGGGGGGGGTGGTCAGAAACGGGATTTAAATGCGTCGGTTCCGGTTGGAGGGCCGCGTAACGACCCCGAAGGTTTTCCCGGCAGAGTCCAGACTAGGTATCGGTTTGTGCTCTGCATCACCATCGACCTCTCAATCGCCCTCAAGGTAGTACACATGCCGAACATGGCGCCATTCGAACATGGCGCCATTCTTTGTTGCTGCCTTACCGATCGGTCCCATCGCCAGCACGACGCACCACCTTGCAGCCGACGGCGGCGCGCCTTGATAGCCGAAAAATGCCACCCGATCAGGAAATTGGTCGGTCCGGTCGCGCAGGGATTGGACACCACCGGGCCCCGTCAACGGTCATCTGGCCTATTCGGGACATGAAGCGCTCCATCCGTCAAGTTCAGGGTACCAGTGGCGCTCAGCAACCAGCTTGATGTGACACTGAAACGAGCTGCCATGAAACCGTAACCATGGCACTATAGACACGACAGATATCGGACGGAGGACCAGGCAGCGCGGCCGGTGCGCTACGCAGGTCTGGCATCTCCGGCCCCCCGCACAGGAGGCAAACGCCTTGAAGACCGACGCGCCGGCGGCCAGCAGCCCGGATCACCACAGTTTCGACAGCAAGGTGAACCGGGCGGAATATGACGCGTTCGCCGATACATACGATCAGGTCTTGGCCGAGGATTGGCATTATCAGGCGCCCGGCTTGTGTGCCGAAGTCCTGCGCGGGGTTCTCCCGGTCGACCGCAGCGTCCTTGATTGCGGTTGCGGCACCGGTTTGTCTGGTCAGGCTCTGGCGGACGCCGGATATCACCGTCTCACCGGCATTGATGTTGCTCCCAAAGCCCTCGCATTGGCAGCAGAGAAACGGATTTACGAAACCTTGCGCGAAGCCGACCTGATGCTGCCGCTGGATTTCCCCGATGATGGGTTTGATGCGGCCGTATGTATTGGCGTGCTCACGTATGTCGACCATACGTGCCTGTTGCCGGAGCTGTGCCGCGTCGTGCACGGGGGCGGCCCGGTTGTGTTCACACAACGCGACGATATCGCCCAAGCTCGGGATTTTGCAACGTTTCTCGAGCAGATGGAAAACAACGGACTGTGGCAACAGGCCGATGTCACGGAGCCGCTTGCCTATCTGCCAGGGCACCCAGCTTACCAAACCAAGGTTACAATCCGCATATACACCTACATCGTGTGTTGACGCCGTCGAACGCCCACCACCGATACGTCGAAAGAACCCGGCTCCGAAAAGTAACGCCGCGCGTACGGAATGCCCTTTGGTTAGACTATGGTGTTGATCCACTGGTGAATGTACGCGACGCCGGTGCTGCCTTGCCAGTTGGAAGGACTTGCCGAGCGTATGCCATCCCTCGCCGCCGCATCGCCGAAACGCACCAGTTTGCTGCCGGGCATGCGGATCGGTCGGCGTTTGAGTATTGCTTTCATGATCACGGCCATGTTGGCCGGCGCCGGTGTGGGACTCACCAACTACTTGATCGCCCGCGAAGCTCTGTTGGCCGAAACCAGGGAACGGTTGCTTGCCCTCGCCCTGTCACGCCGGGCCGCCATCGTCGGTTTCCTGAGATCCATGGAATCCGATGTCCGATCAATGTCGCAAAACCCTTGGCTCAAGGGCGTTCTACTGGAGTTCTCGTTCGCTTGGCGTCGCCTCGATGGTGCCCAAGCCCATCTAAGTCGGCACTACCGGTCGGATGCCCCGGACAACCGTGATGGCCGCTTGGACGATGCTGGCGACAGCTCCCCCTACAGCGATGTGCACAGCCGCAGTCATAGCCACCTTGCGGATTTCGTCGACGATCGTGGCTACGCTGACCTGTTCCTGGTCGATAGTGATGGCAATGTCGTCTACAGCACCCAAAAGAACACTGACTTCGCCGTCAACCTGGTCGTCGGCCCCTTGGCGGAGTCATCGCTCGGCCAGGCCTTTCGGGATGTGACCCGGCAGCGTCGTGCCGGTCGGATCCAACTGATCGACTTCCGCCCATATGAAGCAGATGGCGGCCGGCCAGCGGCCTTTCTGGCTGCACCGATCATGGAAGGACGGCGCTCGTTTTTGGGAGCGTTGATCCTGCGGCTGCCAATCGACCGCTTTTCTGCCGTGACCAACGTCGCTGCCGGCCTCGGATCACGTGGCGATGTGGTTCTGATCGGCCAGGACGGCTTGCTGCGCAGTAACTCTCGGCTGTCCGAAGACCCCACCGTCCTGGCCGTCCGCCTGTCGGATCCGGCGATCCTGCGTGGCCTGACCGGCGAGACTGGCGTCGATACTGTCATGCGGCAGGATCTGGCGACCGGCCTGGACGAGCGTGCATTGGCTGCCTATGTGCCGGTCGCCTTTGGTTGGAACGCCTGGGTCGTCGTGGCGTCACGGCCAATGGACGAGATTTTGGCCCCCATCCACCGTATGGGCCTGCTCTCTCTCTATGGGGGTGCCGGTATCCTAGGTCTCATTTTGCTTGCTAGCATCGGTGTGGCGCGGGGCATAACCAGCCCGATTGCCAACATCACGTCTGTTATGTTGCGCCTGGCACGCGGCGAGACGTCCGCACAGGTACCACACTTGGAGCGCACCGATGAAATTGGTGAAATGGCTGGTGCGCTTGAGGTATTCAAACAGAATTCCGAACGCATCGCACGTCTGCGCGAGCAAGTCGAACAAGAACGGCGACTCCTGGCGCTGACTTTTAATACCATGGAACAAGGGATTGCCTTGTTTGATATAGAGAAGACAATCCGTGTATTCAACCAGCGCTTCGTTGCCCTCTTGAACCTCGACGCCGATCTTGTGTCCGTTGGCGCTGATCGGAACACGTTGCTGGCCGCCCAATTGCCGCAGACCATACCGCATCGACGCAAAGCCGACCGGGTCATCCCACTGCTCAGCATCGGCACCGACCTGTTCGACGTCGACCTGATCGACCAGACCGAACAAATCCGACGAAGCACCGCCGGCCGCTATGTCGCCATTCAAACCGTCCCCCTGGATGACGGTGGCCATGTCCAGGTTTATTCCGATTTCTCCCAACGGATCCGACAGGAATATGCCCTGCAGGCGGCCAAGGAAGACGCTGAACAGGCCGCCCGCGCCAAGGCCGCCTTCCTCGCTACGATGAGCCACGAGATCAGAACGCCCATGAACGGCGTCATGTCCATGGCGACGCTCCTCTCCCAGTCGGATTTGTCGGATGATCAAGAGGGCATGGTAACGGTCATCCGGCAATCCGCATCGGCCCTGCTGACCATCATCAATGATATCTTGGATTTCTCCAAGATCGAGGCAGGCCGGCTGACCATCGAAGAGATCGAGATGTCGCTGGCCGAAACGGTGGAAAGCGTTGGCGACTTGTTGGCATTGCGGGCGGAAGAAAAGACGCTGGAGTTCCTCATCGATCTCGATCCGCTGCTGCCCGACCGAATCCTGGGCGATCCGACCCGCTTGCGCCAAGTCTTGTTCAACCTGGCAGGCAATGCCATCAAGTTTACCGAATCCGGCCGTGTGAGCATCCAGGTGCGCGAGGCCTATGCGGAAGACCGGACGAGTAATCCGGCCGCATTAGCGGATAGGCTGCGATTCCAGGTCATGGACACAGGCATTGGCCTCACAGCCGAACAGTGCAATCGGCTTTTCAAGCCGTTCACCCAAGCGGACGAGTCCACGGCGCGCAAATACGGTGGCACAGGCCTCGGCCTGTCGATCTGCCATGGCTTGTGCGAGCTCATGGGGGGCCGGATCGGCGTGACCAGCTCACCCGGGCGCGGGTCCACCTTCTGGTTCGAGTTGCCGTTTCGGCCGGCTGGTGCCACCGCGGCAGCGCAACCGGAAACCGATATCACGGATGCGACCGTTCTGTTGCTCGGACATAGCGCGGAGACTGCCGCGGTGTTGCAACGGTATCTGGCTCCAGGATTCGCGGGTCGATGCGTGGTTGCGCCAGACGTCGAACGAGCGATGGCGCAGACCAGGGACAACGGCGACGGTATGCCGCAGACCTTCGACGTCATCCTGGTCGACGCGCACTGTGTCGACTCGTCGCTGGAACGCTTGAAGATGACTCTGGACAACGGCGGCCATCCCCCCCGCTTCGTGCTCACGAGCGCGCGCAGTCTGGCGTCCTCGATGATGGAAGCGACCCGCATCGGCTTCATGGCGATCCTGACCTACCCGGTGCGGCGGAACCGGCTCTGGCGGGTGATCGCCGCAGCCATGGGTCGGGTGTCGTTGGATCGTCAGTCCCGCGTCACCGGGCATCTCACGGTCACCTATAGACCGCCCCCGATCGAGGAGGCCAGGATTGCTGGCGCCCTGGTCCTGGTTGCGGAGGACAATCACACCAACCAGGTTGTGCTGCAGCGCGTCTTGAACCGCCTGGGCTATGCCCATGAGTTCGCCGACAATGGCCGCGAAGCTTTGGAAAAATACGACGCCGGCACCTATGGCTTGCTGCTCACCGATTTCCACATGCCAGAGATGGACGGGTTCGAGCTGACCCGCGCCGTGCGCAGCCGCGAAGCCAGAAATGGTGGCGACCGCTTACCCATCATTGCTCTGACCGCCGATGCCTTGCCGGGCACTCAGGACCGATGCCTGCAAGCGGGCATGGATGGATATCTGAGCAAGCCGATCGATATCGATGCCTTGACCGAGGTGCTGGAGACATGGTTACCAAAGGCTCAAACCCTGCGCGTTCCGGCCGACCCGACAGGCACGCAACAACCGGTCGCAAACACCGCAACGGCGGGTGAATCAGGACAAGCAACGCCACTATCCATCGATCCGGACATCTTTGATCCAGCCCGTTTAACCGAAACCTTCGGTGCATTCGATCACGATGCCCGCGCGTTTCTCGCCGATTTCCTGCACCGGGCGGAAGCGTTAGTGGATGAGATCAGTGCCAACCTGACCACAGGCGACGTGATGCGAGCAAAAAAGGCAGCCCACGCGATCAAAGGATCGGCCAGGTCGGTCGGAGCCGAGCGGCTCGGGCGCCTGGGGGGCGATCTGCAAACGGCCATCGAGCACGATGATCACGATACTGCCGAGGTCGTGGCGGAGTTGCTGCCGATGACGTTGGAAGAGCTGCAGGCGGCCGTCGCACCGCTGGTAGCTACAACCTGAGCGAACTCCAACAGGGATTGCGGATATGGGCCAGGTGGTCTGGGAAAAACTAAAGGTGGTCGTGATCGACGACGAGCCGCATATTCGCCGGATCATCTATCAACTGTTGCGCCGGCTGGACGTGAGCGCAATCACCGAAGCCAAGGACGGAAAGTCCGGCTTCATGGAGGTGGTGCGTCACCGACCGCACATCGTCTTGTGCGACATCAACATGGAGCCGGTCGATGGTATGAAATTCCTCGCCAATCTGCGCCGCACCAGCGTCAAGGAGGTCGCCGACACCCCGGTGATCTTTCTGACCGCGGACGCCCAGCAAGAGACTGTGGTGCGCGCCACTCAACTGCAGGTTAACGGCTACCTGGTCAAACCGGTCTCCCTCAACGATCTGAAGACGCGGATCAGCGCCGTCATCACAGACATGACCCAAGATCTCAGTCATACCAACGGCCCGAAACAATGACCGGTCCTTGGGCCGCCCTGTTTCGGATCGCCGAAACCGAACCTGTCATCAATGCGGGCCATGGGTATAAGCTGATCTCCTAACAAGAAACTAAGCTTGGCGTGTCCAAATATAGTAGCAAAAGCAAACTTCGCTGCTATATATGCGCTCGGAAAACTGGACTGTTTCATCCCCGG
>JANQJV010000220.1 GCA_028281465.1 Azospirillaceae bacterium | reverse complement strand
CCGGGGATGAAACAGTCCAGTTTTCCGAGCGCATATATAGCAGCGAAGTTTGCTTTTGCTACTATATTTGGACACGCCAAGCTTAGTTTCTTGTTAGGTATAGTCGGGCACCGCGCTGCGGGGGGCCGGGTGACCAAGACGCGTGCCCATCGTACCATAAACCGACGCCTCACGACGGACGGTCGCCATGGGCACACAGGCCATTGGCACCAAACCATGTGCTCCAGTGGTGGTGCAGGGCGTCGTCGACGGCCTCAAGGGCGACTGGACGGCCAAGCGCCTGGAGTGACGTTACGCCGTGTTCACGGATGCCACAGGGCACGATGCCGTCATAGTGCTTCAGATTGGGCGCCACGTTGATGGCGACACCGTGATAACTCACCCACCGCCGAATCCGTACGCCGATCGCGGCAATCTTGCGCTCGACACCGGGCAGGCCATACGGTGCCATGTCGACCCAAACACCGACACGGCCGGCACGACGTTCGCCCAGAATGCCGAAGTCGCCTAGGGTTCCGATCAGCCAAGCCTCCAACCGGCACACAAAACTGCGGATGTCCAGAGTGCGACGGCGTAAGTCGAGCAGAACATAGGCGACCCGTTGACCGGGCCCGTGATAGGTAAACTGGCCTCCACGCCCCGTTCGATGCACTGGAAAACTTGGCGGGCCCACAAGATCTTCGATACGAGCGCTGGTTCCGGCCGTGTACAGCGGCGGATGTTCCAGCAGCCAGACCAATTCCGGTGTGGCTCCGGCATGGATTGCAGCCGCGCGGCGCTCCATGGCAGCCACAGCTCCAGCGTAATCGACCGGCGCCGGCGAACGGTGGCAGTGGACACCGGCCCAAGTGTCGCTGGGTCCGACCGGGGCATCTGGTGGCAGGATCATTGCTAGGGTCCCAAAAAACTGGCGGCGTCGTGCATGCCGGCGCGCAAAGGGGGAGGCACGGGCCACGCGAGGAGATGGGGAGACGCATCGTCGCGGCAAGACACGCTTGAGCTATATCAATGTTTCGGTTCATATCGAATGACAGGTTCGCACCTCGAGTACACCCGCTTTGCGGCCTGCACGAAATGCCTCTTCTCCATGCTGCGGCGGGCAACAGCGACAACAAGCGCGACACAGAAATCACACATTGTGGAGGAAACCAATGCGAATGCTCGTTACGGCGGTGACGGCTGCGATGGTCATGGCAGTTCCTGCCCTGGCCAGCGACCCGATTACCATCAAATTCAGCCATGTGGTCGCCGAAAACACTCCGAAGGGCCGGGGGGCGTTGGAATTCGAGCGGCTGGTTGAAGATCGTCTGCCGGGCCGCGTCGACGTCGAGGTCTATCCCAGCTCCTCTCTCTTCGGCGATGCCAAGGAATTGGAGGCTCTAGCGCTCGGTGATGTCCATATCATTGCGCCTTCACTGTCGAAGTTCAACCGGTTCACCAAACGCTTACAGCTCTTCGACCTACCGTTTCTGTTCAATGACCGGGATGCCGTTGGCCGCTTTCAAACCAGCGAAGCCGGTCGTCGGTTGCTGCGCGTGCTCGAACGGAAAGGATTCCTGGGGCTGGCGTATTGGCACAACGGGATGAAGCAGTTGTCGTCGGCCCATCAGCCATTATTGATGCCGGCCGATGCAGCCGGTCAAAAATTCCGGGTTATGAGTTCGGATGTGTTGGTGGCACAGTTTGAAGCAGTTGACGCCAGTCCGCAGAAAATGAAGTTCTCGGAGGTCTATCAGGCCCTGCAGACTGGTGCTATCGATGGCCAGGAGAACACTTGGTCGAACATTTACTCCCAGAAGTTTTTTGAGGTGCAACCTTACATTACTGAAAGTAATCACGGCTACTTAGGCTACATGGTTACCGCGAACGCGGACTTCTGGGAAAGCCTGCCAGCCGATGTGCGCGAGGTGGTCGAGCAGTCCATGGCCGAAGCCACCGAATACGTCAATGGTATTGCCGGTGAGATCAACCTGCAACAGCGCCAGCGGATTCTGGACAGCGGGCAGGCCGAGATCTTCGATCTGTCGCCAGAGCAGAAAGCCGCGTGGCGTGAGGCCATGCAGCCGGTTTGGGCCCAGTTCCAGTCAGACATCGGCAGCGATCTGGTCGAGGCCGCCGCGGCTTCGAATGCAATGAATTGAGGTTTCTACGGACCGGCCGGTGCGCGCCTCCGAGATTGCGTCACCGGCCGGCCGAAGGACCGAATTCCGTTTCCTTTTTCCTTCATGGGTAAGCCCAACCAGCCATGTCCGGACACCATTCCGGCCCGGAACAGGGGAGCCTTTCGGCGCTCCTGCCGGGCTACAACGCGCCCAAGCTGATCTTTTCGGCGGCGCTGATCGCCCTCCTGGCCGTCGTCTGGGGGCTGGAGGGCACCTTGATCGAAACGTTCGGCGCCGGTGATTTTTATTTCGCCGAGGATTTCGCCCGGATGCAATTGGTGATCACGGTTTTCGCCGGCTTGCTGCTGGCGGTAATGATGATCGGCGAGCCGCTGTTGATGGCGGGATTGCTCGCCAGCATGACGGTGCTGACCTTCATCCAGGTGGTCTTGCGTTACGGCTTCAATACCGGCCTCTTGTGGGCGCTTGAAGCCACCACCTACATGTTCGCCTGGCTGGTTCTGCTCGGCATGTCCTATGGTGTGCGGATCGGCGCCCACATCGGCGTCGATCTCGTGGTGAAGGCCTTCCCGGACGGGCTGCAGCGCCTGGTCGGCGCTGTCGCGGTTTCGATTGCGTTCGCCTATGCGCTCTTGATGTTGTGGGGGGCCTACAGCGCCTGCGAGTACCTGGCCGATCTGTGGCGCTGGCTGCTGGATGGCCGGTCGTGCGGCTATATCGATCGTCTGATCATTCTGGACGTGGATGCTGAGGACATTCCGATCAGCCGCTGGCTCTTGACCGTGATGCTGCCGGTGGGGTTTGCCCTGCTGGCCTTCCGGTTGTTTGAGGTTTTGGTCGATGTCTTGCGCGGCCGGCGGACTGGGTTTGGTTTGGCCGATGAGGCGACCGAAGCGCTGGATCTGCAGAGTACCGGCAAATCCTTTGACGGGGAGGCGGCCCGATGACGACCACCTTCCTATTCATCTCCCTGTTCGTCTGCATGTTCATGGGCATGCCGATCGCCTTGGCGCTTGGCGTGGCTTGTCTTAGCACCATCATGCTGTTTGCCGACGACAGCCTGGCCTCATTGACACTCAAATTCTTTGAGACCACCGAGCACTATACGCTCATGGCGATTCCGTTCTTCATTCTGGCCGGGCAATTCATGACCACGGGCGGTGTGGCCCGGCGCATGATCAATTTCGCCGTGGCTTGCGTCGGCCGGTTCACCGGCGGTCTGGCGATCGCCTCGGTGTTGGCGTGCATGCTGTTCGCCGCCGTGTCCGGGTCATCGCCGGCCACGGTGGTTGCCGTCGGGTCCATCGTCATTGCCGGCATGGTGCGCACCGGTTACTCCCAGGAGTTTGCCACGGGCGTCATCTGCAACGCCGGTACGCTGGGCATTCTGATCCCGCCATCGATCGTGATGGTCGTTTATGCGGCCGCCACGGAGAGTTCAGTCGGTCGTATGTTCATGGCGGGCGTGGTGCCCGGCATTCTGCTCGGGTTGTTGCTGGCCGTGGCGATTTTTGTCGCCGCCAAGGTCAAGAAGTTGCCACGCCAACCGCCCGCTCCCCTTTCGGAGATCGTCGGGACGGGCATGGATGCGATCTGGGGTTTGTTCCTGATCGTCATCATCCTGGGGGGCATCTACGGTGGTGTGTTCACACCGACCGAGGCAGCCGCGGTGTCGGCCGTGTACGCGTTCTTTATTGCCGTCTTCGTGTACCGCGACATGCCGTTGCCACGCGTACCCAAGGTGTTGTTGGACAGCGCCAAGGTCACCACGATGCTGATGTTCATCATCGCCAATGCGATGCTGTTTGCGCATGTGTTGACCACCGAGCAGATTCCCCAGTCGATCGCCCGCGGTATCACCGAGGCGGGGCTGTCGGATTGGCAATTCCTAATTGCCGTCAACATCATCCTGCTGATCGCCGGGAATTTCATGGAGCCATCGGCGATTCTTCTGATCTTGGCACCGATCTTGTTGCCGATAGCGTTGGAGCTGGGCATCGACCCGATCCACCTCGGCATCATCATGGTGGTGAACATGGAGATCGGCATGGTCACTCCGCCGGTCGGCCTCAACCTGTTCGTGGCCTCGGGTATAACCGGCATGCCCATTCTTAAGGTCGTACAGGCCGCTCTGCCGTGGCTCATGTTGCTGCTGTTGTTCCTCGTGGCGGTGACGTATATCCCGGCGATCTCACTGACCTTACCCAATCTATTGTTCGGCGTGGCACAGGTCTATTGACCAAGGTCCGGCGCACGCCAACGAAAAAGAGCGGCCCACATGGGCCGCTCTTCTTGTTTGTTTCGCAGGCGGAGGCCGGGCGGCCGTTGGCTGCCTACCTGTCACCGGCGCCCGGTCACCGGCACCGGCGCCTGATCACCCGCGCCCGTTCACCCACGCATGGACAGGGGCACGTACGGCCGATGTGTGGCACCGGTGTAGAGCTGGCGTGGCCGGCCGATTCGGGTATCGCTGTCCTCGATCATCTCTTTCCATTGCGAAATCCAACCCACGGTGCGGGCAATGGCGAAGAGAACCGTGAACATGGAGGTTGGGAAGTTCATGGCCCTCAGAATGATGCCCGAGTAGAAATCGACATTCGGGTAGAGCTTGCGGTCGACGAAGTACTCATCTTCGAGTGCGATGCGTTCTAACTCCATGGCAATGTCGAGCAATGGCTCGTCTTTGATGCCCAGCTCACTCAAAACCTCGTGACAGGTCCGGCGCATCACTTGAGCGCGCGGGTCAAAGTTCTTGTATACCCGGTGGCCGAAACCCATGAGGCGGAAGGGGTCGTTCTTGTCTTTGGCGCGTTTGATGAATTCGCCGATGCGCTCCTTTCGGCCGATTTGGGCCAGCATATTGAGCACCGCTTCGTTGGCACCACCATGCGCCGGTCCCCACAAAGAAGCGATGCCGGCGGCGATACAAGCGAACGGATTGGCACCGGATGAGCCAGAAAGCCTTACGGTCGAGGTGGAGGCGTTCTGCTCGTGGTCGGCATGGAGGATCAGGATGCGATCCATGGCCCGTGCCAGTACCCGGTTCACTCGATAAGGTTCCGCCGGCACCGAGAACATCATGCTGAGCAGGTTCTCGGCGTAGCGCAGGTCGTTCCGCGGGTAGATGAACGGTTGGCCGACGGAATACTTGTAGGCCATGGCGGCGATGGTTGGCACTTTGGCAATGAGCCGGTGCGAAGCGATCATCCGCTGCTGCGGGTCGTTGATGTCCAGGCTGTCGCCGTAGAAAGCCGACAGCGCGCCGGTCACACCGCAGAGGACCGCCATCGGGTGGGCGTCTCGGCGGAAACCGCGGTAGAACCAGCTAATTTGTTCGTGCACCATGGTATGGTGCGTGATCACCTGTTCGAACTCGAGTTTCTCTGTACGGTTCGGCAGTTCACCGTTGAGCAAGAGGTATGCCACTTCCAGGTAGTCGCTCTGTTCGGCCAGATCCTCGATCGCATAGCCGCGATGCAGCAGAACGCCTTTCTCGCCGTCGATGTATGTGATTTTGGATTCACAGCTTCCGGTCGAGGTGTAGCCAGGGTCGTAGGTGAACATCCCGGTCTCGGCGTAAAGCTTGCGCGTGTCTATGACTTTGGGACCGGCGGTGCCGCTCAAGACCGGGAAGGTAAAGGACTTGCCGGTGGCATTGTCGGTCAAGGTCACCGTGTCCTGCGCCGGTGCGCTGGACTCCGGCTCCAGTGTCATGGCTGGTTCGCTCATGCGGCAGGGTCCTCATCCAATGGAGACCTAAGCATAGTAGCGCCGACAATAGGTGCGATGCAGCGAAAGCGCAATGTGCAAACCTGACAGGGAGGCTCGGAGGTTTGCTGGCCGCCCCATGGCTCCGGTCGGGTTGATCGGTGAGTTTGTTCGGCGGTGCGGTGGACCGCCGGCCATGATATCAGATGGTGCGGTGGTCTACCGTGCCAGGGCTAGGAAAGACCGTGCCTGTGTGGAAACGTCTGCTGATCCTGCCGCCGATCCTGATCGGCATTGCGCTCATGGTTTTGCAAGTGCAGAACCGATCGGTACCCCAGCGTGTCGACCTGGCTGAGCGGGCCCGCGCCGTGCGGGCGATTCCGGTGCCCGAGACCGCGGTGGTACCGCGGGCGAGGGCCTACGGCCGTGTTCGGCCGGCACGGGTCTGGTCGGCGGTTGCCCAGGTCGCGGGCGAAGTGGTCCACCGGGACCTGCGGCTGCGCGACGGGGCCATCCTGCTTGAAGGCACGGAACTGGTGCGCATCGATCCGACCGACTATGAGCTGGCGATCCGGCAGCGCGAAGCCGATATCCTGGCGACGCAGGCGGAATTGCGCACGCTCGAGGTCCGCACCGAGAACGCGGATGCGTCGCTGGAAATCGAGGAAAGGGCGCTGCGCCTGGCGGACGAGGACTTGACCCGCAAGCGGGAATTGCTGCAGCGCGGCAACGCCTCACAGGCCACTGTCGATATGGCCGAGATCACGCTCTTGAACAAGCGTCAGCAGGTGCAGAACCTACGCAACGAACTGGCGTTGATCCCGGCCGAGCGGGCACTGACCGAGGCCAAGCTCGCACAACTGCAGGTACAGCTGGAGATGGCGCGTCTGGATCTGGCGCGCACGGTGATCACCGCGCCGTTCGATCTCCTTGTCAACGATCTGGCCATCGAGCAGGCGCAGGCGGTCACGGTCGGACAGCAACTGTTCACCGGACAAGCGATCGATGAGGCCGAGATTGAAGCCGAAGCCCCCATGGAGCAAATCCGGGCGCTCTCTGCCGGCATCGGCATGGGCCTCACACGCGAGCGCTTGACCCGGGTCGGATCGATTCCCATCGAGGCGATCGTGCGCTTCACCTTGGGTGATCTGACAGCACACTGGCAGGGTCGGGTGGTGCGCTGGGCGGCCGATACGATCGACCCGACCGCCCGCACAACCGGCATCATCGTGGCGGTGGACGATCCGTTGACCCAGGCGATTCCCGGCGAGCGGCCTCCGTTGTTCAACAACCTCTATGTTGGCGTCGACCTTCGCGGACGCCCAATGCCGGACCGACTGGTGATCCCACGTTCCGCTTTGCACAGCGGCAACCGGGCCTATCTGGCGGGCGCCGACGACCGGCTGATCATCCGCACCGTCCGCGTCGGGCTGGTCCAGGACGATTTCGTCACCGTGACCGAAGGCCTCGACCCGGGTGACCGGGTCATCGTGTCCGACCTCATGCCGGCCAGCGAGGGCATGCTGCTGTCCGTGGTCGTCGACGAGGCACTGCTGGCGCGCCTGACTGCCTTGGCCCAAGGCTTGGAGCCGAGCCCATGATTCGCTGGTTCGCCGGCCACCCGACGGCGGCCAATCTGCTCATGGTCGCATTTCTGGCCGTGGGCATCGTCTCCGTGCCGCAGCTAAAACGCGAGACCTTTCCAGATTTCGCCGCCGACCAGGTGCAGGTTCAGGTTCTGTATCCGGGGGCCAGCGCGGAGGACGTGGAGCTGGCGATCTGCCAGCGCCTGGAGGATGCTCTGGATGGCATCACCTACTTGGAGGAGCTGACCTGTGAGGCGCGCGAGGGCCAAGGCCTGGCCGTGGCGGAGTTGGAAGACGGAGGCGATCTCGATGAATTCTTCAGCGATATCCGCACCGAGACGGAAGCCATCGACTCGTTCCCGGACACGGTGGAAGACCCGGTCATCCGACGGCTCAACCGGACCGACCGGGTGGTGTCGGTGGCCATCACCGGCCCCATGGCCGTGCCCGACCTCAAGGAATTCGCAGAGCTCGTCAAAAACCGTCTGACCCGTTTGCCGAGCATTTCCCAGGTTACGTTGGAGGGATTTTCCGACCGGCAAATTCGTGTCGAACCGCGCCAAGAGGTGTTGCGCCAATACGGCTTGTCCGTCGCTGATATTGCCGCCGTGATCGGCCGGCAGAGCGTCGACCTTCCGGCCGGTGCCATCGAAACCCGCGAGCGCGACGTCCTGGTACGCTTCAACGACGAACGTCGCCGGTCGGAGGATTTCGAGCGCTTGATCGTCGCCTCCGGCGAAGGCGGTGCCGAAGTGCCGCTAGGGGCGCTCGCCCGCATTACCGACCGCTTCGAGCTGGATGAAGAAAAGACCTTCTTCAATGGCCGGCGGGCCGCTTTGCTCAAGATCACCAAGACCAAGACCGAGGATTCGTTGGTGGTGATCGATGCCGTGCGCACCTTCTTGGAGCGCGAACGCGCCATGGCGCCGCCGGGCATCACCTTCACCCTGACCGAGGATGTGTCGTCGATCGTGCGCGACCGGTTGGAGCTGCTCACCTCCAACGGGGTTCAGGGGCTGATCCTGGTCTTCTTGGTGATGCTGCTATTCTTTTCATTCCGTTACAGTTTCTGGGTCGCCATGGGTCTACCCGTCTCGTTTATGGGCGCCTTCATGGTCATGGTGCTGCTCGGACTCTCAATCAATATGATTACGATGGTTGGGCTGCTGATCGCCATCGGTGTGTTGATGGACGATGCCATCGTGCTGTCCGAGAGCATCGCAACGTCGGTGCGCGACTGTGGATCTGTCCTCGAGGGCGTGACAGAGGGTGTACACAAGGTCGGCGGCGGTGTCATGGCCTCGTTCCTCACCACCGTGTGCGTGTTCGGTCCGCTGATGGCACTGGACGGCAACATCGGTAAAATCCTGCAGGTTCTGCCGGTGATTCTCCTTGCGGTCCTGGCCGTCAGTTTGGTCGAGGCGTTTCTGATTCTGCCTCACCACCTCAAGCAATCACTGCAAAACCAAGCGCAGGATCGGCCATCGCGGGTCCGGCGCGGCTTTGAGCGGGGTTTCACGTGGTTCGGCAACACGGTGGCCGGTGGCGTGGCCGACGCGGCCGTGCGCTGGCGCTACCTCACCATCGGCATCGCCCTGGCCTTGCTGCTGGTTTCCGTCTCCATGGTTGCGGGCGGGCATCTCAAGTTCAGGGCCTTCCCTGATCTGGACGGCGATGTGCTCGAGGCGCGTATTCTGTTGCCACAAGGCACGCCGTTGAGCCGCACTGAAGATGTGGTCGAACGGGTGCTGACCGCCCTGCAGCGGACCAATGCGGCCTTCGCCGATCGCCAGCCGGATGGCCTGGACCTGGTGCAGAACGTCATGATCCGCTACGGCGAAAACACGGATGCGTACGAGAGCGGGGCGCACCTCGCCACGGTGATCGCCGACCTGCTGTCGGCCGAGGTGCGCGACGCCACAATCGACGAAATCAGCACTCGTTGGCGCTGGGAGACCGGATCTGTCACGGACACCATCGCCGTCACGTACAAGGAGCCGGCTTTGGGGCCGGCCGGCCCGGCCATCGAGGTCGAGCTGAACGGGGAAGACCTGAACCAGCTCAAGGACGCCGCTCTGGCCTTGCGTGGCTTTCTGGGCGGTTTCGAAGGTGTGGTTGATCTGGAGGACGATTTGCGTCCGGGTAAGCCGGAGCTGCGCCTGACTCTGCGCGAAGGCGCCTACGAACTCGGGGTCGATGCGCGCACCATTGCCGAACAGCTCCGCGCCGCCTTCCACGGGGTTACGGCCGACGAAATCCAGGCCGGTACGGAGAGTTTCGAGATCGACGTGCGCTTGGCCCCGGAGGACCAGAACAGCCTGGCCGATCTGGATACATTTATGATCATGACCGCCACGCCGACCGGCAACGTCGAGATTCCACTCACTGCCGTGGCGTATATCGAGACTGGCCGTGGCTTTGCACGCATCAATCGGATCGACGGCATTCGAACGGTCACGGTGCGTGGCGACGTGCAGGGCGAGACCAATGCCAATGAGGTGATGGCCCTGGTGCAGGCAGAGTTTCTTGATCGGGCGCTGCCGGAGCGCTTCCCCGGAGTCGTTTGGCGGCTTGGCGGGGCCCAGGAAGAGCAGGCCGCCACCCAGGCCTCCATGCGGCGTGGTTTCCTGCTTGGGCTAATCGGCGTGTTCTTGCTGCTGAGTTTCCAATTCCGCTCCTACCTGGAGCCCATCGCCGTCATGCTGACCATCCCGATGGCATTGATCGGGGTGATCTGGGGGCATCTACTCTTGGGGCAGGACCTGTCTATGCCCAGCATCATGGGGTTCATCTCCCTGTCGGGGGTGGTTGTGAACAACGCCATCTTACTGGTCGAGTTTGCCAAGCGCGGCGTCGGGACGGGTTTAGCAGTCACCGATGCGTTGAGCCAGGCGAGTCGGCAGCGCTTTCGCGCCCTCGTGCTGACCACGGCGACCACCGTGGTTGGCCTCATGCCGATTCTGTCGGAAACCAGTCTGCAAGCACAGATTTTGATCCCGCTGGTCACCAGCTTGGCTTTTGGCCTGATGTCGTCGACCCTCTTGGTCCTGTTCGTCGTGCCGGCGTTCTATGGCATCCTCAACGACCTTGGTCTGGCCCGGCCGCATGATGCACCGCAGAACAGGTCTGCCGGGTCGGTCCCTGATCCGAAGGCATCGGATGCAGCCGCCGTCCCGATGCCCCTGTCAGGGTCTTGATCGCGGTTTCGCGTCAGGATGCAGCAACGGCGCCCGGATAAAGTGCTTGATGACGGGGCCACGGCCGGGAGGCCGTGCATCCCTCGATAGCGAATGTGGACTGGGTGCTGGACGCAATGGAAGATTCTTTGGTGACGGATGTGAACGCCCACCAAGTTCCCAGCACGCCTCATACCAACGGCCCGAAACAATGACCGATCCTCGGGCCGCCTTGTTTCGGAGCGCCGGCTTCCAGCCGGCCCGGACCACGCCCAGCAGCCGGCCGCCAAGATGGCGGCGGTCCAGCCGGCAGGGATGCCGGCGCTCCTCGTTCAGCGCCGAAACCGAACCCGTCGTCAATGCGGGCCATGGGTCTTGGACGTCGAGGCCCTCGTCGTTGTATCGATCATCCAGATAGACCGCCTGTTGACCGAATACCGGCTCGCTCTGAATCCATCTAGAGCACGTCTTCGAGGTTGAACGACTGGGCCCAGACGTGGCTCGGGTCGACGCCGGCGGCCTTGTCGTGGCATTCGCGTCGCTTGCATCC
>JANQJV010000218.1 GCA_028281465.1 Azospirillaceae bacterium | reverse complement strand
CCGGGGATGAAACAGTCCAGTTTTCCGAGCGCATATATAGCAGCGAAGTTTGCTTTTGCTACTATATTTGGACACGCCAAGCTTAGTTTCTTGTTAGTACTCAAGACAACCACGTTCCTGGTCTCGACGACTCCGGTGCCCCCTCACCGCGTTCACCGTCTGAAGGAAATGATCCCATAACAGCCAATCGGCGCACGGCTGCTATGCGTGGTATGCAACTCGAACCGTGGCATCTGCACTGCAATTTGACACCATCTCACCCCATCCTCCGTGTCCAGGCCATCGCCGCCATGAGTCATGTGTTCCACCGCCACACCCAAGCCGAACTGCCTGTCGTAGCCCATGGCGACGGCTGTACGCTCACCGACACGACCGGGAAAACCTATCTCGATGCATCGGGCGGTGCGGCGGTATCCTGCCTTGGCCATTCTCACCCCGCGGTCATCGAGGCCATGAAGCAGCAACTCGACCGCGTCGCCTTCGCACACACCGGCTTCTTCACCAACGAAGCCATGGAAGCCCTGGCCGACCAACTGGCGGCGGCTGCCCCTGGCAACCTAGATCGAGTCTATTTCGTGTCCGGCGGCTCGGAAGCAGTGGAGGCTGGACTGAAACTGGCCCGGCAATTTCATCTCGAGATCGGCCAACCGCAGCGCCGTCATTTCATTGCGCGCCGGCAAAGCTATCACGGCAATACCCTGGGCGCCTTGTCGGTGGGTGGCAACGCGTGGCGGCGCGCGCCGTTCGACCCGATCCTGATGCCGGCCCGACACATTGCGCCTTGTTATGCGTACCGGGAGCAGGCGTTCGATGAGAGCAACCATGCCTATGCCGAGCGCGCCGCCGACGCATTGGAGACGGCTTTGCTGGACCTGGGTCCGGAGACGGTCGCCGCTTTCGTCGCCGAACCCGTCGTCGGCGCCACCATGGGCGCGGTACCGGCGGTGCCAGGGTACTTCCGGCGCATTCGTGACATTTGCGATCGGTACGGCGTGCTGCTGATCCTGGACGAGGTGATGTGCGGCATGGGCCGCACCGGCACCCTGTTCGCCTGCGAGCAGGATGATGTGGTGCCAGACATGATCGCTATCGCCAAGGGTCTTGGCGCCGGATATCAGCCCATCGGCGCACTCCTGGTGACCGATGCGGTGTTCGCTGCCATTCGCGATGGCAGCGGTTTTTTCCAGCATGGCCACACCTACATGGGACACCCGCTCGCGTGCGCCGCAGCCCTGGCCGTTCAGCGTTACGTGGCCGCACACGATGTTCTCGCCCAAGTGCGCGATCTGGGTAAACGCCTGGACGCCGCCCTGCATACCCGTTTCGACGACCACCCGCATGTCGGCGATATCCGCGGGCGCGGCCTGTTCCTCGGCCTCGAACTGGTCGAAGACCGTTTGAGCAAAAAACCCTTCGATCCGGCACTCAAGATACACGCGAAAATCAAGGCCAAAGCCATGGCCGATGGGCTGATGTGCTACCCCATGGGCGGCACCGTCGATGGCCGCCACGGCGACCATGTGTTGCTTGCGCCGCCCTTCATCCTGCCGCCAACGCTGATCGACACGATCGTCGAAACCCTAGGTCGTGCCATCGACCAGGCCACCGGAACTGAGACCCGGCCGGCTGCGTGACCCGCCAATGCTTCCAAACGAATGCTGCGATCAATGACGATGCCTCTCCTCACCTCGGCTGATCCGGCCTCATTGGTGATCACCGTTGCACCCAATGGCGCTCGCCGGAGCAAGGCCGACCATCCACGGCTGCCCCTCACCACAAAGGAGATAGCGGCGGCCACGGCCGAAGCACACGAGCGCGGCGCCGCCATGCTGCACCTGCACATTCGCGACCGCGACGGCCGACATTCACTGGATGCCGAAACCTACCGTGATGTCCTGGCAGGGCTCGACCATGATTTGGGCCGCCGCGTTGTGATCCAGATCACCACAGAGGCTGCCGGGCTCTTCGACCGGCACACCCAAATGGCCACCGTGCGAGAGGTTCGGCCCGAGGCCGTCAGCCTGGGCCTGCGTGAACTCATCCCTGACGACGATGCCCTGGGTGAGGCCGCAGCCTTTCTCGCCTGGTGCCATTCGACCGGACTCTTCGTGCAATATATCCTGTACGATACCGCGGACGTCGTTCGGTTCCAGGACTACCGGCACCGCGGCGTCATCCCGGAGCGACACCCGTTCGCCTTGCTCGTCTTGGGCCGCTACAGCGACGCCCAGGAGGGCCGACCGGAAGAGATGCTTGCCCTCCTGACAGCCCTGCAGACCCCGACAGCGAGGGAGCTCCCGTGGGCGCTGTGTGCTTTCGGACCCCGTGAGGGGGCTTGCGTCGCCACGGCGGCCGGTCTCGGCGGCCACGTCCGCGTCGGTTTCGAGAACAATCTGCAGCGCTGGGACGGCAGCCTGGCCGAGAGTAGCGCAGACCTGGTGGCGCAGATCCGCGACGTCAGTCTTGCCCTCGGACGCCGGCCAGTGGACGCTGACGCTGCGCGCGCCCTGTTCACAAGCTGGCGCTGAGCGGATCGATCAGGCCGCCGGCTGCCACTCGGCCCGTCCGCGCCGCTGCGACCAAACGACGAGACCCAATAGCACCAGCATGAACGGGAACACCAACTCGCGTGGAGGACGGTCGGTTTGCTCCACCTCTGTGCGCGAGACAATGTCTCCCCAGGTGAAGCCCAACTGCTCGGCTGGGCTGTTCCAGCCGAGATTGGCAACGACAAACCGCCCGTCCGCATCCGTTTCCATCTCCAGGCCGATCTGATCGGTCGGCGGGACATGGGTCGCATCCTCCGGCAGTGGCCAGACAAACAGCTTCATCCGATCGCCATAGGCGGTTTCACGGACCACTTGGAAACGGACCGTCTGCCCCGACTCTACCGGTACCTCACCGGCCAGGAACGCCGCCGTATCCAGGGGTCGGTAGGCCGGATAAAACTGATCCATGATGAAATCGGGCCGGAAGAGACCGACGATTGCCACGACAAGGCCGATACTCTCATACCAGCGCAGCGGCCGCAGCATGTAGCCTTGGGTCAACGAACTGAATGCCAGGATGGCGAGCAGAGACACGCCGAAAACCATGGCGCCGTGCCAAAAACTATCTACGCCGATCAACAATAGCTCGGTGTTAAACAGAAACACGAACGGCAACACGGCCGTACGAATATCGTACAGGAACGATTGTACGCCGGTGCGCAACGGGTCCGCGCGCGATATAGCTGAGGCGGCAAAGGCGGCCAGACATACGGGCGGTGTCGAGTCCGCCAACAACCCAAAATAGAACACGAACAAATGTACGGCGATCAATGGCAACACCAGACCCGCGGCGCTACCTAGTTCGACCAGAACTCCGGCGAGCAACGAAGCCACCACGATGTAGTTGGCGGTGGTCGGCAAACCCATGCCCAAAACGATACACAGCAGCGCCGTGAGCAGCAGCAGTACATAGACGTTGCCGCCGGCAATCGCTTCGACGATGCCGACCATGGCGTTGTTCAGGCCGGTCGATGACACCGCACCGACAATAATACCGGCTGCACCGACGGCAACGGCGATATTGACCATATTGCGCGCGCCAACCACCATGCCGGCATAGACTTCGGCACATCCCTGCCCCAAACCGTTGGCCAAGCCGGCCAAGCCCCGCGCGGCGATTGCCGCCACCATATTCTGGGCGATGATAATGCCCATCAGCACCAGGATGGCATAGAACACGGCGCTGCTCGCCGTCCACCGCTGGACCATGAGCAAGTAGAGCAGGACGATGATCGGTAAAAGAAAATGGGCGCCTCCGATGAAAGTCGCCCAGGCGGGCGGAATTTCTTCGCGCGGCAACCCGGTCAATCCGAGCTTCAGGGCCTCCAGGTGGGAAATGTACAAAAGCGCGATGTAGCTGAGGACGGCTGGGATCGCCGCGGCAACGATCACCTCGAAATAGCTGATGCCGATGAACTCGGCGATGATGAACGCGGCCGCCCCCATGATCGGCGGCATGATCTGGCCATTGGTGGAAGCCGATACTTCAATAGCGCCGGCCTTGACGGCTGGCAGACCGATCCGGCGCATGACCGGAATGGTGAACGTCCCTGTGGTGACCACGTTGGCAATGGACGAACCAGAGATCATGCCGGTCATGCCCGAGGCCAGAATGGCCGCTTTTGCCGGTCCACCGCGATAGGTCCCGACCAAGGCAAAGGCCAAGTTTAAGAAGTATCGGCCGGCACCGGCCCGATCAAGCAAGGCACCGAACAATACGAACAGGAAGACGAAGCTAACTGAGACGTCAATCGGGATACCAAAGATGGCTTCGCCGCCCAACCACTGGTAGCCAATCAGCCGCTCCAAAGATACGCCCTTGTGCGCGATCAGGTCGGGCATAGACTGGCCAAAGATCGAGTATACCAGAAAGATGACAGCAACAATGACCAAAGGCAGGCCTATAGCACGGCGCGTCGCTTCCAAGAGCAGGACGATACCCACCCCCCCTAAAATGACTTCGACTGGTGCAACAAAGTCTAGTCCGAACAGAGAAACCGGAATCTCCAAAAGAATACCGGCGCGCTGTACAAGACCCCCGTAGCCTAGATAAAGGTAAATGGCACAGCCGAACCCAACCACCCCGAGGCTCAGGTCCAGAAGGGATATTTTGTTCCCACCGCGGCTACGCAGAGCCGGGAAGAGCAGAAAACACAACAGCAATCCGAACGCCAAGTGGATGCCGCGCGCCGGCACATCAACGATCAACCCCACGCCAGTCATGAACGGTAACGGTGAGGCGATCCAGAGCTGGAATACGGTCCAGGTGGCGGCGATCGCGTTGATCGCCGCCATGACGGCTGGACTCAACCGCCGACCCTGATATTCGATGTCCTGAAGCGAGCGCTCCAACGATTTGGCGGACGAAGGGTCGGGATCGGCCGTGGCGGCAGCCATGAGGGATGTCTCGACGATTGATGGAGGTTCGGTTTGGCGAAAAGTAGCTCTTCAACACACACGGTGGCCTCTCCGACCACCCGATCGTGCGCCGGAAACAGCCTCCCTCTGGGCCGGAGTAACCCAGATCGCTGGCGTCCGCAGCAACAGCACCGACGAAACCGATCAATGGCGGCGGAACAGGTCGGCCCCGGGCGACGGAACCGGCCGATCCCACCGCCTGCGCAAGATTACATCCAGCCCCGCTCCGTATAGTAGCGGACAGCCCCTTCATGCAGTGGCGCTGACAAGCCGTTGCCGATCATCTTTTCCGGATCGAGATTGGCAAAGGCCGGATGCAGGCGGCGAAAGTCGTCCAGATTTTCGAACACGGCACGCACGACCTCATAAACCAGATCGGCATCCACGGCTTGGCTGGTGACGAATGTGGCCATCACACCGAAGGTCGTCACGTCTTCCGACGTGGTCTTGTACGTGCCGGCCGGAATAGTGGCGAAGGCATAGTACGGTGTCTCGGCAACCAGGCCCTGCTCCACATCGGTGTTAAGGTTGATGATGCGAGCATCGCACCCATCGGTCGCCACGGCGACACCGGAATTGGGAACACCCACGGTATAGCCATACGCGTCGATCTTACCGTCGCACAGCGCTTTGGATTGTTCTGTCGAGGTGAGCTCGGTTGCCAAGGCAAAGTCGCCAGCGTTGATGCCATGGGCCGCCATCAGCACTTCCGTGGTCCCCCGTTGGCCGGAGCCAGGATTGCCAATGTTGAAACGCTTTCCGCTCAGGTCGGTGAATGACTCGATCTCAGCGCCATTGGCGACAATGATGTGGTACGGCTCCGGATGCACGGAGAAGACCGACCGCAGCTCTGGAACTGGCAATACGCGATCCGGCGCCGTTCCGTTGTAGGCGTGGTATTGCCAATCCGATTGGGCGACACCGAAGTCCAGTTCCCCCTGGCTAATCTGGCCGATGTTGTAGGTCGACCCACCTGTCGAAGGCGCAGAGCACCGGATTCCGTGATGTCGGCCTTCACTCCGGCCTTCTGCTGCTTCTTTATGGATCATGCGACAGATGGCGTTGCCGACGACAAAATAGACGCCGGTCGGCCCACCGGTTCCGATGGCAATGAACCGTCGCTGTTGTGCCTCTGCCTCCGAAGGGACGGACGTGGCCACACCCAATCCCACAACAGCGGCGGCGGTGGCCATCATCAGAGCTTTGATCGAAATCATGGAGACCTTTCCTCCCTAGGATCGGATATCGCATTGCACGCCGGACGCTGCCCCTTCCGGTCGGTGAACCAACCATTGTACCATAGGTCGAGGCCCGTCGCTGACAGGACCCCACCGTAACACACCAGCCCTACCATGGAAGCCTCTTGCTCGGTCCGTGACCGATTGCTGTTATCCGGTACAGAGACGCAGACCATCCAACTGCTGACATGGGGAAACGTCGATCATGTTTCGCGATATCCTGGTGTGTGTTGACCTCGCCGATGCCAAACAGAGTATATCGACCTTGGCGACCGCGGTCCGCCTCGTGCAGAGCAAGGACGTGGTCCTGCACGTGCTCACTGTGGTGCCCGATCTGGGCATGACTTTCGTAGCCCCATTCTTCCCCGACGACTTTGAGGTATCTGCCCGCGACGCCGCCAGCGTGGCGCTGCACGGTTTCGTGCGGGAGCATGTGCCCAGCAGCGTCTCCGTCCAGCACATCGTTGCCCACGGCAGCGTCTATGGTGAAATCATGCGTTATGCCGACGAGGTCGAGGCGAACCTGATCGTCCTCGGCGCCCATCGTCCGGCGTTGCGCGACTACCTGCTCGGGCCGAATGCTGCCCGCGTCGTGCGTCATGCCCGGCAATCGGTCATGGTCGTGCGCAGTGAGAGCCTTCTCGGCCCGCAGGACACCGATATGCGACAACCCAGGTAGAGCGTGGCCACATCCCGGAGCGCCGACGCCCCGTCGGCCCAGCCCGTCAACCCCGCACGGCGGCGGGAACACCGAACACCGTCCACCGTCCGCGGCGCTGTAGCCATCCGACGGCGGCCCCCGCACCGGCGTGCACACGAGGCGG
>JANQJV010000214.1 GCA_028281465.1 Azospirillaceae bacterium | reverse complement strand
CCGGGGATGAAACAGTCCAGTTTTCCGAGCGCATATATAGCAGCGAAGTTTGCTTTTGCTACTATATTTGGACACGCCAAGCTTAGTTTCTTGTTAGTAGTCGGCAGCCGGTCGGGGGTGTCCCGTGTCTGCCATTTCACCGTATCTTGGGAACTCTCACGCCAGTTCACTGCTTTGGGTGACGAGGATTTCGGGGACGAAGGAGCTGAAGCGGCCGGCTTCGATGAGCTGCTTGATGGCGGTGATGTCTGGGGCGAAGTAACGGTCACCGTCGTGCGGCGGCACGTGCTGGCGGATCAGGGCCACGGCGGCTTCCAGAGGCTCGGAGCTGGTCAACGGCCGGCGAAACTGGATGCCCTGGGCGGCGGCAAGCAGTTCCACGGCGATGATGCCGCGCAGGTTTTCCACCATCGACAGGAGCCGCCGGGCGGCATAGGTGGCCATGCTGACATGATCTTCCTGGTTGGCTGAGGTCGGCAGGCTGTCCACCGAGGCCGGGTGGGCCAGGCTCTTGTTTTCGCTCACCAGGGCCGCCGCGGTCACCTGCGGGATCATGAAGCCCGAGTTCACGCCCGGGTCAGCGGCCAGGAACGGTGGCAACTGGCTCAATGCCGAATCGATCAAGAGCGCGATGCGCCGTTCCGACAGGGCTCCGGTTTCCGCCACCGCCAGTGCCAGGGTGTCGGCCGCCATGGCGATCGGTTCGGCATGGAAATTGCCGCACGACAAGACGTCGCGTGTCCATGGGAACACCAGCGGGTTGTCGGTGACCGCGTTGGCTTCCGTCTCCAACTGATCGGCGACGAAGCGCATGTGGTCGAAGCAGGCACCCATCACTTGCGGTTGGCAGCGCAGGGAATAGGGATCCTGGACACGGTCGCAGGCCAGATGAGATTGCCGGATGGCGCTGCCATCGAGCAGTCGACGGTAGGTCTCGGCGAGGCGGATCTGGCCGAACTGTCGACGCACCGCGTTGGCACGCGGCGAGAACGGCGTATCGCTGCCGAGGGCGGCATCCACCGACAAGGCACCGGCGACGACCGCCGCGGCGAAGGCATCCTCGAATTGGAAGAGGGCGTGCAGCGCCAATGCGGTGGACACCTGTGTACCGTTCAGCAGGGCCAAGCCCTCCTTGGCTTCCAGCTCGAGCGGCTTGATGCCGGCGGTGTTGAGCGCGGCCATGGCCGACAGCACGGCCCCGTCGTGGCGCATCTCCCCAACGCCGATCAGAGCCGCAGCGATGTGCGCCAAGGGGGCCAGGTCACCGGACGCGCCGACCGACCCCTGACCGGGCACGCAGGGATAAAGGCGGGTGTTCACCAACTCGACCAGGGCATCGATGACCTCGGGTCGCACGCCAGAATAGCCCTGGGCCAGGCAGTTGATCTTGAGGATCAGGGTCAACCGAATGGCGGTGTCGGGCAGCAAGGCCCCCGTCCCGGCGGCGTGCGACAGCACCAGGTTGCGTTGTAGGGATTTGATCTTATGGTCTGGAATGCGGGTCTGCGCCAGTTTGCCGAAGCCGGTGTTGACGCCATAGACCGGCGCGCCGCGACGCAGAATCTCGTCGATCACCTGGACGCCGGTCGCCACCGTGTTCATGAACGCTTGGTTGACGCGAAGCGGTTGCTCGGACCAAGCCAGACGCCGCAGATCGGCGAGACGCAGCGACCCGGGCCGGATCGTGCTGGTTTGACTGGTCGGGTCGAAAGCGTCGAGATCACTCATGGAAACGATCTTCTTATGACACACGATGCGCGGCGCCCCGGCGGTGCCCGGGGGGTCATCATCGGCGCAGTCATAGGGGAGGCGACCCTAGCCGAGCAAGTGCGCCACACATCGCCGGTAGGCGTCGGCCACGGGGCTGGCGGCACGATGACGCCCGCCTTCGACCACCGAACGGCCGCCGACCACGACCGTATCGATCGCTCGGGCATTTCCGGAGAACACCCAGGAATCCAAGAGCGTATCGCCAGTTCGACCGGCCAGGGCGGGGGCTTGGCCGTCCAGCACGACGAAATCGGCCCGGTGTCCGACGGCCAAGGCGCCGATTGGTCGGCCCGACGCCCGAGTGCCGCCGGCCAGGGCCCAATCGATCAGACACCGTCCGGTCGAGCCGCGCGAACGGTCCGCCAGCACCGCACGGCGGTGTGTCGTCAGGCGCTGGGCATATTCGAGCCAACGCAGTTCCTCGACCGGACCGACCGAAACATGGCTGTCGGAGCCGATGCCGAACCGGCCACCCTGGCGAAGAAATCGTTCCGCCGGAAAGATGCCATCGCCCAGATTGGCCTCCGTGCTCGGGCACAGGCCGACGACGGCCCCGGAGGCGGTCACGCGGGCGGTTTCCTCCATGGTCATGTGCGTGGCATGGATCAGGCACCAGGTCGCGTCCACGCTTTGGGTATCGAACAAGAGGTCGACCGGACGCCGACGGCACCAAGCCAAGCAGTCGTCCACCTCCTTCATCTGCTCGGCGACGTGGATGTGGATTGGAGCGCCGGGCAAGACCTGGTCGCGCAGGCTCACCAGCTCTGTCACGGCCTTGGGCGCCGCGGCGCGCAGTGAATGCGGTGCCAGCCCGAGCGCGTGCTGGCCTGCCTCCGATCCGGTGATTGGCGTCGCCAGGCGGTCCAGAACGACTGCGCAGCCGTCAACATCCAGCCGGAAGCGGCGCTGCGGCCCGGCCACAGCCGTGCCGTCGAAACCAGCCTGCGTGTACAGCACGGGCAGCAGCGTCAGCCCGATGCCAGCCCGGTCGGCCGCCGCCGCTAGCCGGACCGCCATCTCCGCCGGATCGTCATAGGGTTGGCCGTCCGGCTGGTTGTGCAGGTAGTGGAATTCGGCGACCGACGTGTAACCGGCCTCAAGCATCTCGACATAAAGCTGGGTGGCGATCGTCTCCACGTCATCCGGTGTCAGGCGCTCCAGAAAGGCGTACATGGTCTGCCGCCAGGCCCAGAAACTATCAGTGCCCGGGTCGGCGCGCTCGGCCAGCCCGGCTAACGCGCGCTGATGCGCGTGGGAATGCAGGTTGATCAGGCCGGGGAGTACCGGCCCGGCGAAGCGATCGGTGCCCTCCGGCGACGCGCCGGCAGTCACTGCGGCGATCAGGCCATCTGCGGCCACCGTCAAACGCACCGCCTCGGCCCAGCCGGTCGGCAGCAGCGCCGTGTCGAAGAAAAAGTCTGGCATGGCGTTTTTCGTCGGCCGTACGACCTCGTCCCTTGTCCCGATAATCGCCAAGGTTACTCCGGGTATTCGGCATGATCCACACCTGCATTGTGGTCGATCCTTGCCAGCGGCGGATCGGCTTGACACATGCCGGTAATCTCGGGACGGTTGCGTGCCACTCCATCTCGTTTGTCGCGCGCTTTTGCCATGACTGACCGCCGTTGGGACTCGCTGTGGATCAACATTCGCCTCGCCACCATGGACTCGACCGGCGCTGCTTATGGGGCCATCGACGATGGGGCCTTGGCCGTGGTCGGCAACCGAATCGCCTGGGTCGGTGCCCGCGCCGACCTTCCTGGCCTGCCGGCGACGTGCGCCGCCCATGTGCATGACGGCGGCGGACGGTGGGTAACGCCCGGGTTGATCGATTGCCACACCCACATCGTGTATGGCGGCGACCGGGCCAAGGAATTCGAGCTGCGGTTGCAGGGCGCCAGCTACGAAGAGATATCGCGCGCCGGTGGCGGGATCGTGGCGACGGTCACCGCGACCCGGCTGGCCGCCGAGCAGAGCTTGTACGACCAGTCTCTGCCGCGGGTGTGTGCGTTGTTGCGCGAAGGGGTGACCACGCTGGAGATCAAATCCGGCTACGGTCTCAACACGGAAAACGAGCTGAAGATACTGCGTGTGGCGCGGCGTTTGGGGCAGGCTCTGCCGGTTGACGTGGTCACCACCTTTCTGGGCGCCCATGCCGTGCCGATCGAATTCGCCGGTCGGCCTGACGCCTACATCGACACGGTGTGCACGGAGATGATCCCGGCGGCCGCGGCGCTCGGCTTGGCTGATGCTGTGGACGCGTTCTGCGAGCGGATTGCCTTCACGCCGGAACAGACCGAACGGGTGTTCCAGGCGGCGCGGCGTCACGGTCTGGCGGTGAAGTTGCACGCCGAGCAGCTCAGCAACCGGAACGGCACGGCGCTGGCGGTCCGCTACGGGGCGCTGTCGTGCGACCACTTGGAATATGTGGACGAAGCCGACGTCGGCGCCATGGCAGAGGGCGGTACCGTGGCCGTGCTTTTGCCGGGCGCGTTCTATTTCCTGCGCGAGACCAAACGACCGCCGATCGATTGGTTCCGTCGGCACGGTGTGGCCATGGCGTTGGCGACCGACTGCAACCCCGGGTCGTCGCCGGTCACGTCGCTGCTGTTGATGTTGAACATGGCCTGCACCCTGTTCCATCTGACCCCGGAAGAAGCCTTGGCCGGCGTCACCCGCCATGCCGCCGCGGCGCTCGGCTTGGCCCATGACCGGGGTACCCTGACCGTGGGCAAGCGAGCCGATTTCGTCTTGTGGAGTATCGGACAACCGGCCGAGCTGGCCTATCGCATCGCCTTCAATCCCCTGGCGCGCAGCGTACGCGCCGGCCACCCGATCGACCTTGCCATGCTGGAGACTGGCCCCCGATGACCGACCGCCACCGCCGGGACAACACCCGCCGCATTCGGGCGCCGCGCGGCCCGGAGTTGAGCGCGCGCAGTTGGCTGACCGAAGCGCCCTTGCGCATGATGATGAACAATTTGGATGCGGAGGTGGCGGAGGCACCGCAGGAACTGATTGTGTATGGCGGCATTGGCCGGTGCGTGCGCGACTGGGACAGCTTCGACCGTATTGCCGCCAGCCTGCGCGCTCTTCGCGACGACGAGACCCTCCTGGTGCAGTCGGGCAAACCGGTCGGCGTGTTCCGCACCCATGCCGACGCGCCGCGGGTCCTGATCGCCAATTCCAATTTGGTGCCGGCCTGGGCGACCTGGGAGCGGTTTCACGCCTTGGACCGGGCCGGACTGATGATGTATGGCCAGATGACCGCTGGGTCGTGGATCTACATCGGCAGCCAGGGTATCGTGCAAGGCACCTATGAGACCTTTGTCGAGGTCGGCCGTCGTCACTACGCTGGTAACCTTGCCGGCAAGTGGATTCTGACTGGTGGTTTGGGCGGCATGGGTGGCGCCCAACCCCTGGCGGCGACGATGGCTGGCGCCAGCCTCTTGGCCGTGGAGTGCCGGCCGTCACGCCTACAGATGCGCCTCGATACCGGCTATTTGGACCGGCGTGCCAACAGTCTGGATGAGGCCTTGGCCATCATCGGGCAGGCATCCCGGGCCGGAGAGGCGGTTTCTGTCGGATTGATTGGCAATGCTGCCGATGTGTTTCCGACGTTGGTTCGCCGTGGCGTGCGGCCCGATGTGGTGACCGACCAGACCAGTGCCCACGACCCGCTCAACGGCTATCTGCCTGCCGGCTGGACCTTGGCGGAGTGGGACGAGCGGCGGGTGCGCGACCCGGCCGGCACGATCAAGGCGGCCAAGGCATCCATGCACGCCCACGTTGAGGCCATGCTCACGTTCCACCGGCAGGGAGTGCCGACGTTCGACTACGGCAACAACATCCGCCAGATGGCGCGCGACGAAGGCTTGGCCGAGGCGTTCGATTTCCCCGGCTTCGTACCGGCCTACATCCGTCCGCTGTTCTGTCGCGGCATCGGGCCGTTCCGTTGGGTGGCGCTGTCCGGCGACCCGGAGGACATCCAGCGCACCGATGAAGCGGTCAAGGCGTTGATCCCGGACGATCCGCACCTGCACACGTGGCTCGACATGGCGCAACGGCGGATTCAGTTTCAGGGGCTACCGGCGCGCATCTGCTGGATCGGACTTGGTCAGCGCCACCGTGTCGGTCTGGCGTTCAACGATCTGGTGGCGCGCGGCGTGGTCAAGGCGCCGATCGTGATCGGTCGCGATCATCTGGATTCCGGATCTGTGGCCAGTCCGAACCGGGAAACCGAGGCCATGAAGGACGGCAGCGATGCCGTGTCCGATTGGCCACTGCTGAACGCTTTGTTGAACACCGCCAGCGGTGCCACCTGGGTATCGCTGCACCATGGCGGCGGGGTCGGCATGGGCTATTCGCAGCACGCCGGCATGGTCGTGGTGTGCGATGGGACCGAGGCGGCGGCACGCCGGCTGGAGCGCGTCTTGTGGAACGACCCGGCCAGTGGCGTCATGCGCCATGCCGATGCCGGCTACGACGAGGCCGTGGCATGTGCCGACGAACACGGCCTTGTCCTCCCGTCCCTGGCGCCGTAACCCGGAGCTGAGTCGGCGCCGGCGCCAGTGGCGGCTGCCGCAGCACACCAGATGCAGACCGTATGGACGCGGAGCGCTGTCAAGGGGCGGGAGGCGGCCATGCCGAATTCACGCCGCCGCCAGCATCGCGCAAGACCGGCGGGCCGGCAGTAAGCGATTGATGCACCGGGACTGCGGATCATGGCAGATGGTTTTCGGTCTGGCCCCATGGCGGCTGCCGCGGGGATGATACACCGTGTGTGTGCGTCGGTCGGACGGGCGAAATCTGCCCTGCCCCTTGAAGGGGCATAGCCGGTATGCCAGGTTAGCGCCTATGCTGTTCGGAGGTAGGCGTGCCCATCGAGACGGGGCGCTGCCCGGTCAGGCCCGGTCAGGCTGACGGCATCCTCACGCACTTGTGCCATTTGAAAGGGCTTTCCGGCATGTTTGAAGTCACCCGCGGCGCTTTGTACCCGATTCTGCCGCTTCGGGACATTGTGGTTTTCCCTCATATGATCGTGCCGCTATTCGTAGGCCGCGAAAAATCGGTTCGTGCCCTCGAAGATGTGATGAAAGACGATAAACAAATTCTTTTGGTGACCCAAAAGAACGCCTCGCAGGACGACCCGACCGCGACCGATATCTTCAGTGTCGGCACCGTCGGTACGGTTTTGCAATTGCTCAAACTGCCGGACGGTACGGTCAAGGTCCTGGTGGAAGGCGGGCATCGTGCGGCCATCGCCCGGTTCACCGAGAACGAGGATTTCTTCCAGGCCTATGCCGCGGTGGTCGAGGAAAAGGTCGGCGAACCGCAGGAATTGGAGGCGTTGTGCCGTGCCGTGGTGTCGCAGTTCGAACAATACATCAAACTCAACAAGAAGATTCCGCCGGAAGTTCTGGTATCCATCAATCAGATCGAGGATGCGAGCAAGCTCGCCGATACGGTCGCCTCGCACCTTGCCCTGAAGATTCCTGAGAAGCAGCAGTTACTTGAGACCGCGGTGGTGAGCGAGCGGCTCGAACGGGTTTATGCCTTCATGGAAGGCGAGATCGGCGTACTCCAGGTGGAAAAGCGCATCCGTAACCGCGTCAAACGCCAGATGGAGAAGACGCAGCGCGAGTACTACTTGAACGAGCAGCTTAAGGCGATTCAGAAGGAGTTGGGCGAGAGCGAGGACGGACGGGACGAAGCGGCCGAGATCGAAGAACGCATCAATAAGACCAAGCTGTCCAAGGAAGCCCGGGAAAAGGCCTTGGCCGAACTGAAGAAGCTGCGCTCCATGAGCCCCATGTCGGCGGAAGCCACGGTGGTGCGCAACTATCTCGATTGGATGCTGAATATCCCGTGGAAGAAGCGCAGCAAGGTTAAAAAAGATATCAAACTTGCCGAGAGCGTTCTAAACGACGACCACTATGGCCTCGAGAAAGTCAAGGAACGCATCATCGAGTACCTCGCGGTCCAGCAGCGCATGAACAAGGTGCGTGGACCCATCCTCTGTTTGGTCGGACCGCCCGGTGTCGGCAAGACGTCGCTCGGCAAATCCATCGCGCGGGCGACCGGGCGCAACTTCGTGCGTATGTCGCTCGGTGGCGTGCGCGACGAAGCGGAGATTCGTGGCCACCGCCGCACCTACATCGGCTCAATGCCCGGCAAGGTGATTCAGGGCATGAAAAAGGCCAAGACCTCCAATCCCTTGTTCCTGTTGGACGAAGTGGATAAGCTGGGGGCGGATTGGCGTGGTGATCCGTCCTCGGCGCTGCTCGAGGTGCTGGACCCGGAACAGAACGGGACGTTCAACGACCACTATCTGGAGGTCGACTATGATCTGTCCGACGTGATGTTCATCTGCACGGCCAACACCACACGCATGCCGCAGCCGTTGCTTGATCGCATGGAGATCATTCGGTTGGCCGGCTATACGGAAGACGAGAAGATTGAGATTGCGCGTCGCCACTTGTTGGATAAGCAACTGAAGGCGCATGGTCTGAAGAAAGGTGAGTTCTCGATCTCCGACGAAGCATTGCGCGATGTCATTCGCTATTATACGCGCGAGGCTGGTGTTCGTAACTTAGAGCGCGAAATCGCCAATCTGGCACGCAAGGCAATCAAAGATATTCTCTCGAAAGGATTGGAGAAGGTTCAAATCTCTCGCCGCAATTTGGACAAATTTGCCGGCGTGCGCCGGTTCCACTTCGGCGAGGCGGAACTGCAGGATCTGATCGGTGTGACCACCGGTTTGGCGTGGACGGAGGTTGGTGGCGAACTCCTGTCGGTCGAAGCGGTGACCCTACGTGGCCGCGGCAAGGTCCATACCACCGGCAAGCTCGGCGACGTGATGAAGGAATCGGTTCAGGCAGCCGAGAGCTACGTCAAGTCGCGCTCCATCGAGTTCGGCGTGAAGCCGCCGGAGTTCGAGCGCAAAGACATCCATGTGCACGTCCCCGAGGGGGCGACGCCGAAGGATGGTCCCTCGGCAGGGGTCGCCATGATCACCTCGATCGTGTCCGTTTTGGCCGGTATCCCCGTGCACAAGGACGTGGCGATGACCGGCGAGATCACCCTGCGTGGCCGGGTCTTGCCGATCGGCGGCTTGAAGGAGAAGTTGCTGGCAGCGCTGCGCGGCGGCATCAAGCGGGTGCTGATCCCGAAAGAGAACGAGAAGGACCTGGCCGAAATCCCCGACAATGTGAAGCGGCACCTCACCCTCGTCCCCGTGGCCACGGTTGATGAAGTACTCCAGCATGCACTGGTCACGCCACCGACCCCGATCGAGTGGGTCGAACCGGTCACAGTCGACGGTGTTCCAGCGCCGGCCCCCGATTCGGACCACGAGGACGTGGTTCGGCATTGAACCGGGCCACGCAGACTGCTATTTGCCGCGCCAAATTCGTCATCCATCGGAATTGACGGGTTTGGCGCGCTGTGGTTAGTAGGTGTCAGGTAATATTGCGGCCGCAGTTTCCCGTCGGGTGGGTGGCCAGATTCGGAAGGGGGCTATAGTGAACAAGAATGATCTGGTCGCCTATGTTGCCGGGCAGGCGGAATTGTCCAAAAATGACGCAACGAAGGCTGTCGAGGCGGTCTTCGAGGGCATTACGTCGGCGCTGAAAAACGGCGAGGAGGTTCGTCTCGTCGGGTTCGGGACCTTCGCCGTGGCTGAACGGGCTGCGACCAAGGGTCGCAACCCGCGCACGGGCGAGGAGATCGACATTCCGGCGTCGCGGCAACCGAAGTTCAAGGCTGGCAAGACTCTTAAAGATGAACTGAACTGACGAGGGCGATGCCGGTTCGGTGCCGATCGACAGAGGCCGGATGGCATTGTCTGACTACTCCGAGCCATCGAGAGTTGGTACCTGGGCAAATGCCTTTCGGTCAGGGACCTGCAGTAATGGATGATGGAAATTGGGGGCGATTAGCTCAGCGGTAGAGCGTCTCGTTTACACCGAGAGGGTCGGCGGTTCGATTCCGTCATCGCCCACCAGTGTGGCGCGGGGTGGTTGATACGGTAGAGAGTGGCATCGCGCCTTTGGGTTGCCAAAGGCGCAGAGTTTAACATCGTATCCATGCAAGCGGTGTCTTCAGTGTTCTTCGCCGCTCCACAGGTTCAACACTGTGAAACGTCGATAAACGGGTGTGCGCGTGTTGGATATTGAACGGCGTTTGGGTGACCGCATCTGCTATGCGCTGCTCCTGGCCATTGAGCAGGAGGACCTTGACGTGGCGGAACTGCTCGAGCGGGCGCTCGAAGCCGTCATGACCCGTTTTGGGGGGCCAGGGCAGGTCGAAACGCGAGACATTCCCGAGGAACTGGATGCGGCGTTCGACCGGATGGACGAGTTGCGCCGCAAGAAGCGGGGCGAAGCTGGTTGATCGACAAGCTGACGATCGGGGCAGGTTTTTTGCGGGCTAAGGTTTGTCTGGTGCGTTTCCCTTTTTTGTGACCGTTCCGGCCGACTCTTTCTTGACAGGCGGTACGGACTCGCTTACGAACAACCTCTCTTGAGCACGTGATCGGTCCGACTCTCGACCACGATCGGTGCTCCGATGCGGGTGTAGCTCAGTTGGTTAGAGCGCCGGCCTGTCACGCCGGAGGCCGCGGGTTCAAGTCCCGTCACTCGCGCCATCCCCCTCAAAAACAAAGCAAACCTTAGATTCTCCCT
>JANQJV010000210.1 GCA_028281465.1 Azospirillaceae bacterium | reverse complement strand
CCGGGGATGAAACAGTCCAGTTTTCCGAGCGCATATATAGCAGCGAAGTTTGCTTTTGCTACTATATTTGGACACGCCAAGCTTAGTTTCTTGTTAGTGCGCTTTGCTTCGGCGCCGTTGTTGGCTTGTGTGACTTCCCGTCGCCCCGGACGTCGGAAAGGGTGGCCGCGACAACGGGGGGTAAGGGCGGCGCGACTGGTGCGATGAGCAATCATCGCCCGGGCCGGGTCATGCTGGGGCCTCCCCAAGGGAGAGGACTCTCTACCCGCCGAGCAGGTGTTCGGCGAGCGCGCCGATGGCGAAGGCGACGGCGGCGGCGATGGTGCCGATGCCGGCGGTTTCGCCGGCGGAAACCAGGGCGGAATGCGACGACCATTGGCTTTTGAGGCCGCCGATCAGGAGGAACACCAGGGTCGTGACAGCGAACGAGACGTGCGGCGCCAGCGGCACGGCAAACAGGAACGGCAATAATGGCATCAGCCCGCAGACGGCAAAGGCGAGCCAGGTGAAGGCGGCCGCCTTCAAGGGCGACCGCGGCAGGCCGGCCAGGCCGTATTCCTCCGCCAGCATGGTGTCGATCCAACGCCGGCGCGACCCGGTCAACACCCGCACCACGCGCTCCAGATCGGCACCGTCGAAGCCCTTGCGCCGGTAGATTTCGCGCACCTCGTTGCGCTCGCCTTCGGGATCCGCGTCGATGTGCCGGTTTTCGACCGCTTCCAGGTGGCGGTATTCTTGTTCTTCCGCCTTGGTGCCGGAGTAGTTGGCCGCGGCCATGGAAAACCCGTCGGCGACCAGATTGGCGAAGCCGAGGATCAGGATCACCCGGCTCTCCAGGGCGGCCCCGGTCGCCCCGGCCACAAGCGCGAAAGTGGTGACGGCGCCATCAATGCCGCCGTAGACCCAGTCGCGCAGATAGCTGACGCTCGGCCCGCGGGCCAGCCGGTGGCGAATCTCCTCCGGCGTGTGGCCGTGTTCCGGCGTGCGGGTCGAATCGGGCGGTGCATCGGAGGGCGGGGGGCCGGGCGCCACGGCAGGCCGGACCGCGCCGGCACTGCCGTCTCCATCCGAAGCCTCGGCCCGCACTCCGCGCCCCCGGTGGCATCGCTCACGGTCGATGGTCTGCAAGACGGTGCGGGCGTTGTGCGCGATCCACATGGCGATGGGCCGATCAGACGGGGCTGGCTTCCTTTCCGGCACCGATGCGCGCGCGGTGCGGGCCGAACAGGCAGGCGAGCGCCAGGATGGCACCGGACACCGCCGCGATCATGCCGGCGGCGCTGACCGCATTGTGCGCGCCGAGCCACCCCGGCCCATAGCCCGCCAGCACGTAGCCGAGCACGGCCGAGGCGATGGCGAAGACGACGCTCCAGGCGACCTGGCTCTCAAGCCGGTTGGTCATCAGGCGGGCCGCGGCCGGCGGGCAGATGAACATGGCGATGACGATGATCGAGCCGACCGCATCGAAGGCGGCGACCGCGGCCATGGCGGCCACCACCACCAGGCCGAGGCCGATCGCGGTGGTCGGCAGGTTCAGGGCCTGGGCGAAGCCCTCGTCGAAGGTGCTGATTTTGAGCGGGCGCCAGAACACGATGGTCAGCAGCGCCACAAGCGCGCAGGCTGCCGCCATGCGGCCGAGCTCGGGCGGCAGGCCCTGCAGCGCCCGCCAGTCGACCAGGGCATCCCAGCCGGTGCCGCGCAGCCAGATCAGGCTTTCCAGATTGCCCATGAGCGCATGCTCCACGTCCAGGTGCACGCTGCTGGTGTCCGATTGTTCGAGCAGCAACACGCCGGCGGCGAACAGGGCGGTGAAGGTGACGCCCATGGCCGCACCGGGTTCGATCCGGCCCAGCCGCTTGATCGCCTCGATCAGAACCACGGCGACCACGGCGGCACCCGCGGCGCCGAGTAGCATGGGCAGGGTGGAAACCGTCGCGGTCACCAGGAACGCCACAACGATGCCCGGCAAGACCACGTGGCTGATGGCGTCGCCGATCAGGGCCTGCCGGCGCAAGACCAGGAAGTTGCCGGGCAGGGCACAGGCGACGGCGGCCAGACTGCCGATCAGGATCGGCGTCAGGCTGAATTGCACGAACTCCGAGGCCATCAGCCCGGCCCTCCCGAGGCAACCATGGTCGGCCCGCCGATCCGGCGGTCGAATTCGGCGATTTCGTCACGGGTGAACACCGCCTCGATCGGCGTCAGGCCGTCATAGCGGCCGGTGAGCGCGGTGTCCTGGTGCACCTCGCGCGCAATCGCCCAGCGGTGTTCGTCGCGCGCGGTCTTGGCCGCCTGGGCGCGCCCGGCCTCGGTGGCCACCCCGTCGGCCCGGATCAGTCCTTTCTGGCGCAGCACGCGCAGGGTGAAGGCGTCGTGGATCGGCTCGGCGCGGGCCAGGGCGAGCAGGCCCTGGCGCAGGTGCACCCGGCGCTGGAAGCGCCAGAACCGCAGCATGGCGGCCAAGACGCCGCGCGCCGGAGCGAAGAACAGCGAAAACACGAATAGCCCGGCACAGACCAGCACGATGATCGGCCCGGTCGGCAGGGCCGGTGCGGAGGCCGACAGGGCCGCGCCGGTATAGCCGGACACCGCGCCGACCAGGCCGGCCGACCACACCACATGCTCGCTGCGTTCACTCCAGAACCGGGCGGTCACCGCCGGGATGATCAGCATGGCCACGATCAGCACCAGGCCGACCAGCTTCAGCCCGATCACCGTCACCGCCGTGACCAGCCCCATCATGGCCAGATCCATGTGGCGCACATTGACCCCGGCGGCCCGGGCATACTCGGCGTCGAAAGCCACCAGGGTCATGGGCCGGCGCAGCACATAGGTTGCGGCCACGGCCAGCGATCCGCCGACGGCGATGACGACCGCGTCCTGGAACAGCATGCCCGCGGTAGACCCCAACAGAAACCCTTCGAGACCGGCCTGCCGACCCTGCGCCATGCTCTGGATCACCGTGAGCAGCACGATGCCGATGCCGAAGAACACGGACAACACGGCGCCGATGGCCGAATCCTCGGCCAGCCGGGTGCGCGCCGTGATCCATTCCACGGCCAGAAGCCCGATCACGGCCGTCACCGCGGACCCGGCCAACAGCCCGACCAGATTGCGGCCGTCGCCACCCAGGGCGACCATGGCGATGAAGGCCAGACCGACGCCGGGCAGCGTGGCGTGGGCCACGGCGTCTGAGACCAGGGCGCGTTTGCGCAGGAACAGGAAGGTGCCCGACGCCCCGGCGGCGAAGCCCAGCAGGCTGGCGCCGATGGCGACCAGGGCCGCGTTATAGCCGGCGCCGAGCAGCAGGGCGTCGAGCAAGGCCGTCACGAGGCGTGGTCCGCGATGTTCAGTTGCTCGATATGCGCCATGGCCAGACGGCCGCCATAGGTCGCCTGCAGATGCGCCGAGGTGAAGGTGGTCGCCACCGGGCCCTCGGCGATCTTGCGCACATTGATCAGGAACACGTGGTCGAAATAGCTGTCCACCGTGGCCAGGTCGTGGTGCACGCACACGACCGCTTTGCGCTCGGCGTTCAGCGCCTTGAGCACGTCGATGATGGCGCGTTCGGTGGCGGCGTCGACGCCGGCGAACGGCTCGTCCAGAAGGTAGAGATCGGCGCTCTGGGCCAGGGCACGGGCCAGGAAGACGCGCTGTTGCTGCCCGCCCGACAACTGGCCGATCTGCCGGTCGGCGAAATCGGCCATGCCGACCCGCTCCAGGCAGGCGCGCGCGGTCTCCCGATGGCTGGGGCGCAGCCGGCCGAGCAGGCCGAGCCGGCGGTACATCCCCATGAGCACGACGTCGATCACCGTGGTCGGGAAGTCCCAATCGACGCTGGCGCGTTGCGGCACATAGGCGATGCGCGACCGCGCCGCCGCCAGCGGCCGGCCGAACACGGTGACGTCCCCGGACACCCGCGGCACGATGCCGAGGGCCGCCTTGAGCAGTGTCGACTTGCCGGCGCCATTCGGGCCGATGATCGCCGTCATCGCCTCAGGTGCAAAGGTGGCGTCGACGGAGAACACCGCCGGTTTCTCGCCATAGGAGACGGTCAGGCCCCGGATCGCCAGCGGGCTGTCGGCGGGGGCGACCGGGGTCAGGACCCGGCCGTCCGCCGTTGCGAGTTTCACGGCAAGCGTGTGCATTGGTTTTGTCCTTTTTCTTGGTCTCTACCCCGGTGCCCGCCGGTGTTCCGGTCGGGCAACTACCCTTCTGCCGCCAACCGGCCGGTCATGCCGCCGTCCGGGGCCTCACCGCCGAGCGCCCGGCTGATGACGGTGGCGTTGTGGTCGATCATGCCGACATAGGTGCCTTCGTAGGTGCCGTCCGCGCCCATGGCGTCGGAGAACAGCTCGCCGCCGATGACCACGTCGTGCCCCTGCGCCGCCGCCCCTTCGATCAGGGCGCGGATGTTGCGGTCCGACACCGAGGTCTCGACGAACACCGCCTTGATGTCGCGCGTCACCAGCATGTCGACCAGCTCGGCAATGCGGTTCAGGCCGGCCTCGCTTTCCGTCGAGATGCCCTGGATGCCGATCACCTCGAAGCCGTAGGTGGAGCCGAAGTAGTTGAAGGCGTCATGCGCGGTCAGCAGCACCCGGCTTTCCGCCGGTACCGACGCCAACACCTGGGTGGCGTAGGTGGCGAGGTGGCGCAGCTCGGCCAGATGCGCGTCGGCGTTGCGGCGGAAGGCCGCTTCGTCCTCGGGCCGTGCCGCGATCAACGCATCCCGGATGGTCAGCACGACGCGCGACCACAGGTTCGGGTTCATCCAGACATGCGGATCGTATTTGTCGTCGTAGTCGTCGTGCCCGATCAACAGGTTGGTCGGCAGGCTCTCCGCCACCGCGACCACGGTGCCGCCGTCGGCCAACTCCAGCAGGAACGCCTCCATCTGGGCTTCCAGATACAGGCCGTGCCACAGCACCAGGTCGGCATTGACCAGGGCGACGATATCGGTCCGGGTCTGCCGGTAGGCATGCGGGTCGACGCCCGGTCCCATGAGCGCCCGCACCGTGACCAGATCACCGCCGACCACGCGGGCGGTATCCGCGATCATGCCGGTGGTGGCCACGACCCGAACCGGATCGGCCGCCTGAACCGGCGCGGCGGCCACGCCCAGGGCCACGAGCAAACCGCCGAGAAGAACCTTCAATTTGGTCACCACGCCCACAGATGCCTCCCTGACACAAAAAGTTCGCGGTCGAAAAGACGTTGAGGCCCACGGCCAAGACTTAGCACAAGGTAAGTTTTGATGCCATGCCGGCAAGTCGAGGCCACCTCACAAGTTTGTGATGCTTGGCGCGTGGCGACACGCTGAAGCCGGTGGCGGCCCGGGCGTGCGGCCGCCCTGTGTCGGAGCGCCGAAACCGAACCTGTCGTCAACGCGGGCCTGCCTTACAGGCTCTTGCGCCACTCCATGATCATCGTGAAGGGCGTGCGCCGGTACCGGGCACGGCGATCGGCCGGTCCGCCGGTCGGCATCGGCTCGTCGAAATGGGTGAGAGTCAGCCGCGCGTCCAGGAGTGCCGTCATGTAGGCGCTCAGCGGACGATGCCAGTTCCGCACGCGCAAACCATCCCATTCGACCCAATCGGCCCTCTCTTCGAGATAACGGCCGAGGGGATGGTATGGGCGCCCATCCTTCCCGGTGATCCAGCCCGTGGTTCCATTCGATGTGAAGAAGCTTGTCAGGTTGGCGATCAGAACCCGGCCGCCGGGTTTGACCACACGGGCGGCTTCGCGGCACGCCGTCGGCATGTCGTCGATGTCGATGAGACTGAGATAGAAGACCGTGAGATCGACGGTTGCGTCGCCGAACGGCAACGCTTCGGCGAAGCCGACCCGGTAGTCGCCATCGGGATCGCGCGCCCGCGCCCGGGCGATGAAGGGGGCGATCGGATCCAGGCCGAAGGTTTGGAGGCCATGCGCCTTCATCATGCGGCAGAAGCGTCCGTCGCCGCATCCGATGTCGAGCATCGTCTTCGCGCCGGACGCCGCCACGCGCCCGGTCATCGGTGCATCGAGAATGAACTCTCTCGCAAAGTCTCCGGTTTCCGGCATGCGGTCGAGCCATGCCTGGGAGGAACTGAGCCAACCGTTTTCGTCGGGGTCTCGTTTGGTCATGCGTTTCCCATGCGGTCGTCGTCCCTGCGGGTCCGGTCACCCGGCAATCAAACCGTCGAGCCAGACCGTGCACAGGGCGATGCCTTCGTCCGGTGTGAAGGTTTCCGGGTTGAGGCACCATTCCACCCACAAGCCGTCGAGCAGGCCGTTCAGGCCGATGGCGGCCTGGCGCACGGTGAGCCGGGGGAACGCGCATTCCGCCGCCAGCTCGCCGAGCAGGTGTTCCAGAAAGCGGCGGTAGTCGGCGTAGGTGCGGGTGTGCACGGCGGCGATGGCCGGGGTGCTGAGCGTCATGGTCCAGAACGCCAGCCAGACCCGCAGCAGGCCGGGATCCAGGGTATCCGGCGCGAACGACGCCCGGATGAAGGCGATCAGGCGGGTTCGGGCGTCGCCGGCCGTGGCAGCGACACGGGTTTTCAACGTGTCCAGCAGGTCATCGGCCAATTGCCGGTAAACGTCGGCGATCAGCGCCTCCTTGCTGGCATAATAGTGGTTGACCAGCCCGATCGAAACGCCGGCGGTTTCGCAGATCGTGCGGACCGAGGTCTTCTCCACGCCGTGCGTCGCCAGGCATTGCAAGGTGGCATCCATCAGCACGCGCCGGCGTTGGTCGGGGCGTTGGCGCCGGAATTTGGGCAAGGCAGTCGGCCCGGTCGACACGGCAAGACCTCCGGATCGTGGACGACCGACCAAACCATCGGGCGTCCCCACGGTCAACGGCGCGCCGACACCGCCCTGCGTTTCTTGTTGAACGTTTGTTCAGTAAGGCATAGGATGATTGCCGGTGAAACGGCAGGATGACAGGATGAAGGGTGTGGCCATGCAGTATTCACCCTTGGCCGATCGGCTGGCCGGCGAAGGAGCGGCGGCCTGGGACATCCATTTCCGGGCCGTGGCGGCGCAGGCACGCGGCGAGGACGTGATCGTGTTGAGCGTCGGCGACCCGGACCTGTGCACGCCGACGGCGGTCATCGAGAGCGCCGTTGCGGCCCTGCGCGCCGGGCAGACGCATTATTCGGCGATCATCGGCGAGGCACCGTTGCGCGCCGCCATCGCCGCGCATTTCCAGAGCCACGGCGGCTGGCCGGCGGGGCCGGACAACGTCTGCGTCGTTGCCGGGGCGCAAAACGGCCTGTTCTGCGCATCCATGCTGCTGTTCCAGCCAGGCGACCAGGTGTTGGTGCTCGACCCATGTTACGTCACCTACGAGGCGACCCTGCGCGCCGGCGGGGCCGAACCGGTGAGGGTGCCGCCGCGGCCGGGTGGCGGCTTCCGGCCGAACCCCGAGGCGGTCCGTGCCGCCATCACGCCGCGCACCCGCGGGCTGATGTTTGCCACCCCGAACAACCCGACCGGTGTGGTGCTGAGCGCCGACGAGCTCGCGGCGCTGGCCGAAATCGCTCGGGAAGCGGATGTGTGGGTGGTCAGCGACGAGGTCTATGCCAGCCTGTGCTTTGAGGCCGAGCACCGCTGCATCGCCGCCCTGCCGGGCATGGCCGAGCGCACGGTCACCGTGTCGAGCCTCTCCAAATCCCATGCCATGACCGGCTGGCGCCTGGGGTGGATGATCGGGCCGCCCGGTCTGATCGCCCATGCCGCCAATCTGGCACTGTGCGTGCTCTACGGTTTGCCGCCTTTCATCCAGACCGCCGGGGTGACGGCGCTGGCCGAGGCCGACGCCATCGCCGCCGACATGCGCACCGTGTTCCGCCGGCGCCGCGACCGGCTGCTGGGTGATCTGGACGGCATCCCCGGGCTGCGCGTCTTGCCGCCCGAAGCCGGCATGTTCGTGATGGCCGATGTGAGCGACACCGGGCTCTCTTCGGCGGCGTTTGCGCGCAGCTTGTACCAGGAGCAGGGGGTCGCCGTGCTCGATGCCAGTGCCTTCGGCGCCAGTGCCGCCGGCCACATTCGGTTGTCCTATGTGTTGGCCGAAGACCATCTGAGCGAAGCGGCCCGCCGCCTCGCCGCGTTCTGCCGCACACGCGCGGGCGGTCTCGCACAGGGAGGCCGGCATGGCTGACGGACGTCGGCCCGGGCCGTGGAGTCTGGACCTGTTGAAGGCGTATGGCGTCGACACGGTGTTCGGTATCCCGGGCATCCACACCATTCCTTTGTACGACGGGTTGGCCGAGAGCGGCCTGCGCCACGTCACGCCGCGGCACGAGCAGGGCGCCGGTTTCATGGCCGATGGCTATGCCCGGGTCAGCGGCAAGCCCGGGGTGTGTTTCGTCATCACCGGTCCGGGGTTGACCAACATCCTGACCGCCCTCGGTCAGGCCTATTCGGACTCCGTGCCCGTATTGGTGCTGTCCAGCGTGTCGGCGCGGCGGCACCTGGCGTTTGGCGACGGGTATCTGCACGAACTGCCGGACCAGCGCGCCATGGCCGCCGGGGTGACCGCGTTCAGCCACACCCTGCAGGCCCTGGAAGATCTGCCGCGGGTCTTGGCGCGCGCCTTTGCCGTATTCAGCGCCGCCCGGCCGCGGCCGGTGCACGTGGAAATCCCGCTCGACCTGTGGGACCAGCGCGTGCCGGCGGTGCCGGTGCCGGCCCGGGTGGTCACAGTGCCGCCGCCGCAGCCCTGTGCAGCGGCCATCGCCGAAGCCGCCGACGCGCTCGGCCGGGCCGAACGGCCGGTGCTGATCGCTGGCGGCGGTGCGCGCCGGGCCGGGGCGGCGGTGCGCGCGTTGGCCGAGCGGCTGGATGCGCCGGTGGTGATGACGGTGAACGGCCGCGGCCTGCTGCCGCCAGAGCATGCCCTGGCGGTGCCGGTCAGTCCGGAGCTGGGGCCGGTGCAAGGCCTGCTGGCCGACAGCGACGCCGTGCTGGCCGTCGGTACCGAACTGGGGCCGACCGATTTCGACCCGCTCGGCACCGGCCTGCCGACACTGCCGGCGCCGCGGATTCGCCTCGACATCGACCCGGCGCAGATGACCGGGAGCTATGGCGCCGACATTGCGCTGATCGGCGATGCCGCCACCGGGCTGGGAGCCTTGCTGGACCGGGTGGCCGGGCGCACCGCAGCACCGACCGGGGCCGAGCGCGCCGACCGGACCCGGGTCGCGGCACGGGCGGCGCTCGACCGGCGCACCGCCGCCATCGCCGGTTTCCTGGAAAGCCTGCGCGATACGCTGCCGCATGCCGTGATCGTCGGTGATTCGACGGCGCCGGTCTATGTCGGCAACCTGATCTTCGCCGCCGCCCGCCCGGGAAGCTGGTTCAACTCGGCCATGGGCTTCGGCACCCTGGGCTACGCCTTGCCGGCCGCGCACGGCGCCGCCCTGGCGGCGGGCGACCGGCCCGTGATCTGCCTGGCCGGCGACGGTGGGCTGCATTTCACCTTGGGCGAGCTGGCGGCCTTGCGCGACCGCGACGCCCGCGTCATCGTGGTGGTCTGGAACAACGCCAGCTACGGCGAGATCAAACACGCCATGCGCCGCCGCGGCGTGACCCCGATCGGCGTGGAGCTGTTCACGCCGGACTGGTTGAAACTGGCCGAAGCCTATGGCATTCCGGCGGCTCGGCTCGATCAGACCGGGTCCTTGCCGGCGTTGCTGCGCACGGCGGCGGCCCGTCCGGGTCCGAGCCTCATCCAAGTGGACGAAGCCCGCATCGTCGGGCCGGACGCATAGGGGACGAGCTGCAAGATGCCAGAGGCGCTGCATTTCATTGCCAACACGCGCGGTTTGTTCGGTGACGCGGCCGAGATTCCGGTGATCGACCCGACGACCGCGACCGTCGTCGGCCATGCCGCCGCTGGCAGTGCCGCCACCGTCGACCGTGCCGTGGCTGCGGCGTCGTCGGCCCAACCGGGATGGGCGGAGAGCGCGCCGGCCGAGCGCGCGGCGGCGTTGACCCGCCTGGCCGATGGGCTAGAAGCGGCATCGGACCGTCTGACCGACGTGCTGGCGGCGGAACTCGGCATGCCGCGCGCACTGTGCCAGGCGGTGCAGATCGATCCGGCGGTGGAGGTGTTGCGCGACACGGCCGAGGCGGTGCCGGCCTACCGGTTTGTCGAGACTTTGCGGAACTCCACGGTGTATCGGGTACCGGTGGGCGTCGTGGGCGGCATCACGCCGTGGAATTACCCATTGCTGCAGGTCGCCTGCAAGCTGGCGCCGGCCGTGGCCGCCGGCTGCGCCATCGTTTTGAAGGTGAGCGAGGCGACCCCGTTCAGCATCGACGTGCTGTGCGATGCGCTCGCCGATTGCGGCCTGCCGCCCGGCGTGGTCAACATCCTGCATGGGACCGGACCGGTTGCCGGGGCGGCTCTGGCGGCACATCCCCGAGTGCGCAAAGTGTCGTTCACGGGCTCCACGGCCGTGGGCAAGGCGGTGGCGGCGCGGGCAGCCGAGGACATCAAACGCGTGTCGTTGGAGCTGGGCGGCAAATCGGCCATGCTGGTGCTGCCGGACTGTGATCCAGCGCCCGCGGTCGACTGGACCGTGGACAATGTCCTGGTCAATTCCGGCCAGACCTGTTCAGCGCTGACCCGGCTGATCGTGCCACACTCGCAGCACGATGCGGTGGCCGAGCGGGCCGCCGCGGCGCTGGCGCGCTGGCCGGTCGGCGACCCGCGCGACCCGGCGACGCGCACGGGACCTCTGGTGACAGCGCGCCAGCAGGGGCGTGTGGCCGGATACATCGAAGCCGGCCTCGCCGGCGGGGCCCGGCTGGTCGCCGGCGGACCGGGCAGCCCGGCCGGACTCAACCATGGCTGTTTCGTGCGCCCGACGGTTTTTGCCCAGGTCGATCCGGCCACAGTGATCGCGCAGGAGGAGATTTTCGGCCCGGTGTTGGCGATCCTGAGCTATCCGGACGGGGCACCGGAGGCGGGGCTTGCGATCGCCAACGGCACGGCGTATGGCCTGTATGGGGCCGTGTGGGGGCCGGACACGGCGGCGGCGGCCCGGGTCGCCCGGCGCATGCAGGCCGGCCAGGTCGAGGTCAACGGCGCGCCGGTCAATTCGCTGGCGCCGTTCGGCGGCCTGAAGCAGTCGGGCTATGGCCGCGAGGGCGGACCGTTCGCCATCGACGACTATGTCGAGCTGCAGGCGATCCAACTGCCGGTGGAGGCGGGCTGATGGACACGGTGGGCTTCACGCGCATGGAAGACGGCACGGCGGCCGACTATGCGCTGTTGGACCAATACGAGCAGGTGCAGCGCGCCGGCGTGGCCGACCGCCTGCTGGCCGAGCTGCACCAGCTCGACGGCGGCTTCGGGGGGTACCAGATCGACCGGCTGCAGCATTCGTTGCAAACCGCCACGCGGGCCCTGCGCGACGGCCGGGACGAGGAATATGTGGTGTGCGCCCTGCTGCACGACCTGGGCGATCTCTTGGCACCCGACAATCACAGCGACTATGCCGCCGCCATCCTCAAGCCCTATGTGTCGGAAGCCAACCACTGGATGATCCGGCACCACGGCCTGTTTCAGAGCTATTACTACGCCCATCACCTGGGCGGCGACCGCCACGCCCGCGACGCCTTCAAGGACCACCCGCACTACCAGCGCACCGTCGACTTCTGCCACCTTTACGATCAGACCAGCTTCGACCCGGCCTACGACACCCTGCCGCTCGACGTCTTCGAACCCATGCTGCGTAAGATGTTCGCACGCAAGCCATGGAGCCAGACGGCAGGCTGACCATCCGGCCCGCCAACGCCTGGGCCCCGCTCTGCATCAGCGCGACGTCACGCCTCAAAAACGGGCGACCCACCTCGGTCGCACCGCTTTAGCGACCGAGCCGTTTCAATCCGCACCTCCGCGTCAGAGGCGACCGTAGGGCGCGCTTCAGCGCGCCATCACCCGATTGTTTCAATCCGCACCTCCGTGTGAGGGCGACCGCAAGGTCTGGCGGCACAAGTCGCTGCGGAGATGTTTCAATCCGCGCCTCCGCGTGAGGGGCGACCAGTGCTTTAACGTCGTTCGTCTTCAACATCGGCGGTTTCAATCCGCGCCTCCGCGTGAGGGGCGACTACTACAAGCGACCGATCGAGACACCCCAACCGGGTTTCAATCCGCGCCTCCGCGTGAGGGGGGACTATATTCATTCCACTCTTCGAGTGCTCAGAGGCAGTTTCAATCCGCGCCTCCGTGTGAGGGGCGACTGCCGTGATGAGAGCCGTCATCGACACAATGGCAGTTTCAATCCGCGCCTCCGCGTGAGGGGCGACCCCCGTCATCGGACATTGCGTGACTCCCCTCTTGTTTCAATCCGCGCCTCCGCGTGAGGGGCGACGCTGCATGTTGTGGGTGTACCAGGTGCATATTTTGTTTCAATCCGCGCCTCCGCGTGAGGGGCGACTTGGACGGTTCAGTGTGGGACTGCCGGCCAGAAGTTTCAATCCGCGCCTCCGCGTGAGGGGCGACCGCCGGTGCGGCGCACGTGGTGCCGCGGGCGACGTTTCAATCCGCGCCTCCGCGTGAGGGGCGACCCGCCCGACCCTTCGGGCCACCGACGGAGCTGGTGTTTCAATCCGCGCCTCCGCGTGAGGGGCGACAGTTTTTGTTCGTAGATGTCATCGACCTCCAGGTTGTTTCAATCCGCGCCTCCGCGTGAGGGGCGACCCGGTACATCGGCGCCGATCTGGACCTTTGGCTGTTTCAATCCGCGCCTCCGCGTGAGGGGCGACTTTGCGCTGGTCGCGCCGCGACGAAGTCGCCGACGTTTCAATCCGCGCCTCCGCGTGAGGGGCGACTGCCCCATCACCCCAGGTTTCGAGAGCTTGTCGTTTCAATCCGCGCCTCCGCGTGAGGGGCGACTCTAAGGGTTCGCGACGGCGGATATCGCCTCGAGTTTCAATCCGCGCCTCCGCGTGAGGGGCGACAATCCGTCGGTTAGAGACCCGAACTGCTCTTTGTTTCAATCCGCGCCTCCGCGTGAGGGGCGACAACCCAAGGTTATAGGAACGCAGGTTTGTTCTTGTTTCAATCCGCGCCTCCGCGTGAGGGGCGACGCGCACTTGTCGTGGTTGTACAGCCCCTATGTCGTTTCAATCCGCGCCTCCGCGTGAGGGGCGACGTGCCGACCCGTTAATTCTAAGAGCTTTCTATGTTTCAATCCGCGCCTCCGCGTGAGGGGCGACACTCTTGTGATATAGCAATTCCGACTCTATGACGTTTCAATCCGCGCCTCCGCGTGAGGGGCGACATCGTTAATCGTATTTCCTACAATGTAATCAAATGTTTCAATCCGCGCCTCCGCGTGAGGGGCGACAAGCCTGAACCACATCTGTTGCGAGGCCCGAGTGCCGTTTCAATCCGCGCCTCCGCGTGAGGGGCGACGTGAGGGTATTGGTGTGCTCGGCCCGGGCCAATCGTTTCAATCCGCGCCTCCGCGTGAGGGGCGACCTCATAACACCCTCCATCGATCTTAAGTTGCCGAGTTTCAATCCGCGCCTCCGCGTGAGGGGCGACGTCCCGCCGTCTCCGTGCCGGCGATGGTCGCCGGTTTCAATCCGCGCCTCCGCGTGAGGGGCGACCTGCGAGAGTCCGTGGGCCTCCAGCCCCGCGCGAGTTTCAATCCGCGCCTCCGCGTGAGGGGCGACCACCGTCGAGCACGCAGGCCGGCGACAGCGACGTTTCAATCCGCGCCTCCGCGTGAGGGGCGACGGCGTCTCGATCGCTTGCGCAGAAACTTGATACTGTTTCAATCCGCGCCTCCGCGTGAGGGGCGACCTTGTATTGATAAGATGATCTTTCACGGACGAACCGTTTCAATCCGCGCCTCCGCGTGAGGGGCGACAACCGCCTCATAGTAAACGCACACGCACTTGTTGTTTCAATCCGCGCCTCCGCGTGAGGGGCGACCGGCAAGGATCGAAACGCCTGAGCGGCGCGAAAGGTTTCAATCCGCGCCTCCGCGTGAGGGGCGACTCCAGCATCACACTGGACGCCGGGTCGATTTTGGTGTTTCAATCCGCGCCTCCGCGTGAGGGGCGACAGCCGATCAGGGATCTATCCGGTCACGAGCGGGAGTTTCAATCCGCGCCTCCGCGTGAGGGGCGACTGGAGCAAGGCGCAAATCTCCACTCCCAAAAAGCGTTTCAATCCGCGCCTCCGCGTGAGGGGCGACAGGTTGAGGATAACCGATTGATTGCAAAAAGCCAATTGGGCGGTTTGCGCGAACCGGTCTGAGGGGTTGGTCGGCGGTTTCGATCACGGGTTGTAAAGCGTTGATTCCAAGCGGTTTAGGGTCACGTGGTGACGTGGGGTGTGCGATGGGGGCTTGGGGTTCGCGCATGGTGGTGGCTCACAGGATCAGGGTGTCGTTCAGGTTGAGCGGCGGGTGGGCACCGATGTGTTCGATGCGCTGGCGGGTGGCGGCGCCGAGTTGGTAGACGCGCAGGCTGTCGCGGGCCGGGTCGATCAGGTCGATGAGCTGGGCGCGCAGCAGGGTCCAAGCCGCCGGCTCCAAATCGCACTCGAACACCGAGAGGTGCACGCGCACACCATGGTTGCGGCAAGCTTTGGCGACCCGGCGCAGCCGGCGTTGGCCGCCATGCTCGCAAGGGGGCTACCGATAGGATGACGCATGGATTGGCGGGAGGGCAAGCCGGGGACCTCTGCAACCCCCGCGCCATCGGCCCGCCATCGCCTGGGCCCCGCTCTGCATCAGCGCGACGTCACGCCTCAAAAACGAGCGACCCACCTCGGTCGGACCGCTTTAGCGACCGAGCCGTTTCAATCCGCACCTCCGCGTGAGGGGCGACCCTATGTCAGTCGCGCGTATGATGCGCTTGACATGTTTCAATCCGCGCCACCGCGTGAGGGGCGACATCCACCACGGCGGCGGCAGCCGTTCAATCCGCGCCTCCGCGTGAGGGGCGACATGAGGCGGCAGGCCAGTGCTCGGGCGGCGGCCAGTTTCAATCCGCGCCTCCGCGTGAGGGGCGACGTTGTCCTCGTCGCTGGCTTGGGCCAGCGCTTGGTTTCAATCCGCGCCTCCGTGTGAGGGGCGACTGGCGATCCCGCTCGTCGGTGGCCGACTGGGCATGTTTCAATCCGCGCCTCCGTGTGAGGGGCGACAAGATGTACTCGACCGTGTCGCGCTCAGTGAATTGTTTCAATCCGCGCCTCCGTGTGAGGGGCGACGTCGGAGACCTGCGTGGGGGTGCCGTCTGGCGCAGTTTCAATCCGCGCCTCCGTGTGAGGGGCGACTGGAGTTGCTATGGTCATTTCGCACCTTGATGACGTTTCAATCCGCGCCTCCGTGTGAGGGGCGACCTTACCCCATGAACATATATTAATTGACCATAGTGTTTCAATCCGCGCCTCCGTGTGAGGGGCGACAAGTAAGGGAGGTTAAAGCCGGGCATCGTTTATTGTTTCAATCCGCGCCTCCGTGTGAGGGGCGACCAGCCAGACCAACCAAAGCGCCAAAGATGACATGTTTCAATCCGCGCCTCCGTGTGAGGGGCGACGATCGCGGACCATTGCTGCACCGACGTCGCGCATGTTTCAATCCGCGCCTCCGTGTGAGGGGCGACCGCAGCTTTCAATCGATTTCGGATTGCTGGTGATGTTTCAATCCGCGCCTCCGTGTGAGGGGCGACCCCGCCGTTCGGGCGAACATGGCAATCCAACGGGTGTTTCAATCCGCGCCTCCGTGTGAGGGGCGACCGGTTATGCCGGCGCGTTCTGTCGGCACCTCGATGTTTCAATCCGCGCCTCCGTGTGAGGGGCGACAATAACCAAGGTTCATGGTTTGTCTGGAAGTTTGTTTCAATCCGCGCCTCCGTGTGAGGGGCGACCTGCGGTGTTACCCGTGCAACCCAATACAATCGATGTTTCAATCCGCGCCTCCGTGTGAGGGGCGACCCCCGGCCCGCGCCTTTCCGGTGGTGGCGACACCGTTTCAATCCGCGCCTCCGTGTGAGGGGCGACTCGCATCATGGAGGTGCTGTTGCAGGACGCCGTCGTTTCAATCCGCGCCTCCGTGTGAGGGGCGACCTGGCCGCGCCGGGCAGCGCTGCAATGCGAGGCGTTTCAATCCGCGCCTCCGTGTGAGGGGCGACGGCAAGAGCCGACAAATGACCGCACTCCCCCCCCTGTTTCAATCCGCGCCTCCGTGTGAGGGGCGACGCAACCGGTTCGTCTGTTTCAGCAAGTAAGCGAGTTTCAATCCGCGCCTCCGTGTGAGGGGCGACGGCGAAAGCCAGCCACGGTGGCAACCATCGTCATGTTTCAATCCGCGCCTCCGTGTGAGGGGCGACCTTCCGGAAGCGTCTCGCCGCCGGCTTCCGAGATCGTTTCAATCCGCGCCTCCGTGTGAGGGGCGACGTTAACAGATTACTTAGCCCTCAAACCCAAGGAGTTTCAATCCGCGCCTCCGTGTGAGGGGCGACGCGGCTCGAGCGGCTGGATGCCACCCTATCGGCGGTTTCAATCCGCGCCTCCGTGTGAGGGGCGACGCGGTCGAAACCCTGAGCGCGGCAGTGCTCCGCTTGTTTCAATCCGCGCCTCCGTGTGAGGGGCGACCGGAGATTGACCAATGGCTCAAACGTCTCGACTGTTTCAATCCGCGCCTCCGTGTGAGGGGCGACGTGCGCCGCCACACCAGCCGGCGGTCGCGCCCCAGTTTCAATCCGCGCCTCCGTGTGAGGGGCGACGTCGGCGCGACAGCTCCGGCCGCTGGTGCAGGCCGTTTCAATCCGCGCCTCCGTGTGAGGGGCGACCTCGACCCACAACGGTACCGACCACCCGTTCGCCGTTTCAATCCGCGCCTCCGTGTGAGGGGCGACATGGCATCAACAATGATCCGGGAGTCAAAACACTTGTTTCAATCCGCGCCTCCGTGTGAGGGGCGACTAGACGCGTCCCCATCTATGAGTTTTCTCGATGTTTCAATCCGCGCCTCCGTGTGAGGGGCGACTGGTTGAGGATAACCGATTGATTGCAAAAAGCCAATTGGGCGGTTTGCGCGAACCGGTCTGAGGGGTTGGTTGGCGGTTTCGATCACGGGTTGTAAAGCGTTGATTCCAAGCGGTTTGGGGTCACGTGGTGACGTGGGGTGTGCGATGGGGGCTTGGGGTTCGCGCATGGTGGTGGCTCACAGGATTAGGGTGTCGTTCAGGTTGAGCGGCGGGTGGGCGCCGATGTGTTCGATGCGCTGGCGGGTGGCGGCGCCGAGTTGGTAGAAGCGCAGGCTGTCGCGGGCCGGGTCGATCAGGTCGATGAGTTGGGCGCGCAGCAGGGTCCAAGCCGCCGGCTCCAAATCGCACTCGAACACCGAGAGTTGCACGCGCACACCATGGTTGCGGCAAGCTTTGGCGACCCGGCGCAGCCGGCGTTGGCCGGCCGTGTCGGTGGTGGACACATCATAGGTGATCAACACCAGCATGGCTCACCTCTACCATGAAAACCGGATGGACTGCGTTCCCTCCATGGCCGCCATGCTCGCAAGGGGGCTACCGACAGGATGACGCATGGATTGGAGGGAGGGCACGGCCAGGGGCCTCTGCGACCCCCGTGCCATCGGCCCGTCAGCGCCACAGGAACGGCGGGTAGCCATCCAGGTCGCCGCGCAGGTGGCGGGCCAGGATGCGGGCCTGCACATGGGCGAGCAGGCCGACCGGCACCGTCTCCTCCAGGAACGGGTGCATGATCTCCTCCTTCTTGCGGGCCTGATAGGCGGTGAGGACCGCCTTGCGGGTTTCGTCGGTCATGGTGACGCTGCCGGCCGCATCGGTGACGAAACCGTCACCACTGACTTGTCGACGGTTGATCAGCGACAACACCAGCCGGTCGGCGAAGACGGCGCGGAATTCCTCGACCAGGTCCAACGCCAGGCTGGGCCGGCCAGGACGTTCCCGATGCAGGAAGCCGACCTGGGGGTCCAGGCCCACGCCCTCCAGGGCACCGCGCACGTCATGCGTCAACAACGCATAGACGAAGGATAGCAGGCTGTTGATCGGATCGCGCGGCGGCCGACGCGACCGGCGGGTCAAGGCGAAGCGGCCGGCGTCGTCGTGCCGGACCATCGCATCGAATGCGCTGAAATAGACCTGGGCGGCTTCGCCCTCCAGCCCGCGCAGCGCGTCGACGTCGGTTTCGCGCGGCAGAGCGGTCAGGACCCGGCCCAATCGGTCGACCGCATCGTCCAGTCGCGCCCGGTCCGGTTCGGTCAGGGCGTCGCCATGGTCGCGCCGGGCCCGACGCAGCACGGTGCGCTGGTTGGCCACTTTGCCGGTCACGACGAAGCGCGCCAGGTCGGCCTGCCGCTCCGCCGCGTCGGCCGCCCGATACTGGGCGCGGCGCAACAGCACATTGCCGGACACCGGCCCCTCCAGCCGTGCCAGGAAGCGGCCGTATTCGGTGAAATAGGCCAGGCAGATGCCGGCGTCGGCGCAATGGCCGAGGGCAAACGGGCTGGTGCCGACCTGTCCGAACAGAACCACGCTCTCCAGGGCGCCAGCAGGCACATGCGTCTTGCGCCCGTCATCGGCCTTGACCACCAGGCACGCGCCATCCTTGGACACATAGCTGCCCTGGCTGGTGACATACAGGGTGTTGAGCAGTTTGCGCATGGCTCCGGCCCGGCTCAGGTCTCGTCCATCGCAGCGGCCAGCCAGGCCGCGACCGAGCGATGTTTGGGTCGCGTGGCCAGCTTGGGACGGCACAACTCAATCAGGGAACACTGGCGGCAGCGTGCGTCATAACGGGCTGGCGGCGTGGCGCCGGCGGCCAGGAGCGCGCGCAGTTGGTCGACCGCCGCCGCGGTGCGCCGACGCAGATCGGCATCGAAGGTGACCGCTTCCCGGCGGCGCGGCGTGCCGTAGAACAACGCCCCATCCGGAACGGTGGCGTCGAGCATCTCTTCCAGGCACAGCGCCTGCGCACAGAGCTGGATGCGGTCGGCATCGTGCGGTTTGGACCGCCCGCGTTTGTATTCCACCGGCACCGCGCGCCAGCCGGAACGGCCGGTGCGGTGCCATTCCACCGTGTCGGCCTGGCCGACCAGGCCGAGCCGCCGGCACACCAGCGGTACCGCCCGGCTGGTGCGCCGGTCGCCGCGTTTTTCTTCGCCCGGCTCGTCGGTGCGTGCGTGCAGCACCTGGCCTTCGGCGGTCAGCGTGTTGTCCGCCCACACCTGCTCGATGTGGATCAGCGCACACTGCCGCGCGCAGAACACCAAGTGCTGCAGGGCCGAGATCGGTAGCAGGTCGTCGTCGGCGAAACCCTCCGGTTCCGTCGGGGCGGCGGGCACGGCCATGGCCGCCGGCCCGGCTAGACCAGAACCTCGGCCGTGACGCCGTCTGGGACGGCGGCCGGATCGAACCGGATCTCGTAGTCGCTGAAGCGCCGGGCCGGGTGCTCGGCGCCCGTGGTGCGGTGGCAGGTGACCAGCTCGAACAGCTTGTGCGCCGGCGCATTGCCAAGCGCGCCGGCATGGCGGAACAGGATCAGCTTGCGCGTTGCCATCTCGCCGCGCGCAGCCGAGCGGTCGTGGTCGAACATATTCACCAGGGCCTCGCACAGCGTGGTGAGGTCCGCCTCCGTGAAGCCGGTCTTGCTTGCCAGATGCGCTGAAATGAACCCATGCGTGCGGTACAGGCCGTAGGGCACCACCGCCTTGTCGCCCATGGTGCGGTTGTCGCCGTGCTGTTTCTCCGCCTCGGCCTCGGTGGTGACCGCCATGCGCGTGATGCTGACGGGGATCGGCTGAATTGGTTCTTCGCTCTGGGCAAAGGCAATCTGCACCGGGCCGCGCACCTGGCCGCAGTTCACCTCCGTCGACATGACGGCGCCGAAGCTGCGGATGTCGAAAAACGTTCGGCACATCCATCCGGTCACCGCGCGCGCCTCGTCCTCCTTCTTGGGCAGCCGGCCCTTTTCCGATTTCAGACCTTCGGCGCTGTAGGCGCGGGCGTGCTGCTTGTTCAGCACCGCCTTCTCACGCACGTAGATCTCATACCCCTCCTGGCCGGCCCGGGCCAGGTCGACATAGTTGCGAATCTTGCGCTTCAGACAGACGTCGGTGACCAGGCCGCGGTTGGTCTCCGGGTCGATGCGCGGCATGTTGCCCATGTCCGGATCCCCATTTGGGTTGCCGCGGGCGACATCGAAGAAGAAAACGAACTCACAGCGCTGTTGTAGGGGGCTGGCGGTCATGGTCGGGGGTCACTCCTCGGCGGCGTGGTCGTCGGCATCCGGCGCTTCAGGGCTATCGCCATCCTCTTTGCTGCGTTTCCGGAAGAACTCCGTGCGCTGCTGATAGTAGCCGATGAAGAACAGGCCCTGGTCTTCGGGCGACAGGGAGGCCGGATAGCTGGTGATACGGTCGTGCACATCGGCCGCCACCCGCTCGAAGCGCGTGACGCTGCGGGCGTTGTCGCGCCGCGCCTTCTTGCGGTGGGCCTGGGCCAGCTTGAGCAGATAGGGAAAAGCGGCGCGGGGCGTCGCGGAAACCGATGCCAGGAACTTGTCACGGATGCCGGCGTTGACGGTGCCCAGGGCATCCTCCTGCAGCTTTTCCAAGGCGGCGAAGAGTCGCCCGAGCTGATAAGCGGTTTCGGGCCGATCCGGGTCGAGTGCCACCGGCAGGTCCTCCTGGTGGTGAAGTCTACGGGTGCGGGTCAACACGCCCTTGATCAGGCCGACGCGGGGTGCTGTGACGTGGCGGTCGGCGCGCAGGCGGGCGAGCATGAGCGGCAAGAGGGAGAGCGGGTAGGGTGTGCCGCCCAGCACGGCGCGCAGCAGGTCGCCGTAGAGCTTCTCCAGCCCGCGGCCCTGGCTCTCGCTGCGCCGTGTCTTGCCGTCCCGGTCCTTGGGTAGGGTTTCCAACACCAGCCGCCACAGCCCGGGCGGCAGCCGGTTGGTTCCACCCAGACGGACGTCTTGCAGATGCTGCGACAGGTGTTCCAGGAACCCGCCGAAACGATCGGTCAGCCAAAAGCGGATGGAGGCGCGGGCGGCATTGGGGGCGAGCCCGAGCACATGGAACGTGATGTCGGCGGCGTCCTTGAGCGTCGGATCGGCCACGGGTTGGCCGTGGCTCAACCGCTCCAGTTCGCCGCGCAGCCGGGCGGCTTCGCCGGCATCGTCTTGACCATCCTCGCCCAGGGAGGGATTGAGAAATGCGCCGAACAGGTCTTCCGCTTCGGTTTGCCGTTCCGCCCAGACCACGGCCATGGTCTCGCCGATGCGCAGCTTCTGCCGGCTTTCCGGCCGCAGCAAGTGGTTGAGCGCGGTGGTGTAGCCGAAGGCGGCTTCCTCGCCGATCGGCGCATTCAGGTTCTGTGTTTTGCCGTAGGAGGTGAAGGCATCCAGGTTGAACGACACCAACGCCATGCCGGTGGTCTGGCCACCCGGCACCCCCTTGATCGAGGGGTGAATGCGGGCGATTGGCACATTGTGGGCACCGCTGGTGAGGCATTGCCCGGTGACCGCATCTGCTTCCGCCAAGTGCCGCAGCCACACGGCGCGCAAGTCCTCCACCTCGTGGGCATGCCGCAGGAGGCCGGTGCTGTCCTGCACGAGAAAGACCAGGAAGCCATCGAGCAGGCTGTCGTCTTCTGCCGCCAGGCGCTCGGTATCCCCCGGGGTCCAGGTCTCGAAGTGCCGGCGCACCGCCGTGGCCACCGGGTGATCCAGGTCGGCCGTCAGGTCTTCGTGCAGGTGCCGGCTGGCCGCGAACTGCTCCTTCGGCCGGTTCGGCTTCTTACGCCGCTGGTCTTCCGGGCGGCGGTCGATGCCGAAAAAATATGTCGCCGTGTCGCACAGGAAGCCCGGCGCGATCTGCACGGTCCGTTTCGGCAAGCCGGGCACGGGCAGGGCGCGCGGCAGCAGGCGTTTACCGTCCTTCAGGCGATAATCGATGAGCCGGCGGAAGTCCCCGTCCGCGCTGAGTTCCACCGCGGCGACGATCTTCTCCCGGCTGAACCCATAGGGTGGTGGCGCCTGGTCCGGGGCTTCGCGGCGGACGCGCGCGTAGTAGTCGTTGAGGGCCGAGAGGATCATCCCGGCACGCCCGGTGCTAGGCTCTCGAACGGCGGCACCTGGAGCACACCGTCGGTCAGCATGGCAGGGAAGAAACGCGGCGTGTTGTTGTGGGCGAAATCGATGTCGTGCAACATCCAACCAAGCTTGCGTTCGCCCTTGAGCGAGACGTGCGGTCGGTCGGGTCCACCGATGGTGTCAGCGGGTGCAAAATATGCGGGGAATTCGCGGCAACCAAAGCAGGGTTGCTGCATGCATTGGCCGCGCGCGATGCGACGGCGTGCCATGTCCAGGTGCTTGCCTTCGCTTTCCCCAGCACCGGGTTTCGCCTTGAGGGTGAAATGCGCCTCGATGACATAGGCAACATTGCGCAACACCAGGCTGGCGCGCTGCTGCCGGTCCTCGTCCGCGAATTGCGACCCGGGGACGGTGCCGTGCAGCCAGGCCTCTTTGGCACTGCCGTACGGCAGTTTGCTGCCGACCTCGTTGCGCCGGATGGTATCGAACCGGATCGGGTTGAGCACTTGGATGCGGTCAATCACCCAGCGGATCGCCGGCTTCCAATGGATCGCCTCGACGATGCCGCGCGCGGCACTGGGCGTCATCACCTCGTAACTCACCCGTTCGGCGGCAAACTCCGGCCGTGAGAACAACGCGAAGTCGCCCCAGACTTTCAGCGCTATGCCTTGCATATTGTTGACAATCTCATGAGTAGAAAACTGCCATGGCGAAGCGCCATGCGCATTCCATATGATAAAGAGGGGGCATCAGAAATTGATGTGGATCAAACGATTGTATGGCAATCCGGATCCTGACTTGCAGCCTTCTCAATGTAAATGATTCGGATGATAAGTGATCACAGCCGAATTCACAGATAATGATTATCGATACTCTTGTCTTATAAAAAATCATTACCGCAATGAAAATTTACTATGCGGTTTATATAGTTCTAGCTTGTGATCTGTCAAACCCTCATCGTGCCCGCTGCGCCGCGCTGCCGTCAAGCTGCGTTGTTGGCCGCAGGTCGCGACCAGGGGCCATGTCGGCCGACCTCACACCCAAATGTCCAAAAACATGCCGCGGCGGTAGTTGCGGGGGAGGGTGAGGATGCCGTTGATCAGGAGCTTGGCCAACTGGGCGGTGGACGGCAGGCGCTGGCGCGGTGGGCCAACCGCTGGGCCGGCCGGGATGGTGCCGGTGCGGCCCGGGGCCGGGCCAATGCTATCGCCGCGGCGGCTGTCGCCGGATTTGTACTCGGACGGGCGGGACGCTACCATGCCGGTGTGCCTCACGGAGATGGGCGAGCCATGACGGCAATATATCACGGCGCCGGGCCAAAACCCACGTCGGACACGCCATGCGCACGAGCGTGACGGCCGTGCCGGCGCGTCGCGGTGCTGGCGGCTTCGGCGCAGGCTGACGGCGGCCGAGGTCGGGCATGGCCGCCGCCACCGTACCCACCGAGGCACGGGATTGGCTTGAAGCTGGTCTGGCCCAGCATCGCCGCGGCAACCTGGCTTCGGCGCGGCACGCCTATGAGCAGGCCTTGCAAAAAGACCCGCGCTCGGCAAACGGTTGGCATCTTTTGGGTCTGTTGCACCGGCAGGCAGGCGACCCGACGGCGGCCTTGACGGCGTTCGATCGGGCTGTGGCCTTGGCACCGCGGCGCGTCGATATGGTGGTCAGCCGGGCCCGCGCCCTGATGGGGCTTGGCCGCACGGAAGACGCTGTCGCCGGTTTGCGTCGGGCGCTTGCCCTCGACCCCGGTCAAGCGGCGGTCTGGGCCGAGCTGGGCCAGGTCTTGGCCGATGCCGACCGTTGGGCCGACTCCCGCACGGCCCTGGAACGCGCCCTGGCGTTGGGCGGTGCGGCTTCGGCCGTTTCCGGTCTGCTCGGTCTGGTTTGCGAACGGCTCGGCGATCCGGTGGCGGCCATGGCGCACTACGAGGCGGCGACGGCGGATGGGGACACGGTGCCTCCGTTGCTCCGGCTCGCCAAGTTGCGCCAGGAGCGCGGCGAACCCATCGCTGCCGCCGACTGTCTGGCCCGAGCGGCGCTGTGCGCCCCTGATCGGCTGGATATCCGTCGCCATCTGGGCGCCGCTCGATCGGCCTTGGGAGATGCGGTGGCCGCAGAGGCCTGTTTCCGCAGCGTGCTGGCGCGCGACCCAGGGTGCGCCGAGGACTGGACCAATCTGGGTGTCGTGCTGGCGGCCCAGGCACGCTGGACCGACGCCGCTGAGGCGTTCACCGCAGCGCTGCACCGCGTTCCCGCGCACGCGTCGGCCGCTTTCGGGCTGGGCAACGCGCTGCGCCAGAGCGGCGATCTGCCGGCAGCAGCCGCTGCGTTCGATCGCGCGCTGTCGCTGACTCCCCGCGATGCCCGATGCTGGAGCGCGCTCGGCGTGACGCGGCTGGAGCAGGGCGACGAAGCTGCCGCCATCGATTGCTTCGATCGGGCACTGGCTCTGGATGCCGAGATGGCCGAAGCCGTCTGGGGCCGCGCCCAGGCCCGTCTGCGCCAAGGCGATCTGGTGGCTGGCTGGCGCGACTATGCCCATCGTTGGCGTGTCGAGGCTCTGGGCTGGGTGCGTCGGCCTTGGCCACAACCGCCTTGGCCGGGCCCCGCCGCAGGACCGGGCGGTGTCGTGGTGTGGGGCGAACAGGGCATCGGCGACGAACTGCTGTTCGCCAGCCTCATGCCGGAACTGGTCGTCCGCGGCATCCCCTTGGCTCTGGAATGCGATCCACGCCTGCACGGATTGCTGCAGCGCTCACTGCCGGGGGTCGCCGTGGTCGGGCGCCGCGATCCGCCCGCTCCGCTGCTGACGGACCAGACCCAGACCGGCGCGGCACGCTTCTGTTGGCAATGCCCGGCCGCGGATCTGGCCGCGCACCTGCGCGCTGATCTGGCCGCCTTTGGCAGCGGCGGCGGTGCCTATCTGGTGCCGGACGCGCAGCGCGTGGCGGGGTTCCGTCAACAGTTTCCAACCGGTCGGCGCCTGGTCGGCGTGAGCTGGTTCACGCGCAACCCCAAGGCCGGTCTGGCGCGTAGCGTGTCCCTGTCCGCCTTGGCGGGCGCTCTCGACGACCCGCGGCTCTGTTTGGTCAGCCTGCAATACGGTGATACGGCCGCCGAACGGTCCGCCGTGCGCCATGCCGGTGGTCCGGATCTGTTCAGTCCACCCGACCTCGACCCGTGGCAGGATCTGGACGGGCTGGCCGCCGCCATGGCCGCGCTGGATGCCGTGGTCAGCATCGACAACGCCACCGTGCACCTGGCCGGCGGGTTGGGGATACCGACCTGGGTTCTGCTGCCGCGGGTCGCGGAGTGGCGTTGGCTGACCGGGCGCACCGACTGCGTGTGGTGGCCCTCGGTGCGTCTGGTCCGGCAAGCGAGCGCCGGCGACTGGACGTCCGTTTTGAGCTGCGTGCGGCGGCAGCTCGTCGCACATCTGTTCCCGGTTGCTGCTGCGGAGGCCGTGTGACCCCAGCCGATCGCTTACGCCGTGCCATCGGGCGACACCAGGCGGGGCAGGTGGCCGAGGCCGAAGCTGACTATCGCGCCGTGCTCGCCGCCGTGCCGCACCAGCCGGATGTCCACCACGTCCTCGGCGTCCTGTGCCTGCAGACCGGCCGGCTCACCGAGGCGATCGACCACATGCGCCGGGCGTTGGCGTTGGCGCCCGGCCATGCCGATGCCTGGTCCAACCTGGGGGCGGCACTCGCTCGCACAGGCGATGCCGCCGGTGCGGAACGGGCCTATATCCGGGCCTTGGCTTTGGTGCCGCGGCATGTCGATGCCCGCTTCAACCTTGCCGCGCTGCAGGCCGACACGGGCCGTCCCAAGCTGGCCATCGCGGGCCTACGCCAGGTCTTGGCGCAAAATCCCGACCATGCCGACGCGCTTTATCGGCTCGGTTGCCTGATTATGGAAAACGGTTCGGCCGAGCAGGCGCTGAACCTTCTGGCCCGCGCCACGGCCCTGCGCCCAGAGTGGGCCGAAGCGCATTTCAACCATGCCAGATGCCTCTTAAACGTCGATAAACGATTGGAATCGATAGCGGCTGCAGAACGGGCGCTGGCTTTGGCGCCCCGCTTGGTGGTGGCTTGGATGTTGTTGGCATCCGTGCACCGCGACTCCGGTAACTTAAACGCCGCTCAACATGCCTTGGCGCACGCGCTCGCCATCGATCCGTCATCGCCGGCCGCCCGGCTGGAGGCGGCCGCTTTGGCCATTGACGAGGGGAGGGCGGGGGCTGCGGTGGCAGAGCTGGAAGCACTGTCGGCCCGGCATCCGGCCTGGTCGGCCGTGTCCTTTCACCTTGGCCGAGCCCAGGAAGCGCTTGGGGCGGATGTCGACGCCGCCGCCAGCTACCGCAAAGCAGCGGACGGGCGGTTTGATCAAGCCGCGGCCTGGACGGCGGTGGGCACTGTTCAGTTGCGCCTGGGTGATCCGACCGCGGCCGAGACGGCCTTCCGCCAGGCTTTGGCGGCGGCTCCGGAGCGTGCCGAAGCGCATGCCAATCTGGGCAACGCCCTGCGTGCCGCCGACAATCTGGCCGGCGCCGCGATGGCCTATGCGGAGGCAGTGAGGCGTGCGCCCGACGATGCCCGCATGCACCGCAACTATGGCCTCGTCTTGCTACACGCCGGTCGGCTCGACGAAGCCTATGACCACTATGCCTGGCGTTGGCACGCGGAAGACTTCGAATCGCCGCGCCTGGTGACCGATTTGCCGCTGTGGCCAGGGCCGGCCGCACCCGGCCGGCGCCTTCTGGTCTGGGGAGAGCAGGGCGTCGGCGATGAACTGATGTTTGCCAGCCTGGTCCCGGAGTTGGTCGCCGGTGGCTGGTCGGTCACCCTGTTGTGTGCGCCTCGGCTGGCGCCACTGCTCACCCGGTCGCTGCCGGGCGTCCCCGTGATCGACCGAGATTTGTTCAATAAGAATGGTTTAGATGCGTTTAAATTTGATTGGCAATGCCCATCCGGCGATTTGATGCGTTGGCTGCGGCTGGACCTGGATCACTTCAGACATCAGCCCCATGCGTTTCTGCGTGCCGACCCGGTCCAGCGCCAGGTCCTGCGTGATCGTCTGTCGTGCGACGGTCGACGCTTGGTGGGTGTGTCGTGGCATTCGCGCAACCCCAAGACCGGGCCGTGGCGCAGTGTCGATTTGGCACGATGGGCGCCGGTCCTGGCGATTCCAGGCTGCCGTTTTCTGTCGTTGCAGTATGGCGACCACGTGTCGGACCTGGCGGCGGCACCCGGCAGCATCGAGTCGGTGCCTGACGTCGACCCGTTGCAGGACCTGGACGCGTTCGCCGCCTTGGTTGCGGCCATGGACTGTGTCATCACCATTGACAATTCGACCGCCAATGTGGCGGGCGCGCTGGGCGTCCCGGTCTGGGTGCTGCTGCCCACCGGGGCTGACTGGCGCTGGGTCGTTGGGCGGACGGATTGCCCCTGGTTCCCGTCCGCTCGCTTGTTCCGGCAGTCCACGCCCGGCGATTGGCGGCCGGTGATCGCGGCGGTCGCCGAGGTGCTGGCCGCGGGATTGTGATGCACAATGGAGAGCAGACCATGGCCACGCCCGCAGAAACCCTGACGCAGGCCGTCGCCCTGCACCAGGCCGGCCGGCTGGCCGAAGCGCGCCGTCTCTACGATGAAGTTCTGGCTGCGGTGCCCGGCCAGGCCGATGCCTTGCACCTCCTCGGTGTGCTTTTGGCGCAGACCGGCGAGGTGGCGCACGCGGTTGCCCTGATCCGTCAGGCCATCGCCCGCAACAGTCGCCAGCCCGACTACCATGCCAATCTGGGCAATGTCCTGCGTACCCAGGGCGATCTAGATGGTGCGATTGCCTGCTACCGCCAGGCGGTGGCGTTGCGACCGGCGCATGCCGATGCGTGGTCCAATCTGGGAGCGGCGCTGGCTGCGGTCGGCGACGCCACCGACGCAGAGCACGCATACCGCCAAGCCCTGGCCGTCGCACCGCAGCATGGCGACGCCCGTTTCAATCTGGGCGTGCTGCTGGCGGCGCAGACTCGTTCCGAAGAGGCCCGGGCTGCTTATGAGGCGTTGGTCGCCGCCCGGCCGAACCACGCAAAGGCACACAACAATTTGGGATTGCTCTACGAGCGCGCCGGTACAGTCGATCGAGCTTTGGCGGCTTTCGCCAAGGCCGGGGCGGTCGAGCCTGGCTTCGCCGAGGCGCATTTCAACCACGGCCGGCTGTTGCACACGCTTGGCCGCCCGGCGCTGGCGATCTCGGCCCTGGGCCGGGCCGTGACCGCCAACCCCGGCCTTGCCCCGGCCCAGGCGCTGCTCGGCAACCTGCTGCAGGCGGAAGGCCGGACAGAAGACGCCATCGCCGCCTACCGGGCCGCGCTGGAGGCCCGTCCGGACTATGCCGAGGCTGCCTTCACCCTGGGAGCCTTGTTGAACCGGGAAGGGAGCCACGGCGAGGCGCTGACGTTCTTGGATCAGGCGGTGCGCCAGCGCGGCGATTGGTTGGAGGGGCTTGTGCAGCGTGGCGTGTGTTTGGCTCGGCTGGGTCGGACGGACGCCGCGCGGGCCGATTTTGAACGGGCCCTGGCCCGCGATCCAGACCATCCGACGGCCAATGCGGAACTCGGCCACGTGTTGCTGGACGGTGGCGCGGCGGACGCGGCGATCAGGCCACTGCGCCGGGCGATCGAACTCGGCGGTGAGGTCCCGCGAACCCTCTTGCACCTTGGGGCGGCCCTCTATATGGGCGATCACCTGGAGGAGGCGGAAACCACGTTCCGCCGCCTGGCTGTCCTGGCCCCGCAGGATCCGGACACGCACCACAATCTGGGCAAAACCTTGGAGCGCATGGGTCGGCCGACCGAGGCGGCGGCGTGCCACCGCCAGGCCTTGGCGGTGCGGCCGGACCATGCGGACGCCCTCAACGGTCTGGGCGCCGCGCTGGTGGATTTGGGCGATTTCACCGCCGCAGCGGATGCGTTCCGGGCCTGCCTGGGGCTCGACCCGGCGCATGCCCATGCCAGGCTCAACCTCGGCTGTCTGTCGCTTCTGCAGGGGGATGTCGCTGCCGGCTGGCCGCTGTATGAGGCGCGCTGGCAGGTTCCGGGCTTTCCGAGCGAGGTGCGCCGCTTCCCGCAACCGGTCTGGACTGGTGGCGGTGCCCCCGGTGACACCGTGCTGGTTTGGGGCGAACAGGGCTTGGGCGATGAGGTTCTGTTCGCCAGCCTGGTGCCGGAGCTGACGGAACGGGGGCTGGTCTGTACCCTGGAATGTGCGCCGCGTTTGGTCGGGCTGCTGAAACGCTCGTTGCCCGGCGTGACGGTGGTGCCGCGTCAGACACCATGCCCGCCGATGTTGCAAGAGTCCTCGCTTGCCTGGCAGTGCCCGGCTGGCACGCTGGCACGCTGGCTGCGTCCGACGCCGGCGTGCTTCTCCGGTCGAGGTCAAGCCTTTTTGCGCCCCGATGCGGCACAGGTCGATGTGTTGCGTCGACGGTACGCGGTCGACGACCGGCCGTTGGTTGGCCTCTCTTGGCACACCGTCAACCGCTTCACCGGCCACAAGCGCCGTCTGGCACTTTTGGCTCTTGAGCCGATTTTGCGTCTCCGCGGCCTGCGCTTCATCGTCGTGCAATACGACGACCACGCCGATGAGGTTGCCCAGGCCCGAGCTGCCACGGGTGCCGATATCGTTTTTGATGCGGCGGTCGACCCGGTTGCGGACCCGGACATGTGGGCGGCCCAGCTTGCTTGCCTCGACCTCATCGTGACCATTGACAATGCGACCGCCCATGTTGGTGGTGCCCTTGGTGTGCCGACGTGGGTGCTGTTGCCGCAGGTGCCCGAGTGGCGGTGGGGTTTGGACGGCGAGGCCTGCGCCTGGTGGTCGTCGCTGCGGTTGTTCCGCCAATCGGTGCGCGGGGCATGGGGGCCGGTGGTGATGGCGATGGGCGACGCATTGGCCGACCGGTTCGACCTTGAGCGGCCGATCCGGGTGGCGGAGATGCCAGCCCCGTCGACGCCACCGGCCCAGGAAGGCTGTCATGATGCGTCGATCCCAGTCGACGCCGCTCCCGATCCGCACCACTACCGGATCGACTGGGGCCTGCACACGCTGTTGCGCCTCTTGGCGAGTTACCGGTTCCAAAGCGTGCTCGACATCGGCTCCGGACGCGGGGAGCATAGTCGGTTGCTCCGGTATTATGGAAAAGACGTGTTCTCGGTTGATCTGAATCGCGACGCCGACTATGTCGGCGACTTCCTGGAGGTGGCGATCGATCGACGCTTCGATGTGGTCTGGTGCTCCCATGTCCTGGAACACCAGCGCAATGTCGGGCTGTTTCTGGACAAAATGATCGACTGTGTGGACGAGGGTGGCGTTTTGGCCATCAGCCTGCCGGTACACCCGCGCGAGCGGCTGATTGCCGGACATATCACGAGCTGGAACGCCGGGCTCCTCTCCTACAACCTGGTGCTGGCCGGCCTGGACTGCCGCGACGCCCGATTTCTACAAAGCTACGATTTGGCCTACATCGTGCCCAAACGCCGCATTGCGGGTGGCGGCGACGTTGGCGGCGTTGCCGCCAGCGGCGCCGACCTCAACGACCGCCGCCAGGGCGATCCGCTGCGCCACGTCGCTTCGTACTTTCCGTTTCCGGTGACCCAAGGGTGTAACGCCGAAGTGACCGAACACAACTGGGGCGGCACCAGCTATCGCTTACCGGCCCCACCCGACCGCCGCCCCATCCGGATCACCAGCACCTTCCTACCCAAGGAGGGACTCTGGATCGGGCGGTGAGCGGTGTCTGCTGCCGGGCGAACACCCCGACAACGGAGGGCAGGGGCATCGACGTCGCCCGAGGCCTTGGAGCTTGGCTTTCAATGGAGTTGTTTGCGGAGTTGTTTGCGGAGTTGTTTGCGAGGTGGTGGCGAGCAGGACGACCGATTGTTTTTTGTCTTCTTCGTGCCTCTTTCTGACTTGATGATGAAGTACGCCTGACCCAACGACCACCTGGCCCCGAGCATGCTACAGTGGGATGTTGTCATGCTTCTTCGGTGGGTTTTCGAGTTGTTTGTTGCGCAGCATGGCCAGCGCGCGGCAAACGCGTTTGCGAGTGCCGGAGGGGAAGATGACGTCGTCGATGTAGCCGCGGCTGCCGGCGACGAAGGGATTGGCGAATTTCTGCCGATACTCCTCGGTGCGCTGCTCGATCTTGGCAGGATCGCTGGAATCGCCGCGGAAGATGATCTCCACCGCCCCTTTCGGCCCCATCACGGCGATCTCGGCCGAGGGCCAGGCGAAGTTCACGTCGCCGCGCAGGTGCTTGGACGACATGACGTCGTAGGCGCCGCCATAGGCTTTGCGGGTGATCACGGTCACCTTGGGTACGGTCGCTTCGGCGAAGGCGAACAGCAGCTTGGCGCCGTGCTTGATGATGCCGCCGTATTCCTGTGCGGTGCCCGGCAGGAAACCGGGCACGTCGACGAAGGTGACGATGGGAATGTTGAAGCAGTCACAGAAGCGCACGAAACGCGCCGCCTTGACCGAGCTGTCGATATCCAGACAGCCGGCCAGCACCATGGGCTGATTGGCGACGATACCGACGGTGGAGCCGTTCATGCGCCCAAAACCAACGATGATGTTTTTGGCGTGGTCCGGTTTCAGCTCGAAGAAGTCGCCCTCATCCACGACTTTGTGGATGAGCTCCTTCATGTCGTAAGGCTTGTTCGGGTTGGGTGGCACCAGCGTGTCAAGCGAATAGTCGTATCGGTTGACTGGATCGGTGCAGCGTCGCTCCGGCGGCTTTTCCCGTTGTGAGAACGGCAGGAAGTCCATGAACCGGCGCAACTGCAGCAGCGCTTCGACATCGTGGTCGAAGGCCAGATCGGCCACGCCGGAACGGGTGGAATGGGTCTGCGCGCCGCCCAGCTCCTCCGCTGTGACCACCTCGTGTGTCACGGTGCGCAGCACGTCGGGCCCGGTGACGAACATGTAGGAGGTGTCGCGCACCATGAAGATGAAGTCGGTCATGGCCGGCGAATACACCGCCCCGCCGGCGCACGGTCCCATGATGAGCGAGATTTGCGGCACTCGACCGGAGGCAAGCACATTGCGCAGGAACACATCGGCGTAGCCGCCGAGCGAGGCGACCCCTTCCTGGATGCGCGCGCCGCCGCTGTCGTTGAGGCCGATCACTGGTGCGCCCACTTTGATTGCCTGGTCCATGACCTTGCAGATCTTCTCCGCATGCGCCTCCGACAGCGAGCCGCCGAACACCGTGAAGTCCTGGCTGAACAGGAACACCGCCCGGCCGTTGATGGTGCCGTGCCCGGTAACGACGCCGTCACCCGGGATTCTGTTGTCGTCCATGCCGAAGTCGGTGCAGCGGTGCTCGACAAACATGTCCCACTCTTCGAACGAGCCTTCGTCGAGCAGGAGTTCAATGCGTTCCCGGGCGGTCAGCTTGCCTTTGGCGTGCTGTGCATTGATCCGGCGCTGACCGCCGCCCATCCGGGCACCATTGCGCATGGCATCGAGTTTCGCCAAGACGTCCTGCATGTCTGTTTGGCTCCTTGGGCGCCCGGGATGGTAGGGCTCGGGCGGCCGGATTGGCGGGAAACGGCTCCATGCGGCGCAGTAGAGCCCCTCCGCTGCAGATAGCACCATCGGCCCCTCGGTCACCAGTCCCGGTTTGGGCAATTCGGTCGGGGTGCGCCAAGCTGCCACTCCGGCGCTGCCGGCCGGTTAGCCCGGCGCCAACAGGGCGTGAAACCGCTGTGCCGCTTCCAGATCGGCACGCGAGGCGGCACGGCGCCTCGCCGCCTCGCGGTCCTCGCCCCATTGTTCGATCTGGAAGGTCTCTTCCAACTGTGCGAGGTCGAAGGCTGTGCCGACATCAATGTGCCCGTCCAACACGGCAAGCCCGATGATCAACGAGCCGGAGACACCGGTGATCTCGTGCAGCGCCGTCAATGGGAAGGGGGGGTGGGCGGCAACCGCAGCGTGCAAGGCACGCAGGGCATCGCGTGGTTGCTCCAGGGGCACGATGCCTTCCGCAACGCGCAGCGGCGCGTCGAAGCGGAGAGCGGCCCAGTCCAGCAAAGGTTGCCAGGCTCGGTTCTGTCGCGTCTTCAAGGCCGGGGGATGATCGGCCCGATAACACAACAGATCGGTCGCCGCATAGCCGGCGACGGTGGCGACGATGGCGTCGAGGCGCGCCGCAACCAGATCAATGGCCGTATTGGCCAGTTGGGTGAGCGGCATGCTCGTGGCGACGATCTCTTGGCCCTGCGCCTGCCACTCAGCCGCGATCGCGTCAGCCAGCGGTCGGGTCGGTAGTCGCAGCCAGGCGCCGCCCGGTGTCTTTGCCGGCGTCTCGTTGAGACGCACGCAGACCCCGTCCCCTTCGGCGGTTACGTCGACGCGTTGGTAAACCCGTTTCATCGTCTTTGGATCAGGCCGCGTGTGGCACGCCGAGGCGCTCGATCGGGACACTGGCGCGGGTGACGGGATCGGTGGTCCATTGCCGAGCTGGCTCCCCATTGGTCACAAACGCAGTACCGAAGGCTTCGTCTTGGCCGACCATGGGGGCAAGGCGGCGCCGGAACCAGGTACGCGTGGCCTTACGACGCTCCGCTGCGGCCGGGGTCATCGTCTCCAGAGACGCCTCCTCGCGATGGACTTGGTCGGTGGCGACGCGCAGGAGGGGAACCAGGAACCCATGGCCCGCATTGACGACCGGTTCGGTTTCGGCGCTGAACGAGGAGCGCCGGCATCCCTGCCGGCTGGACCGCCGCCATCTTGGCGGCTGGCTGCTGGGCGTGGTCCGGGCCGGCTGGACGCCAGCGGTCCAGCCGGCAAGGATGCCGACGCTCCGAAACAGGGCGGCCCGAGGACCGGTCCTTGTTTCGGGCCGTTGGTATCAGATACATGCATGGGCTCTCCCAGGCCTGCCCCAGGCCTGCCCCAGGCCTGCCGGCGGCCGTGTCGGAGCCAGTCGTTGCCGGCGCGCCGAAAACTAGACCATTTCCTGGTTCCGTCCCATGAAAAATGGCTCATCGCACCGGTTTGGCATCCGGTCCACAGGGGGCCAATGGCATGCCCTGCCGTGCCATGGCTTGCCCATGGCACGGTGCTCAGAACAGGTAACGCGACCAACCCAGGGCGCGTTCGACCGAGCGCAGAAAATCGATCATCGTGCCAGCTAAACCTTCGGCCGGTTCCTCCGCCAGCGCGGCGTCGGAAGTCAGCGCTTCCAGACACGGGTTTTCCACACCGGTGCCTGCGTTGAGGAACGGCACGATCACCGCCATCGGATTGATGGAGCCGAGCAACACCGTGGCCGCGCCTTTGGCGGCCAGGTCCATGGCATCCGGCAGAACACGGTAATCGAGGAAATGGCCGGAGATGCGCACCGGTGCGGCCAGACTGATCAGGCTTGGGTCTTTGGGACGCGGCCGGAAGAACACGTCGAGCCGCTCGGTGCGCAAATCGACGGCGCCGACACCGGCGGCCGTGATCCGGCTTGTGTCGATCAACAGACCGGTTGTCCGGGCCCGACCGCCGTCGACCGAGAACCGTGCCACCATGCAGTTCAACGGTGTGCGGTCGTGGCGGTTGGCCCAGGGAATCATGGCCTGGACCAGGTCAGCGGCGATCAGATCGAAACCCCAGATCGGTAGGGCCCCTTCGCCGACGATGAAGTCGGCGTAGCCGTCCGCCGTGGCGAAGAACTCGGCCAGGCTCCAGCCGCGGCCGATCAGGTCGAGCCGCAGGTCGAATGGACCTTCAGGCGGCTCGCGGACGCCGAGCACTGGCAGCAGGTGTTCCAGGCGCAACGCATCAGTGCTGCCGGACAGGCGCACCTCGGGTGTCGGTTTGGCGGCATCGATCGACACCGCCAGGTTGACGCGGCCGCCACTTAGCTCGGCGCGCATTGGTTTGAAGCGCAGCCGGCCCGCGGTCAGGCGCAGCCGGCCGTGCATGTCGGTCATCTTGTCCGGCCAAGCGAACAAACGTGCCACCGTCACCTGGAGAGATAGGTCGGCGGCGCGCAACCCGTGCAACGGCAGGCGAGTTTGGTCGAACAACCGCTCGCGTGGCAGGCGTGGTGGCAACAGGGCCGGATCGGGCCACCCGAGCAGATCGTGGATATACAGCGTCTGCGCCGCCAGGGTGCCGTTGATGCTTGGGCGTGGCGTGTCCAGCACGATGGTCACATCGCCAGCCAGGTCGCTGTTCCGGAAGTTGCTGGCCAGCCGGGCCACCTGGTACGCCGGATAGGCGCCGCTGAGATTGAAGCTGGCGTCATAGGGGCCAACCGGTGGTATCCAAAACCCGGCCAATGGGGCCAACGTGTCCAGTCGCGCGCCGCGCTGCGTTACGGCCATGTCGAGGGTTTGGCTGCTGAGCGGGCCGGCCACCGTGCCCGCCGCGTCAATCCGTGTACCGCCGGTCTCAAAGCGGACAGCCAGCGGATAATTGGGCGGATCGGCCATGAGGTGACGTAAAGGGCCGGCATCGATGCGGGCCGTGAAGTCCATCCCGCTGGTACGCCCGCTCAGGTCCAGCTCGATGTCCCCGTCGATCGGCAGGGCCCCATCCAGGGCGGTCAAAGTGACGCCGTAGTCGTGCCCCGTCCCCCCCCTCCGGTACGACACCCGGGACTCTTCGATGATCAGGTGCCGAATGTCCGGGACGACGGTTGCGTCCGTCTCCACACCGGTCTCTTGCCAAGGATCGGCCCCGGTCAGCCAGTTGGCACGGCCGTCGGCATTGGTTTCCAATGCGATGATGGCGTTGCGAATCTTGAGGCGGTCAATACGCAGCGGGCCGAACAGCAGTGATACCGGGTCGAGGCCGACGGTCACCTCCTCCGCCCACGCCATTTCGGCGCGCTCTGCCCAAGGCGGATTGGCGACCCGCACATCGCGAGCGATCAGGGCAGGCAACGGCGCCAGGGTGATCTTGAGCCGGCCCCCGATCGACACGACGAAGCCGGTCGAGCGTTCCACCGCGGCTTCCACATCCGCGCGGTAGTCATTGGCATTCAGGTACCAAAACACCATGCCGATGGCGCCGGCGATGAGCAAGACTGCGGTGACGCCGCTATGCAAAAGGCGTTCCGTGCGTTCTGCCATCCCGGCCTAACTCCGCGCCGCCAGGAGCGCTGCGACCGCCGTGGGCAAATCAGCCGGCGTCTCGACCAGATGGTTGGCACCGGCTGCCATCAGCTCTTCCGGGCCATGGTAACCCCAGGAGACGCCGAGCGCGGCAGCACCGGCGGCGTGCGCCATTTCGATGTCGAACACGGTATCGCCGATCACCACGGTGTTAAACGGCTCCACACCGGTTTCAGTCAGGGCCCGGAACACCATGTCGGGATGCGGCTTACTGGGGCCGCTATCGGGTGTCTGGATGGTCACGAAAAGATCCCTCAGTTCGTGGTGTTCCAGGAGCCGCAGGACACCGCGGGTGGATTTGCCCGTGGCGATGCCAAGCAGGGTGCCCGTTTGGCCGATCGCCAAAACCGCCTCGCGCACACCAGGGAATAAGGGCTCGCCGCGGCCTTGGTCGCGCCGGAGCACCCGATGGGCGTCGCGGTAACGGTCGGCGAGACGGTCGCGCACAGCAGCGACGCTCTCTGGTGCCAATCGGGCAATGGCGTCCGTCAACGGCAGACCGATGACTCGGCGGACCATGGTCGCTTCGGGCAGGAGGAGACCTTCGCTGCGCCAAGCCGCAGCCATGGCGGCGACGATGGCGTGCTGGCTGTCCACCAGGGTTCCGTCGCAATCGAAAAGAGCCAGCCTCGGCGCAGGTCCCATGGCAACCGGCAGAATGGAGGACACATGATCCGGCAACGCTTATACGACCGGAGGAATTCTTGTCCACTGCGGCGACACCGGTGTGGGCCCGATCATGGCGGCACGGCATGCGACATGTCGTCGGCGGCATCGGTCCGAGCATCGGGTAGTTTGGTGAAATCCGGCAAGGCCGGCGCCCGGGTCAGCACGCGGTCGAGCTCCGCCTCGGCGGCGTCCAGTACCTGGCCGATGGCCTGCGCCGCGTCGTGCACCGCGCTCAGCCGCGCCACCTTTTCCCGTGCTGCGCCCAGGCTGCCCACATCAGGCAGGAAAATCTCTCGGGCCCCGAGTGGCAGCACATTGCGTCGGTTCAACTCGGCGAAGAAATCGCGCGCCGTGCGCACCAGCATCATGGTCAGAGCCAAATCGAGGCGGTCGAACTCCCCGCGCAGGGCCGCGGTGCGTTCCTCCTGCACGCGCTGTAACTGCCCCTCCAGGAGGGAGGCGAGGGACAGCATTTCATCGACCTGTCGACGGAAACCGAGATAGGCGGCAAACCGTTCCTGACGGACGCCATTCAAGGCCATCGCCGCGAGGTTGTCGGCGTCGGCGACCTGCCGTTCCAAGGCTGCCAGTAGGCCCGAGACCTGTTCGTGCTGACCCATCATGACCCCCGCGTGACCGCATAGAATTAACACTTGTTGCGGTCATTCGCATCGGGTCCGTGGTCAAGGGGGCGTCAGTCGCTGGTCAGGCCGTGCGGTCGAGTGGCAGCGGGGGTCGTGATTTCAAGCCACGGCGTTTTGCTGTCGGTCCAGATCTGCACGGTTGGTGCGATGGTAGCAGGGTCGTCGAGGCACGCCAAAGCGATATCGGTGTACCGGGGCGGTTCGGTCCAGATGAAGAACAAAGGCGTGCCGCAGGTGGCGCAGAAATGCCGTTCGGCGGGCGGCGATGACCGGTAGCGGGTTGGCGTGCCTTGGGTGACCTGCAGCGCCTCGGGTGGGAACGACGCCCAGGCAACGGCCGGGGCACCATGCGCCCGTTGACACATGCGGCAATGGCAAAGCATGGCGCCGTGGGCGTTCATGCGCCCGACCACCCGGAAGCGCACGGCGCCGCACTGGCATCCGCCGGTGACGTCGACGGCTGACGCGCTCACCGTTTGAGCGCGAATCGCTTCAAATGCACCACCAGCCATCCGGCCATCTCCCGCACGGTCAGGCGGCCGCCCAGGGCCACGATCTCGCCAATGAACCATAGAAAAGTCAGACTGGCCACGGCCTGCGTTGCCAGCGCCAGTTCGGTCGCCTGCAGCCCGTGCAACGGCGACAAGGGTTCCACCAGCAAGGGCGCCGCGGACAGAAGGAACAAACAGAACACCGGGAACAGACGCCCGGTCTTCAACCGCCGGGCGGCGAGAGCCGCCGCATCCCGTAGATCTGTCTCGTGCACACACAGGACTCCGGCATCCGCCGTTTCATGCAGCCTGCCGTCGGCGGCGATGTAGTGGAAGCCGTGTTGGGCGAGCCGCGTGGAGGCATGGTGCTCGTGTCCTGCTCCGAGCAGGGTCGGATGGGCCGCGAGCAGGCCATGGGCCTTCATTTCCCGTTCCACGGCATCGTCGTACTCTAGAAACGACAAGACATCGAGTAGCAAGAATAGATTGTTGGCCAGGATCGGTTCACGATGGAATTCGTGCATGCGCTGCTTCAGGCACCGGCTCAGTTCCTCGCGATCACCCGATTCGATCGTGCCGTCGGCGAATCGAAAGGCATACAAACGCTGGATGCCAATGCTACGCGACACAAGCATCCCTTCGCCGCTCGGCTCGACGCTGAATTCGACGCTGATCTCATCGAACCCGGCAATGATGTCCGGGTCCTCTCGCGTGCGCTGCAGGTAGCGTCGGTCGCCATCTAGGAAAACCGGGTCGACGAACCCATACGGTTCAGTGCCCAAGGTCAGATAGCCGATCAGGCTGAGTTCATCACTCATGGTAGACCAGTCCCCGGCTCTTCACATGGGCCAACGTTAGCTGATCGATCAGCGAGGTATACAGATTGGCGCGGCCTCCGAAGTAACTATAGGCATAAGCCTTAACATTGAACGAAATTATGAAGTCGGCGATGATGCGGTCACTCAAGTAATGTGTCGGCGCTACGATGGCCTGCATGTGTTCTGACAAATTGATCGGTTCGCGAAATTGCAACTCGAAGGTTGCCGGACGCCGCTCGTCCTGCGCGTCGATTTCGTTCAGCCACTGCACATAGGGTTCCAAGGCGCGGAAACGACGTTTCGCCAGATGCCGGTGTGGTTCCGGAGCGGCCATGAGATAGCGCTGATTTGCGCCGTAGAAGGCGCTGACCGCCCGGCTCGGTGCTTGTTTCAAGCCGGCCAGATCGAACTCTTCGAGCTGTCGTCCCCGCCATTCTTCCGGTCGATCGGACCGATCGCTCCATGCGGCACCGACGAAGGGGAAGATGCGCGCGGCGAACTCGGCGAGGCCCCCGTCCAGAATCAGCACGACCGGACAGAACGAATTGCATTCCGGTTCGATCCGGCCAGTGAACGGCTGGTAGACCGGACGGCCATAGGACAGAACCAGCAATAGCTCATCGAACATATTCGACGGCTGCGGCACGAGCCGGTCATCTTCCACCAGAGAGCGTAAGCGCGGCCCGCTCACGGTGCACATGAGCGGCAACGTGGGCAGTTCCGGCTTGAAGCGCCTCAAGAGGGAAGCGAACGGGGAGGGGCGTACCTTACCAGGCCGCTCGGAGACATCGGACATGGGCCATCGTGAAACACCGGTCACGCGCGCTGGCTGAATGGCAACGCACACTGTCTTGGATCATACACCCGATGCTAATTCCAACACCACTGGGGTGTGATCTGACGCCTTATCCCAGGCGCGTGGGCGACGGTCGATGGTGCACGCCTGCAACAGGTCCGCGGCCTGCGGCGATAGCAGGAAGTGATCGATGCGGAGACCTTCATCGCGTGGCCAACGTCCGCCCTGATAATCCCAGAATGTATAGGCGGGCACATCCCCAGGACGGTGCGCGTGCAGCGCCCGATAGGCTTCGGTGAAGCCGAGATGCAGCACGGTTCGGTATGCCGCCCGGGTCTCTAGGCGGAACAAGGCGTCACCACGCCAGCCGTCCGGGTCATAAACGTCGATCGGTTCGGGGATGACATTGTAGTCGCCGCCGAGCACGACAGGTCGACCGTTGGTGAGCAGATCTGCCGCATGCCGCCTGAGACGCGCCATCCACGCCAGTTTGTAGGGATACTTCGATGTCTCCGGCGGATTGCCGTTGGGCAGATACAAGGACGCGACGCGCAGGTCGCCGATGGTGGCTTCCACATAGCGCGCCTGCCTATCATCGGCGTCGCCCGGCAGTTGCTCCAACCGGTCCTCGATTGGTGCACGGGCGAGCAAGGCCACGCCGTTGTACGATTTCTGTCCGACCACCGCAGCCTGGTACCCGAGTGCCTCAAAACGGTCAGCCGGAAAGCCTGCCGCTTCGCACTTCAATTCCTGCAGCAGCAGGATGTCCGGTTGCACGTCCTCAACCCAGGCAAGGACGCTGGCGAGGCGTGCCTTGATCGAATTGACGTTCCAGGTGGCCAGGCGAGGCATTCAACCGAGGGCGAAGGAGGAGCCGCAGCCGCAGGATGATGTGGCGTTCGGGTTACGCACCTGAAAGGACGATCCCACCAGGTCTTCGACGAAGTCCAGCTCCGCGCCATCCAAAAGGTCGAGCGAACAATCGTCCACCACCACTCTGGTATCCAGATGCTCGAACACAATGTCGTCCTCATTCACCGTGTCGTCAAAGCTGAAGCCATACTGGAAACCTGAGCAGCCACCGCCCGATACCGACACGCGCAGCAATGTCGTGTCGTTCCCCTCCTGGATGCGTAGTTCGGCAACCCGACGTGCCGCCCGGTCGGTGATGCCGAAATGACGTGGCGGATGAACCGCCGTCAGAGCCGTCCGGTCCGCGCTATCCGGCATGGCCATCGTGGCTTCTCCTGTGCTGTGCGCCCCGCCCCCGCGTGTGGTCGTGGCAGGGCGTTCCACCCTTCACCCCAAAGTAGGGGAGTGCCAGACGGCAATCAAGCCGATGCACCCGTTGCAGCCGCTATGGCCGCCAGAATGGTTTGCAGGTTTCCCGGTGTGCATCCGCCCGGGACAACCCGACATCGCGCAGCCGCACATCATCCAGAGCGGCCAAGATCCGGCGCTGCCGAGCACGCTCCAGCCAGGTTGAGACCACATCATGTGTGCGCATTAGGGCGCGTGCCAAGCCGGCCACAGGCCTTGTGTCAGCCCGACCATCACGGCGCCAGTATGCCATACTGTTGTTCATGCGAGAATCCCTTTCTTTTCCCACCCTCGTTCGGTCCAGTGTCCCTGTGTCTCTGCGGTCGTCCGACCAAGTTGTCGAACGAATCGATCCACTTCACAAACGATGCTTTTTTATGTGACGACCTAGAAATTCTAATTGACCAGGAGGGGGCATGGACCGCCGGATGCCGCCATTGAATGCACTTCGCGTCTTTGAGGCCGCCGCACGGCACCTGAGTTTCACCAAGGCCGCTGCGGAACTCAATGTCACCCAGGCGGCGGTCAGCCATCAGATCAAGGCATTGGAGGCGCACCTGGGCCTGGCCCTGTTCCGTCGTCTGCCGCGGGCCCTGCGGTTGACCGAGGCCGGTCAGGTCTATCTGCCGACCATCCACGACGCGCTGGAGCGGATTGCGCGTGCGACAGCGGACCTAGGCCGCGACGATGCCACTGGGCCGCTCAAGGTGAGCACACTGCCATCCTTTGCCGCCCGCTGGTTGGTCATGCGGCTGCAGCGCTTCCAGCATCTGCATCCGGATATCGATGTGCTGTTGACCACGACGCGCGACCTTGTCGACTTCAGCCGCGACGACATTGACGTTGCCATCCGATTCGGTCTTGGGCACTGGCCGGGTCTGGCGTCGCGGTTTGTTTTGCGAGAAGAAGTGTTTCCCGTGTGCAGCCCGGCATTGATGGAGGGAACCCCGTCGCTGCGTCGGCCGGAAGACCTGGCCCACCAGACGTTGCTGCATGACGATTACCTAGTGACGTGGGACGCCTGGCTCGCCATTGCCGGTGTGACCGGTGTGGATGCCCAGCGCGGACCACGCTTCACCGATTCTGCCCTGGTTTTGCAGGCTGCCGTGAACGGACAAGGGGTTGCGTTGGCCCGGGGGGTGCTGGCTGCCGATGACCTGGATGCCGGGCGGTTGGTGCGGCCATTCGCGTTCAGCGTGCCCGGCGATTTCGCCTATTTTTTGGTCGCACCGGACCGATCGTTCCAGCGGCCGAAAGTGGCGGCCTTCAGTGCTTGGGTTCTCACCGAAGCCTGCGCGCCGGATGCACCGCCGGGACCATCCTCAAGCTCACAATGACGCGAGAGTGTTGGCAGGGCAGGGAAGACTCTGATATTCTCCGAAAGACTATGGACTACTTAAAGAACTGTGAATGTACCGGTGCCTTGATCGCCTCTCCGCGCCGGTTTCAAGGAGCATGCCATGATTGAGGGAGTTGCATCCAGTCAAGTCGGTGCCAGCTTTGGCACCCGGCCACAGCCAAATGTCTCCCAAGGAGCCGAGGTACAGCAGTCCGGTGCAGTGCGCCCTGAGGACGAGCAACAGACCGCGGGCGTGGCGGGGACGGGTGGCACGGGATTTAGCGTGCCCGTCGACCAAAACCGCGGCCAGACCCTGAACATTAGTGTCTGACATCGGTTCGATCCGACCCGCCGGTTGGGCCGGTGGTGTGCTGGGCACCTGTTAGCGACAAAGGGGCGTTGCCAGTGAGCGGTCTAGGGTGCACCGGATCATAGCGGCAATGCGGATTACCTCGTTTGGAATGGGTGATGGAGACCTATCGCGGTATTGTGTATCCAGCACAATGCGATGCCAATGGACACCTCAACATCACAGGGTATATAGCATTCTTCGATCAGGCTGAGTGGCATACCTTCCTCAAGCTCGGCTTCAATGCCGCGGAAATGCGTAGCCAGGGAATTGGCATCGCCGACGTCAAGCATACGGTCGAGTACAAGAGTGAACTGCTCGCCGGCGATTTGGCTCATGTGGTCAGCCGCGTGCGCTCCGTCGGCACGAAATCTCTGACCACATTCCACGAGTTATACAACTCTGGCACCGGCACACTATCGGCCACCCTTGAGGCGGTGACGGTGCAGTTCGACCTTGGTGCCCGCCGCGCCATGCCGCTTACCGACACGCTGCGCCGCAACGCCACGGCGTCGATGGATGCGATATCGCGGACCTGACGATGCCACGTGAGTGTTGCGTCGGCGTACCGTCGGACGGTGGCGCGCGTGGACAGGTGCCGTTCGTGGGCACAGCTCCGGCCGGGACGGGTGTCGCCGCACAATAATTCTACTTGGTGGCTATCTCGTTGTGAGCCGGTGCGTCGTCAATCGCTTCCAATCCGAGGTGGGTAACGCTAGGAAACTGACCAAAGCGCCGATTATCGTCGCGCTGAAAAGTGATTGATACGATGTCATTATTTCCATTGATCACAATATGGTTGTCGTTTCTTCGGTTCTAATCGGATTGTCGGTGGTGGGTTGCGGCAGCATCATATAGTCATAGAGCGCATCGGAATTCAGAACTCGGATGTTCCGTACGAAATAATCAGGAGCGTATACGGCAGAGAATGCCCATCCATCCCCTTCGACAGGAGCGGCCCGCTTGTCCATGGTAAGGGCCTGTTTCATTCCCTCTATGGCTCCTGCCCCCTATGGCTCCTGGAAGCCCGCGGAGAGCAACGGGATGAACGACCGTGTCGTCGCCGTCCCAATCGTCTTGGTGTGAAGACGGATTGGACCGGTGCAAGCAACGGTCCGGTCGATGGGGATGGCAATGATGTGGTTGGGACAGACGACGCGCTGGTCAGGATCGGAGCACTGGCCGGCCGACAGCCGACGACGAGTATGGACGGCGATCGCCGTGTCGCTCGTGGTTTCGCTGACTGCAGCCGCAGCGTTGGATTTCGTATTGTACAGCCTAGGTCTGCACGAACAGACGGTTTGGATGCAGCGGAAGCTGCACCACGATATCGCGCTGATTCGCTTGGCCATCGAGTCTGCACCCGACAGTGCACGACAGGCGGTATCGGGGGATGGGGACGATCGGCTTGGGCGCATCGTCGCTGGCCTTGTCGATCGTGGATCCTTCGGCCGGACCGGCATGACGGTCATTGCCCGGCGCTCCGGCGACCGGGTCGTGATGCACGGGCCGGATCGAACCAATCCCAAGATGGCTCGGTCCTGTTCGGCGGTAGGCCGGGTGTGCCGTCCTTGGGAAGCCGTGCGATTGGCCCTGTCCGGCGACACTGGCACGCTGATCACGCCCGACCACCGCGATATCGCTGTGATGGCTGTTTACGCGCCGGTGCCGGAGCTGAACCTGGGTGTCGTCGTCAAGATGGACATGTCCGAATTGCGGGCGCCCTATCTCGCCATGGCGGTTTGGCTGGTCGGCGGCGTGTTCGCGGTCGTGCTTCTGGGCGTGGTGTTGGCCGCCTACGTCATCGCACCGCTGATAGGCGCCCTGAGGCGGACGAATGAGATGCATCGCCTCGCCGAATCCACTGCTCGGCTGGGTAGTTGGTCGTGGGACGTGCCCACTGGGCACGTACATTGGTCCGATGAGCAGTTCCGCATCTTCGGCTATCAACCCGGACAGATCCTCCCCTCTTACGGCACGGCGATGGCGGCGGTCCACCCTGACGACCGGGCCCGGGTTGAGGCCAATGTGGCACGCAGTGTTGAATCTGGCGAGCACTGCGCAACGGAATGTCGCATCGTGCGGCCTGACGGCACGTTGCGTCACATCGAGGTGCAGGGTGCCGTTCACCGCGATGCCCAGGGGCAGGTGTGCTGTTTGGCCGGCACCGTGCTTGATGTGACCGACCGCCGATCCATCGAAGCTGAGCTGGTGACTCAGCGCTATCGGGCCGAGGCGTTTTTGGACGTCTCTGAAGGCCTGGTCCTGAGTCTCGACGTTGCTGGCGTGGTCACCTCTGTCAACGATCGAGGCTGCGAGATCTTGGGATGTCCCCGTGAGCACATCCTTGGGCTGACCTTCATCGATGCCTTCGTGCCGGCCGCCGTGCGCTCCATGGTGGCTGAGGCCCAGGCGCTGACTTTGGCCGAAGGACCCGGCGAGGAGCCGCGCAGACTGGAATACGAGATCGTTGCTGCCGATGGCCGCCATCGCACCATCTGGTGGCGCTGCCGGGCTGTGCGCAACGTTGGCGGGCAGGCCATCGGTATTCTTTACTTCGGCATGGATATCACCGAGCGCAAAACTATCGAGCGGGCGCTGAGCCGCAGCGAGGCGTGCCTGGCCAGGGCTGAAGCCATGGCACATCTGGGCAGTTGGGAGCTGGACGTTTGCAAAAGCGAATTCAGCGTCTCCCGCGAATGGCAGAAAATCCACGGCATCCGTGGTGATCGACTGGATTTCGAGCGGCTTGAGCGGCTCGCTCATCCGGACGATCTGCCCACCATCAAGATGGCTCTCAACCGCACGTTGACGGTGGGCGAACCCTATGCACTGACCCATCGCGTCAATCGGCACAGCGACGGATCGGAGCGCATCGTACAGGCCTTTGGCGACCCGGTCATGGAAGAGGGCCGAGTGACGCGGGTTTATGGTGCGGCGCTGGACATCACCAACCGGGTTATGGCGGAACAGGCGCTTGGCGCCAGTGAGGCACGCTTTCGGGCGGTGTTTGATCATGCCGGGGTCGGTATTGCCCTGATTGGGTTCGACGGTCGGCCGCGCGCCGTCAACCCGGCCTTAAGCGAATTTCTGGGCTACGAGCCGGACCATCTGTGTAGGCTACGCGTGGACGCGGTCACCCATCCGGACGATATCGAAACCGACCGGGCTCTGTTCGAAAGCCTGTTGCGTGGCGAGCGCCACCACTATCGGATCGACAAACGCTACCTCTCCGCTTCCGGACAGCTCCTATGGGGTCGCCTGACCGTCTCGGCCTTGCCGCCGACATCGGATCGGGAATCCCTGACGCTCGCCGTGCTCGCCGACATCACGGCGCTAAAAGCGGCAGATCGGCGCCGTCACGAGGCACAGGAGCGCTTGGAGGCGGCGTTGAATGGCATCGATGCGTCCGTCTATGTTGTCAGTTTCGATACGTACGCGGTGCTGTTCGCCAATGACACCGCCCGGCGAACCTTCGGGGATGGACTGGGCCGCAAATGCTGGGAGTTCATTCGATGTGGCCAGGATGGCCCTTGCGACAACTGCAATAGCGCCGTGTTCTTCAATGCCGACGGTCGGCCAGCGGCGGCGACCGTCTGGGAGCACCAGGACCCCAAGACAGGTCGTTGGTACGAAAGCCGGCAGCGTGCGATCCTATGGACCGACGAGCGCTGGGTCCGTCTGGAAATGGCGACGGATGTGACAGCGCGCAAAGGTCTGGAACAGGATCTGGAACGGGCCCGCACGGAGGCCGAAATGGCCAGCGCGGCTAAGTCGGACTTCCTCGCCAGCGTGAGTCACGAGCTGCGCAGTCCGCTGACTTCGATCCTCGGTTTCTCCGACCTCATCAACGGAGCCGATCCCGCTGTCTCTGAACGGCAGTGCCGATCTTATGCCACCTACATCCACGATGCTGGCGAGCACCTCCTCAGTCTCATCAACGACATCCTTGATATCGCCAAGATCGAAGCCCGGCACATGGAAATCGATCCGGTGTGGCTGTGTCCGGCACAGATGCTGGCGGGCATCATGGTGATGCAGCAAGAAAAGGCCGCGCGGGCCGGTTTGTGCCTCTCGGCACAGCACGTGGTGTCGGGTCTGCGCCTCTGGGCCGACGAACGGGCGGTGAAGCAGATCGTGTTCAACTTATTGTCCAATGCGATCAAGTTCACGGAGCGTGGTGGCTCGGTAACAATGGGCGCTCGCTCAGTCGAAGGGCCGGCCACCGAACTGTGGGTCGCCGACAACGGCTGCGGCATACCGGCCGAACAGCTCCCGCGGGTGCTACGACCCTTTGAACAGATCGACAACCGTTACAGCCGGGCGGCCGGTGGCACTGGTCTTGGTCTGTCGCTGGTCAAGGGCCTGATCAGTCTGCATGGCGGCAGACTGATCATCGACAGCACACCCGGAGTCGGGACGACGGTGCGTGTGCGCTTTCCCTTGCCCGGCACTGATTCGGGAGTGGCAGCGTAGTCACCGACGCCCCCCATGCCGACCGCCTGCGCGCTGGTCGACAACCCACTTAAAGATGGGAGCGACACTAATCCCCATGGCCCGCATTGACGACAGGTTCGGTTTCGGCGCTGAACGAGGAGCGCCGGCATCCCTGCCGGCTGGACCGCCGCCATCTTGGCGGCCGGCTGCTGG
>JANQJV010000208.1 GCA_028281465.1 Azospirillaceae bacterium | reverse complement strand
CCAAGCCAAGTGACCCCAGCCAAATGCTGCAAAGACCCGCCGCCTGCGCATCCCTTCTCACAACAAGGCGTTCACAATGTCCAAGAACCCGCGCCCGGTCGGAACCGGAGGCAAAACCGCCCTGCGACCCCATGTTGGAGTCGAGGCCGGCGATAGATTGATCAAAGATATGAAGAGGTCGTAACCGCTTACGACGCTACTTGTCATCACATTCTTCGCGGTTCACTGCCCGCGCTGAACGTTCGATCAACTTATTCACCGACCTGGGCCTTGTCCAGATATTTTTGCTATTTTGGTCATTTTTTTGCGTTCGCCGCCGCACCTGGTTGGGTCGAGCAACGGGCATCAAACCCCGAGGACGGTGAGAGCACGGCAAACCGCCTCCAGGTCCCCAATGCCCCTGACCTCCCCATGCCCATGACGTCAAGGCGGGCCCGTTCGATCAATCAGTCGTCAAAGCGCTGCGCGACCGCGCCCAAGACGATCTCGACCTGCTCCGGCGATCAACCGATACTCACCTCATCCACGGGCCCTCTCCATGGGCCCGACGCGTCAGCAGCGACTCAATCGATGCCATAGTCGTGGCGACTCCGCTTGACGATCCAACCAACGGACCAGGTTGATCGAGGTCTGCACGCGGTCGATGGGCCGAACCTGGGGCCACACCCAAGCATCGAATCGCTTGAACACTGGGTGAGCTTACCGGCACAGGTCTTGACGACGCTTGGGTGACACATCGGGTTCAGGCGGCGCCATGTCGCCCGCCCATCAATCCCCCCGGTCGCCGCCGACCACCGGCGTGGGTTCCCCCCAACGCCGCACCCACCCCGTGTCGATGCCGAACAAGTCCAAGAGACGCCCCAAGGTGTGATCGATCATCTGGTCGATGGTCGACGGCCTGGCGTAAAGAGCAGGCACCGGCGGTGCGACCACGGCCCCCATCTCCGCCAACGCAACCATGCTACGCAGATGCCCCAAGTGCAGCGGCGTCTCACGCACCATCAGGACCAAGCGTCGACGTTCCTTCAACGTGACGTCGGCAGCGCGAGTGAGCAAATTACCGGTCACACCCGTGGCGATTTCACTCATGCTGCGAATCGAGCAGGGCGCCACGATCATGCCCCTGGTCTGAAAACTGCCGCTTGAGATCGCCGCCCCAATATCGGTGACGGAATACACCCTGGTGGCCATTTGCCGCACCTCTGAGACCTTAAGATCGGTCTCGTGCGCCAAGGTCACCTCGGCGGATCTGGTCATAACGAGGTGGGATTCGAGATTGAGATGTCGTAGGATTTCCAGCAGGCGCACACCGTACTGGACACCCGAAGCGCCGCTAATGCCGACGATGAGACGGAAGGACTGCGTCATAGCGGTTGACATAGGCTCCGCGTCCGCGGGCGTCCATCATCGTCTTGATCATGCCTTGACCGCCCCATCGCCACACCTCACCTGCAAAGGCGCGGTCATGAACGGGTGTCCGCAGCCGTCTTTCATAGGAGGCACACTATGTCGTTGGACGAACGGATCGAAGCACTCCGGGTAAAGCACCACACGCTGGACAGCGAACTCAGCACCGAAACCCAAAGACCTTTGCCGGACTTCGCCGTAGTCTCGAAATTGAAACGCGAAAAGCTCAGGGTGAAAGACGAAATCGAACGCCTCACACATCATTGACGAGTTAAAGCCGACTCGTCGCGCCCCAGAAGCGGCGCACCCGGATCGCCAGGGTGCGCCGCTTTGCTATTGGGGGCCAATGGCTGCTCACTCCTCCGCCTCGATTTCACCCTCGCCGGGCATGACCGGCCGGATATTGGCCGCCTCCAGGGCATCGTCCAATTCCCGCTGCGTACACAGCCCAAGCATCACAGGATGCTGGGGTTTAATGTTGGCACTGTTCCAGTGTGTGCGATCCCGCACCGCTGCGATCGTTGGCTTGGTCGTACCGATAAGCCGGCTGATCTGGGCATCTGTCAAACCGGGATAAGTCTTCAAAAACCACGCGATGGCATCGGGTTTGTCGCCACGTTTCGTCACTGGGGTGTAACGAGGCCCCTTCGAGCGCGCCACCGGCTGTGGAAGATCAGGCACCAAAAGTTTCAATCGCCCGTCGGAACTGGCTTCACAACGCTTAATTTCGGCGAGCGACAACTGACCATTGGCCACTGGATCCATCCCGACCATGCCCACCGCCACCTCGCCGTCCGCGATCGCCTGTACCTCGAGCATGTGCAGGCCGCAAAACGCGGCAATCTGCTCAAACGACAGACCGGTGTTCTCGATCAACCAAACTGCGGTCGCCTTCGGCATCAAAGGCTGCGCCATTCGCCATCCCCTCTCGCTTTTCCAAGCCGTCAGCACTGTGGACATGGCTGGTTGAATCGCCTTGCCCCAGCAGTCCCGAGCGCGCCGTCAGGTATACGGGAGATGGGACGGCATGCGAACGGCTCGCGCGTGCCACGACGACCGTCAAACCCCGAATTTCCCCACAACCAATTGTAATGAAAGCGAAATTATTAGCTTGAACGACAGCGACAGCACCAATCGGGCCCAGGCATCGGCTCCCTGCCGATGGGGTTGGCTCGGCAGGCATCGGCCTCGAGTCCCGCATCGGCCGAGCTCAGAACCAGCGGCTGTCGTCGATCGCCGCTTTGGTCGTCAGCTTGGCCGTATCGGTCATCGCTCCGACCCCACAGCCAACACCGCTGGCCGTCAACACCAGAACCAGGCTCACCGGCGACAACACCCCGGTCAAGGCCAGCTCGGCTGCCGGCACGGCCGCCGTCAAGGCACCCTTGGTGGCTCCGCCGACGCAGCCCGCCAACGCGTGTTTCATCGTCGAGTCTGGCTTCGGTGGCTCGGGCTCGGCGCCATTCCAAACCGTAATGGTCACAAGAGCCGTACTGCGGTCTATCTTGACGTCGACCAGGAAATAGGCCGCTGTCATGACCATGCCGGTCAGCAGACCAGCGACCATGGCCATCGGATGACGGATCAGCCAGTCCCAGCGACCCCCCGTGCGCACAGGCTCGACATCGATCGTCGGCGGCCCGGGCTGCGCCGGCACCAGAGCCGCCCGACGCACCACCACGGCCCCACGCCGCGACGCCCGCGGCACGACGGCCAGCGGTTTGGTCCGGTTGAACCCGGGCAAAACATCGAACAACGGAATGCTGTAGTCCGACGACCGCGGATTTGGATGACCTGGCTTGACGGGGACCGGTGCAAGGGAGCTTCGCGATATGGTCCCTACACAATTCAATGGAGTCGCCGGGTACGCGCCGTCTGCTCGGGAACTTGGCGGCACAGGTACCCGACCGCTTTCACGCCGATGCGATCTCATGGTCTCTCAACCCCTCGTACCATCGCCGGGGTACTGCCTTGTTGTCGACTCCGCGCTATCGCGCTGTGCACCCCGATTGATTACATGTGTGTTCTAAGCATATTCCAGTGTCTTGCCAAGTCTCCTCACACTCATCTGAAGTACTACACCGAACTCGGTAAACTCAATGATACATGCAAACTCCGAATCAAGATGTCCACACGGTTTTCTAGTCTGTCGTGTCAGCAGCGAACCGGACACCAACCCCGGCGTGCCCACGACCCCGTGAAGACTCGACATTTCCAAAACCTCGATCCGCCGAACCCGATCGGACGGAGACGACGGGGGTCATGGCGCCGGCAAGACCACTCCCGGTTGTAACCGGTGCGAAGCGGTCACACCTGGCCCCACGACCTGACCAAACGCTCCGATCGACGCATCGGCGCGCCAATGCTTCGCTGCGCCGGCGATTGCTGCTATAAATTCTGCAAAGCATGCGCAGCGCCGGCTGACCCTCTCCAAATGCTTAAGTCCTTTGTCCTGCTGCCGTCCTCGCATAGGAGCCTTCGATGATCGAGCAACCGGCCCGCAAGCGCACCGGTTTCTTCGCGCGGTTGTGGCGCGTCTTCACCACGCCATCGGCCCACTTCTCCCTAGGGGCCATCCTCGGCTACGGGTTCTTTGCCGGGATCGTGTTCTGGGGCGGATTCCACTGGGCCATGAAGCTGTCTGACACGGAAACATTTTGCCTATCCTGTCATGAAATGCGCGAATTCGTGTATCCGGATGTCGTCGCATCGCAGCACTACGGCAATCAATCGGGTGTCCGCGCCATCTGTTCGGATTGCCACGTGCCGCAAGAATGGGCGCACATGATGGCCCGGAAGGCCTATGCCACGGTGAACGAGCTGTACCACCATGCCGCCGGCAGCATCAGCACCCGGGAGAAGTACGAGGCGCGGCGCCTGATCATGGCCGAAAAGGTCTGGACCCGCATGGTGGCAAGTGATTCCCGCGAATGCCGTAATTGCCACGACTACGACTATATGGATTTGGCGCGTCAGGAAGGGCTTGCGGCACGTCAGCATCAGCTCGCGATCGAGCGGGGCGTCACCTGTATAGACTGTCACAAAGGCATCGCTCACTCGTTGCCCGAAGGGGCGCCGCAGCGCCGACTGCTCGTCGATCTGCGCTGACTAAACTCGACAAGCTTCCCGGACCGCTTTCTGCCACGTCTGTCTGCCACGTCTGTCTGCCACGTCTGTCTGCCACGTCTGTCTGCCGCGTCGGGTTGCCGCGTCGGGTTGCCTCACGGTTCGGTGCACCCTTTTTTTCTGCCGCATTCAGCAAGCCTGCCACTTTCGACCGCCATACGCTAATCTGGCGAGTGATCCGTCCCGACCCCGCCCTGGCAGGACGGACCACCTTTCAACACGGTCTAAACGCGTCGACAGGTCGGGCGGCCCGCACGGTGCACGGCCTCTGGGTTTGGGGGGAACGGAACGCATGGTTCAGCCGGCACAACATCTGAAAACCGAATTGATCGACAGGGTTCTAGAACTCATCCGAACCCGCCTGCCGGCCGACAAAGCCGCCACCGTGGCCCGGTTCGCCCAGCAGTTCTATGCCCATGCACCGACAGCCGACATCGTCTCCGCAACGCCGGACCAGATGTATGGCGCCGCCGTCGCCTTGTGGCAATTGGCGGCGCAACGCACTCCAGGACGGCCACGCATAAGAGTGTACAACCCGAAGATCGATGAGCACGGTTGGCAAACCCCCCATACGGTGGTCGAAATCGTCAATGACGATATGCCCTTCCTCGTCGACTCCGTCACGTCGGCCCTCAATCAGGCCGGATTCACGGTGCATCTGGTCATCCACCCGCTGGTCTTCGTTGAACGGGATGCTGAAGGTCGACTGACGCAGGTGTTCGCTGCCGGCGACGGGCCGCCGGAGTCACGACCGGAATCCTTCATGCACGTGACGGTAGACCGTCAGAGCAGCACCACACGTCTGGACGAAGCCCACCTGTCGATTGAACAGGTGCTCGACGCGGTGCGGGCTGCTGTGGAAGATTGGCCCAAGATGCGCGCTCGCATCGCCGCGATGGTGCCCCATCTCGAAGGACGGACGGACGAGGGTGAAGAAGCGGCGGAGGCCGTCGCCTTGCTGCGCTGGGCCGACAACGACCATTTCACGTTCCTGGGCTACCGCGCCTATCGGTTCGATGGTGCCGGCACCGCCGCTAAAATCGGAGTCGTGCCAGGCTCCGGACTCGGCATTCTGCGCGACGACACTTTCGTTCTGTTCCGCGGCTTGCGTGACCTGAACACCCAGCCGACGGTCGTGCAATGGTTCGTGCACCAACCCGACCTGATTCGCGTCACGAAAGCCAATGCCCGGTCGCCTGTGCACCGCCCGGTGCATCTGGACGTCATCTTCGTCAAACTGTTCGACGCCGAGGGCCACCCGGTGGGCGAATGCGTGTTCGCCGGCCTGTTCACCTCCGTCGCGTACAACCGGCTGGTGCAGGAGGTGCCATTCCTGCGCCGCAAGGTCGATCGGGTCATGGCAAAGGCCGGAGTTCGGCTGAACAGCCACGACGGCCGGGCCCTCCTGCATATCCTGGGCACGCTGCCGCGCGACGAGCTGTTTTCCGCCACCGTAGAGGAACTGCACGACATCAGCCTGGGCGTCCTGGCCTTGCAGGATCGTCAACGCATCGCTCTCTTCGTGCGTCGCGACCCGTTCGAGCGCTTTCTGAGCTGCCTGGTATACGTACCACGCGAGCGATACGACACGGAGCTGCGCCGACGCTTCCAGGCTGTCTTGGAGCGCGCGATCGACGGCGTGACAAGCACGTTTTACACGCAAATCTCCGAAAGCAATCTGGCGCGCCTGCACTTCATCATCCGAACCCACCCCGGGAACGTGCCGGCATTCGACGTCCGAGATATCGAAGCCCAACTCGTGGAAGCGGCCCGTGGTTGGACCGACCGCCTGCGCGATGCCCTGTACGAAAAGCGTGGTGAAGAGGGCGCGCTCCGCCTGCTCGGCCGCTACGGCAACGCCTTTGCGGCCGGCTATGCGGAGCGCTTCAATGCCGAGACCGCAGTCTACGACATCGAGCGCATCGAGGATGTGCGCAGCAGTAACCGCATCGTGGTCAACCTGTACCGACCGCTCGAGGCCAACGAGAACGAACTGCGCTTCAAAATCTATCACCTGGGGCGGCCGATCCCTTTGTCCGATGTGCTACCCATGCTCGAACACATGGACCTAAAAGTGATCACAGAGCTGCCGTTCGAGGTTCAGCCTCTTGGATCGGCGGAGCCCCTCTGGATCCACGATTTCGAAGCCGTGTGCCGCGCGCCGCGTCCGGTCGACACGGGCGACGTCAAGGATCTGTTTCAAGAGGCCTTCATCCGCGTCTGGTATGGTGATATTGAGGATGACAGCTTCAACCGTCTGGTGCTCCGTGCCGGTCTGACCTGGCGCCAGATCACCGTGCTGCGTGCCCAGGCCCGATATCTGCGCCAGGCCGGCATCCAATTCAGCCTGGACTACATGTCCGACACACTGTGCGACCAACCGGCGATCGCACGCATGATTGTCGACCTGTTCCAAGACCGGTTCGATCCAACGCGGATTGTGGCAGAGGCGGAGACGGCCGCCCGCGCCATCGCCAGTCTGGACGAGGCGCTGGAGGATGTCACCAACCTGGACCAGGACCGCATTCTGCGTCGATTCGTGACTCTCACACTGGCGACCTTGCGCACCAACTACTTCCAAACCGGCACCGATGCCGCCCCCAAGCCTTATTTGTCGTTCAAGCTGGACAGCCAGATGATCGACGAATTGCCGCTGCCGCGGCCCGTCTTTGAGATATTCGTCTACAGTCCGTGCGTCGAAGCCATCCATTTGCGCGGCGGAAAGGTGGCCCGTGGCGGTATCCGCTGGTCGGACCGACGCGAGGATTTCCGGACCGAAGTGCTGGGCCTTATGAAAGCGCAGATGGTCAAGAATGCCGTCATCGTCCCGGTTGGTTCCAAGGGCGGCTTCGTCGTCAAGCGGCCACCACCCGCGGCCGCCGGCCGGGATGCCACCCAACAGGAAGGCATCGCCTGCTACAAGACCATGATGGCGGGCCTGCTCGACCTGACCGACAATCTCGATGCAGACGGACACGTCGTGCCACCGCGAGACCTGGTGCGCATGGATGCCGACGATCCCTATCTCGTCGTCGCCGCTGATAAGGGAACCGCCACTTTCTCCGACATCGCCAATGGCGTTGCCCAGGACTACGGTTTCTGGCTTGGCGACGCCTTCGCCTCCGGCGGCTCGGCCGGCTATGATCACAAGAAGATCGGCATTACGGCACGCGGGGCTTGGGAATCGGTCAAACGGCATTTCCGCGAGGTCGGCGTCGATTGCCAAACCGAACCATTCACCTGCATCGGCATCGGCGACATGGGCGGCGACGTGTTCGGCAATGGCATGGTGCTGTCACACCAGACCCGGCTCGTCGGCGCCTTCAACCACCTGCACATATTCATCGACCCCAATCCCGATGCCGAAGCGAGCTGGAAAGAACGCGAGCGGCTGTTCAATCTGCCGCGATCCACATGGGTCGATTACGACGCAGCTCTCATCTCCAAGGGTGGTGGCGTCTTCCCGCGCAACGCCAAGTCAATCGACATCAGCCCGGAAATGCGCGAGTTGCTGGAGCTGAAGAGCGACCGGCTGACACCAAACGAGGTGATCCTGGCCATGCTGCGCGCCGAAGTCGACCTCCTGTACTTCGGCGGCATCGGCACGTTCGTGAAGGCCAGTGGCGAAAACCACACCGAGGTCGGCGATCGCATCAACGATGCACTGCGGGTCGACGCCGATACCTTACGTTGCCGCATCGTCGGTGAAGGGGCCAATCTGGGCATGACCCAACTGGCCCGTATTCAAGCCGCACAGAACGGCATCCGGCTCAATACCGATGCCATCGACAATTCCGCCGGCGTCGACTGTTCCGACCACGAGGTCAACATAAAAATCGCCCTGGGCGATGTGGTTGCGCGCGGCGACATGACCGTGAAACAGCGCGACCAAATGTTGGCGGACATGACCGACGACGTGGCCGACCTGGTCCTCATGGACAATTACCTGCAGACCCAGGCGGTCACCATCGCCGAAGCGCTCGGACCTGAAGGCCTTGAGCACTATGCGGGCTTCATGCGCGCATTGGAACGCTCCGGACGTCTCAATCGGCGGGTCGAGAGGCTGCCGGACGAGGATGAGCTGCTGGAGCGGCGCCAAGACAAGCGTGGCTTCACCCGACCGGAACTCTCGGTGTTGCTCGCCTATGCCAAGCTGGCCCTTTACGATGAACTGCTCGCGTCCGACGTCCCCGACGATCCCAAGATGGCCGAAGATCTTCAGCGCTATTTCCCACGGCTGCTGCGCAACCGCCATGGCGAGGCAATCGACCGGCACCGGCTGCGCCGGGAGATCATCGCTACGTCCATCACCAATAACATGATCAACCGCGCCGGCATTAGCTTCGTGCGCGACATGGCGGAAAAGACCGGCCTGGCTTCGAGCGAGATCACCCGTTCCTACATTATCGTCCGCGAGGCGTTCGACCTGCGTCCGTTATGGCGCGACATCCAATCCTTGGACAACCAGGTCCCGGCGGCCAGCCAGACCGACATGCTCGCAGACACCGTTCGCCTCCTCGAACACACCGTGGCCTGGTTCCTCGGTCAAGGCACTCAGCCCCTGGACACCACAGCGGTTTGCCTGGCGTACAAGCCAGGCATCAAGGCGGTGGCGGACAACCTCGACCAGGTTTTGGCGCCGGATGCCTTTGCCGCCCTGCACAGGCGCATCGGCGAATTGACCCGGGTCGGTGTTCCCGAAGACCTCGCCGTCCGCGTCGCCGCCTTGCCGATGCTCGCCCAGGCGCTCGACATCACCCAGATCGCCAGGCTCAAGACATGCGACGTGACCGCCGTGGCGACACTCTACTTCAGCCTGGGTTACCGCTTCGGCATGGAGTGGCTACGCGAACGGGCCGCCTGGATTCGCAGCGACACACCGTGGCACAAGCAGGCGGTGGCTGCCATCGTCGACGATCTGTATGCACACCAAACCCAGCTATGTCTGCATGTTCTTGAGGGGGCCGATTCCGCCTTGCTGCCGGAGGAGGTGATCGCCACTTGGACCGACAGCCGGAGAGCTGTTGTCGATCGGGCGGTCCAGCTCCTCAACGACCTGCGCCTGGCATCGAGCGTCGATCTCGCGATGTTGGCCGTGGCGAACCGCCATATGCGGGCCCTGTTTGCTGGCTAAACCGGCGGGCGTTGGCGGAACCGGACCTGTAGGTGGATTGGATTGACGGGCTTGACCGATCGAAACCTTGAAGCGCCTGGCAAGTCCGGCGAACAGGAACGTATCGCCAAGCGCCTGGCGCGCGCCGGAGTCTGTTCACGCCGGGATGCGGAACGGTGGATTGCGGCTGGACGGGTCGCAGTGGATGGCGTGCCACTCGGCTCGCCGGCCACCCTGGTGGGGCCGAACACCCGGATCACTGTGGACGGCAAGCCCGTGGCCGCGCCGGAGCCAAGCCGGCTCTGGCGCTACCACAAGCCGACCGGGTTGGTAACGACGGCGCGCGACGAACAGGGGCGCACCACGGTGTTCGAGCGTCTGCCCTCCGACCTGCCGCGTGTGGTGACGGTCGGCCGGCTGGATATCGCATCGGAAGGCCTTTTGCTGCTGACCAACGATGGAGGATTGGCCCGCCATCTCGAGCTGCCCAACACAGGTTGGCCACGCCGCTACCGGGTCCGGGCCCATGGCCAGGTGGAGGCGCAAGACTTGGCGCGCCTCGGCAAAGGCGTGACCGTGGACGGCGTGACCTATGGGCCGATCCAAGCCACTCTGGACCGGCAACAAGGCAGCAACTGCTGGCTCACCCTGTCTTTACGCGAAGGCCGCAATCGGGAGATTCGCCGCGTTCTCGAAAACCTTGGTCTCACAGTCAACCGCCTGATCCGGGTTGCCTACGGTCCGTTCCAATTGGGTCGACTGCCGGAAGGCGGCGTCGAAGAAATACCAAGACGGGTTCTCAAGGACCAACTTGGGCAATTTCTGCACGCCGTGCCGATCGGCACCGTGGCGCGCTAAACCCATGCGGCTTGTAGGCGGCAAGCATCGGGGCCGACGTCTGACACCACCACGCGATCGACGCATACGGCCGACCATGGAACGGACGCGGGAAGCCCTGTTCAATATTCTCGGTCACGCTCCGTGGGCCCCAGGCAATCGCCCGATCCTGGACGGTGCATGGGTCCTGGATGCGTTCTGCGGCAGTGGTGCCTTGGGTTTGGAGGCCCTGTCGCGCGGGGCGACCCGCTGCACTTTCTTTGAGATTTCCAGTCGGGCCCTGGATCTTGCGCGGCAAAACGCCGCATCCCTAGCGGAAACCCACCGGTGCCGGTTCTGGCGTGGCGACGCTTGCCGGCCGCCGCCGGCGCCGACGGCGGCGAGCCTTGTCTTGGCCGACCCACCCTATGGGCAAGGGTGGCTCGAACGCCTCTTGCCAGCTCTCCAGGCATCGGGGTGGATGGCGCAGGATACCGTCGTCGCTTTGGAAGCCGCGACCACCGACACCGTGCCCTTGCCCCCTTGGTGCCGTTGCACCGATCGACGTCGGTATGGCGACAGCCAACTCTTTTTTGCGGTGGTCCACCCACCTGACGCCGTGACCCGGGCCGCTGGAGCGGATTGCCGCGCCAGCGGCCATGCTGCCGAGGATTGACCCAACACTCTGATCACCTATGCTTGACCGGTGGTTTGCGGCGGACCCATGGAACCGCCTTGGCCCGGATCGAGGGAGCGGTAGACGATGGCGGGGCGTGCGTTGACTTTTTTTCGCGGCCAATGGCTCGAGGGCAATCCGGGTATCATCGGCCCCATGTGCAACGGGCTTTGGCTGTCGTCGATCGTGTTCGACGGTGCGCGCGGGTTCGATGGTACGGCACCCGATCTCGATCTGCACTGCGAACGCTGCGTCCGCTCCGCCCATGCCCTGGGCCTTGGACCAATGCTCACGGCGCAGGAAATCGAAGAGTTGGCCCGCGACGGCATCGGCCGCTTCGACCGAGGCGCAGAACTTTATATCCGCCCCATGTTTTACGCGGAATCCGGATTCGTGGATCCCGATCCGGAGTCGACGCAGTTCGCCCTCTGCGTTTATGAGGTTCCATTGCCCAAGGCGGTCGGTTTCAATGCCTGTCTGTCAACCCGCGAACGGCCGATGCCGACGGCCGCACCGACCGATGCCAAGGCCGCATGCCTGTATCCCAATGCAGCCCGGGCGTTGCGCGAGGCCAAACTCCGCGGGTTCGAAAATGCGATCATGCTCGACGCCCTCGGGCATGTGGCTGAGTTTGCTACCGCCAACCTGTTCCTCGTCCGGGACGGCACCGTCCAGACACCAATCTGTAACGGCACCTTCCTGAACGGTATCACGCGGCAACGGATCATCGCTCTGCTGCGAGCGGATGGCTATGACGTCCAGGAGCGCGTGATCGGTTTTCAGGAGGTTTTGGCAGCCGATGAAGTATTCTCCACCGGCAACTACGCGAAGATCATGCCGGTGACCCGGATCGAAGACCGTGACATCCAGCCGGGCCCAATCGCCGCCCGGGCCCGCGCGCTGTACTGGGACTTCGCCCACGCCTGATGCGATGCGCCGGCCATACCTGCGCCATCACGCATGCTTCATTGGCACCGGTCGTTTGGCACTGCCCCGACCGATGAGCTCAGTAGCCAGTCATGGCGGGTCGAACTCGAGACGGAGTTGGCCCTGTCGAGCCACAGGCTCGACGTCGCCCCCATCGTGGTGCCGGATGGGGCCGCCCCCTCGCCGACGATTGACGACCCGTTCGGTTTCGGCGCTGAACGAGGAGCGCCGGCATCCCTGCCGGCTGGACCGCCGCCATCTTGGCGGCCGGCCGCTGGGCGTGG
>JANQJV010000202.1 GCA_028281465.1 Azospirillaceae bacterium | reverse complement strand
CACCGGCGTGCACACGAGGCCGACGAGGCGTCGGCGCTCCCACAAAGGCCTCCCCGGATGGACCCGTTTGCCCACCGGCACCGTTCGTTTCTTGTTAGTCGAACGCAGCACAATGCTCGGGGCGTTTGAACCGGATACGATCGACAGACCATGGTCTGGTGCTCTGTAACCGGTTTGTGCGTCGCCCCGGCCAATCAACAGCGCAGTGAGCATGGCGTGGAAGGGCTCAACGCCGCCATCGGCACGTTTGCGGTGGGAACAGGCAGGACACCTGAGCTTCCGCGAACGGAAGTGTTCCGTCCCATCCAGGGCGATCAAAAGGCGTCCGTCTAAACGGTGGAACGGCGTAAGCACCTCATTTTGCGCCAAAATTTCCAAGCCCTTCAGGAACAATCCGTCAAACGCTGCCGGGTCAGTACCGTCCAGCATGGCGCGAATATGGTGTCGCTCGGGATCGCCGTCATCCCGAGCAACGTCTCACAATTAGAGCGACCGTGACCCTCTTTCAGCGCCCGCTGGTGCGCCAGAAATGAAGGACTCTGCATGAAGAAAATCGAAAACGCTTCCAGTCCGATGTCCGCCATGGAATACTGACAGTTCTGGCCAATGCGCTTGTCCTTCAGGCCACCGCAGACATCTTTCAACGCATCAATCAAGGCTTTGAGCGGCTTCATGCCCCCTGACGAATCACACTCCAGCCCGCCGAGGAAATCCTGAAACGTTCCACCGAGTCACCAGTTCGCACCAAACAGACCTGCGACTGCGATTCAATCCTCTTGAGAACCGCTGCATTGATGTAAGACAAGTGTCGTTGGATGATCGGAGTGGCCCATGCGGCTGATGACTTTACCCTTGGTGCGCAGACCCAAAGAGCCACTCACAGCGAACGGTGGGCTGCTGGCCCGCATTACCTATGACCCGCATTTCGATCGCCGCAAACCCTATTACCTCATTCGGACGCCCGGGCCTGCCGGGGGCGGCAAAGGCCGTGACGCCCCGCTGGTGGCGACGCGGACCATCACCCAATCGGATTGGTGGGGCTTGCGCGATCTCGACGTTCTGAAGGAAATGGTGGCTGCACCGAGCGCCTGGTTGGAACGGGCCGCCAAACGAGCCGCGGACAATAGCCGCGCTGCCGCGTCGGATGACGACGAGCGCCCTTTCGACCTTCTGTTGAAAGACCTGCGCTCCGAAGCCCGATTCGAAATCTGCCGCCGGGAGGTGTGTTTCTCCCAGCCCCTGACGATCACGGATTATGGCATTGCCGCCTTGTTGCTTCCCCTTACGCCGACTCAGGCGCACGAGGCGATGGCGACCATCGATGCGATGGCGAAGGTGGCGACCAAGCTCGGCGGGTTGAAACTCACCCAAAACGCATCCGGCACCCAATCCTGTGATTTTACCGGCCCGTTCTTCGTGCTCCGCGTCGAAGATCCGGCGGCGGCGGAACTGCCCGAAAATGGGGTTATCATGGGGAGTTTCGAACGACGGGACCTGGAGATCGCCGGCCAGGACCAGAGCCTCACGGTCGCGACGGATTATTGGGCGTATCAAACCAAATTCGTCACTGAGCCGGAGCATGCTTGGCAGGTACCGCTTCCGGTTCCCGGCAGTTTTCGCGAGGCTTTCACGACGATCAATGATCTCGAGAAACTCACCGGAAATGCCGCGGCCTTCGAACAAGTGACGATCGTCCGTGTCGAGGAACGCCGTCGCCGTATCCCGAACGACTACGTTCAAAATCTGCCTACCGGCGATGGCCTGATGGGACACGCCGAGTTCAAGGGATTCGACCTGGACCGGATCCATACCGGCATGTCGCGGGCGGCCCGCGAGGCGCGGCAAGAACGCATCATGCGCACCCACAAGCGCGCGCGCGCGGAAGCGGCGTTCCAGGCCGCCCGTCAATGAAAGGGTATCCCGCCGTTACCGAGCCAGCGCCTCGGCTTCGATCTCCACCTTGTAGCCGCCGATCAAGCCGGCGACGACCACCAGGGTGTTCACGGGTTTGATGGCGCCGAGCGCGCTCAAGGCGGCGAGGATTTTGTCGAGCACGAAGGTGGTTTGCGCCCCCGCATTGTCGGGCGCGACCTTGCGGCTGCGGCCGGCCGTGCCCGACACCACACACCCGGTCGCCGACGCGCTGGGCCCGGCAATAGCCGGCCACGTCCTCCCAGGCCGAGCCGCTGAGCACGCGGGCGGTCCCGGCGCGATGCGGCACCGCGACGCTGTCGAATGCAGGGGGCACGGTATCCAGATGGTGCGACAGGTCACCGGACGCCGTCAGATACGGCGGCCGGCGGTACTCGTCGCCGCCATCGCCGGGCACCGGCGGCATCTCGGCGAACACCGCCCGGAGCTGCGCGTGGTCCTCGACATCGAAGGCGAACTGGAACAATCGCAGGATGATCTCGGCGCTGCCGAAATGATCGGCCATGTCGAAGCTGTCGAATCCGGCCGCCGCATAAGCGGCCAAATGATCGGCACCCGTTTCGGGATCGACCAGGGTACCGGCCCTTTCGATATCGGCCACCTGCCAAAGCCCGGTCAGAATGCGGCTGATGGACAGATCCGGGGTCAAAGACAGCCGGTCCGGCCGATGGGTCATGGCGTTCACCTCTGGGAAGAGTCGGATCGGTAGAGTCGAAACGGGCGACAAAACGACCTGCCATGGCCGGCCGTTTGCGATAACGTATCATAAATTCCAACCGACACATGCCCGCGCGGACAAATGGTGGATGTGTCCATCGGCATTCGCAATGGCTCCATCACCGGTCTGATCGGCCCCAATGGTGCCGGCAAATCCACCTTGTTCACCCTGTTGACCGGGGCGCTTCCCCCCTCCGCAGGGACGGTTCACCTCAAGGGCCGCGATGTCACCGGGCTGTCGCCGGACCGGCTGTACGCGCTCGGCTTGGGCCGGACGTTCCAGATTCCGCGCCCGTTCGCGCGCATGAGCGTGTTGGAAAATGTGATGCTCTCCCCCATCGGACAGATGGGGGAGAGCATCGGCGGTCCCTTTGTCGCCTGGCGCACGGTTCGCGACCAGGAGACCCGTCTCCGCGCCTGCGCCCTCGACGTGCTCGACTTCGTCACCCTCGGCCATCTGACCGATCACCCGGCCGGTAAAATCTCCGGCGGACAAAGAAAATTGCTGGAACTGGCTCGAGTGCTGATGGGCGACCCGTCGGTGATCCTGCTCGACGAGCCCTCCGCCGGCGTCAACCCGGCACTGACCGAAACGCTGGTCGGCAAGATCGAGACGCTCAATCGTCAGGGCAAGACCTTCGTCATCATCGAGCACGACATGGACTTCGTCATGGGCCACTGCGAACCGCTGGCTCGGTCCGCTCGGCCTTGCCACCGCCGTGACCTTGGCCGTGACCGTGTCTGCCGGAGCGGTTGAATTCCGCTGGGGTGGGCGCACCGACCCCGCAACCATGGATCCGCACGCCATCAATGCCGCCCCGACTCTGGGGTTTCTCAACAACATCTACGAAGGCCTGGTGCGCCGTCGCGCTGACATGCGCATCGAGCCGTCCCTGGCCGTGGCGTGGGAGCCGTTGAGTCCGGAGCCAGGCTGGCGATTCTTCCTACGGCCCAATGTACAATTCCACAATGGTGCAATCTTCGATGCTGACGACGTGGTGTTTTCTTACTTGCGGGCCAATAGCGAAGACTCAGATGTCCGCTCTTGGTTCGCACCGGTCACAGCCGTGCGCAAGCGGGACGCGTTGACGGTCGATGCCGTGACCAGGGCGCCCGATCCCCTCTTCCCGTCCTCAATTGCCAACTTCTTGATCCTTGATCAGGACTGGGCCGAAGCCAACGGCGCCGAAGCCCCGGCGCGCGACCGGGATACCTTCGCGACCGGGGTGCCTTGGTGCGCGTGATCATGCGCGGCCAAGCGGCGGAAACCGGCCTGCTGATCTCGCCAGCCATCAATGGCTATTCCGAGGCAGCGGACCGGCGAGTCTCCTTCGATCCGGAGCAGGCCCGGGCCCTGCTTGCCGAAGCCGGCTACCCTGATGGTTTCACCTTCGGCCTGCGCTGCCCAAACGACCGTTACATCAACGACGAGGCGATCTGCACCGCCGTGATTTCCATGCTGGCCCGGGTCGGGCTGACCGTCCAGCTCATCAGTGAACCAGTAGCCCGGTATTGGAGCAACCTGCGGGCAAGCGAGTTCGACATGTACATGCTCGGCTGGTCCCCCGGTCCCTTCGATGCCGAACACCCCATCCGATTTCCCATGGCCACCCCCAACCCGGACCGGACGTTTGGCAGTTGGAACTTCGGCCGCGTTAGCCCGACTTCCGCAATTCGCCGTGGATAACGGGAAACTTCGGGTGATCTGATGAGACGAGTTGGCGGGTTTGTTTGTCTCTCTAGTCCCACACCGGC
>JANQJV010000201.1 GCA_028281465.1 Azospirillaceae bacterium | reverse complement strand
GGGGGCCGCCGTCGGATGGCCACAGCGCCGCGGACGGTGTCCGGTGTTCCCGCCGCCGTGCGGGGTTGACGGGCTGGGCCGACGGGGCGTCGGCGCTCCGGGATGTGGCCACGACGCTCGCTGCCGACGTCAAAGAGCCGGGTCATGCGCCGAGCCACGGCTCCGGTGTCGCTTCGACGTCGGCCCTCAGCGCGGCGACGGCGTGGCCGAGGTCGGAGTGGTCGATGATCAGGCGGTAGCCGTCGGCGGCCAGGTCGGCGGCGCTGCGGCCGGCGCGCGGCACGCTGCCCAACGGCCGGCCGGCCGCCTTGGCCGCCGCCTCGACCTGGGCAAGCGCGGCGGTCACCAGATCGTCGCCGGTCTCGCCCGGCACGCCCAAGGAGCCGGACAAGTCGTAAGGGCCGGGGAAAAGCATGTCGATGCCGTCGAGTGCGGCAATGGCTGCGGCATTGGCCACGCCGACAACGGATTCGATCTGCAGCATGAGAAAGATGTCGTCATTGGCGCGCGCCGCATACCCGGCATCCAGACCGTAGCGCGCGGCGCGGATCTCGGCCGCATAGCCGCGCCGCCCGACCGGTGGATAGCGGCATGCCGCTACGGCGGCGCGGGCTTCGTCCGCAGTCTCCACATTGGGCACCAGGAGGGTGCGCACACCGATCTCCAGATGGCGCTTGAGGAGCATGGGGTCGTTCCAGGCCACGCGCGCCATGGCATGGCCACCGGCCGCCTCGATCGCCCGCACCATGGCGAGCGTGGTCTCGATCGAGGCCGGGCCGTGTTCGTTGTCGATGAGCAAAAAGCGGAAGCCGGCATAGACCGCAGCCTCGGCCAGCGTGGCCGAGCCGGCCTCGAGCCATAGGGCCCGGGTCACCTGATCGGCATCGATACGGGCGCGCAGCGGATGGGTCATCGGCGGGGTCCTTCGGAGGGGACTGGACGCACGGCCCGGTGCACCGCGGCGGCGATCAGGACCGTCCAAAGGCCGAGCGTCATCACGCCCAGCACGGCCGCCACCGGCCGGTCGAAGAAGCCGAGCAGGTCGCCCTGAGTCTTGATCATGGTGATGAGAAAGTTCTTTTCGATGATCTTGCCGAGCACGATGCCGAGGATGGCGGGAGCAATCGGGATGCCGTTCTCCTCCATGACATAGGCGATGAGGCCGAGGACCAGCATGACGCCGACGGAAAACAGCGTGTTGTCGACGGCGAAGGCACCGATCAGGCAGAAGATCAGGATCAGCGGCATCAGAACGCGTTTCGGAATTGCCAGGGCGTGCCGGGCGGCGTGGATCGCCACCATGCCCAACGGCAGCATGATCAGATTGGCCAGCGCAAAAGCCAGGAAGATGGCGTGCACCAGGGTGCCGTCGGTAATGAACACGCGTGGACTGGGCGTGATGCCCTTGAGCATGAGCACGCCGATGGCAATGGCCGTGACCGTGTCGCCAGGAATGCCGAACACCAGCGCCGGCGTCCAGGCGCCGGCGACCGCGGAGTTGTTGGCCGCACCGGCATCGGCGATGCCTTCGGCATGGCCTTGGCCATAGCGCTCCGGCGTGCGCGAGAACCGCCGCGACAGGGCGTAGGCGACCCAGGCGGCAATATCGGCCCCGGCCCCGGGCAGGGCGCCGATGACGTTGCCCAGACCGGCCGACCGCAGAATGTTGGCCCAGTAGCGGCGCACGACACCCACCATTTCGATCCACAATCGGCCGACCTTGGCCGTGACCGTGCGGCCGTCCAGGTCCATAGTCACGGTCCGCAGCACCTGGCTGAGCGCGAACATGCCGATCATGGCCGGGATAAACGATACGCCGTCCAACAGGTCGATCTGACCATAGGTGAAGCGGGCGTGGCCGGTGGCGATGTCGATGCCGATGGTGGAGATGAACAGCCCGATCAGCAGCGCCAGCGCGCCTTTGACCAGAGAGGCGTTGGCCACGGCGATGGCGGCAGTGAGGCCAAGACAGCCGAGCCAGAAATACTCCACCGAGGAAAACCGGACGGCGATGCGGGCCAGTTGCTGAGCGAACACGCTCAGCAGCAGCACGCCGATCAGGCCGCCCAAGGCGGCGGTGACCAGGCTGGTCGCCAGGGCGCGTTCTGCATGGCCCTGCCGGGTCAGGGCGAAGGCCTCGTCGACATAAGCGGCCGAGGCCGGCGTGCCCGGAATCCGTAAAAGGGCGCCCGGAATATCGCCGGCGAAGATGGCGGTCGCCGAGGCGGTGGCGATGGCGGCAATCGCCGGAACCGGGTCGAGGAAAAACGTGATCGGGACCAGAAGCGCCACCGACATGGTGGCCGTCAGCCCCGGCACGGACCCAACGAACAGACCGTAACACGCCGCCAACCCGATGGTGGCGAGCACATCCCAGCGGGCAACCAGGTCCAGGGCTTCGAGCATGGCAGACCCAGAGAGCAGACTCAGAACAACAGGCGTTCCAGCACGCCGCGCGGCAAGGGCACGCGCAACAGGTCGGAAAAGCCGTAATGCAACACCAGCGGCACGACGAGCGCCAATGACAGGCTGAGCCCCCAGCGCACGGCGAGCAACCGGAGCCAACCGAGCGCCAACAGCCCGGTGGTGAGCAGGAAGCCGAGCACCGGCGCGGCCAGAATGAATGCAAGGGTACCGCCGACCACGCCCAGTGCGCGCACCACCGCCACGCGGTCACGCGTCCATGCGGGCAGCGTCACCAGCCCGACGAAGGCGCCCCCGCGCCACAGCGCGCCGATGACCAGCGCAGCACCACAGACCACGAAACCGGCGCCGACCAAGCTGGGGAAGAACGCCGGGCCATAGGCCATGCCCGGAATGTCCGGAAACGCCGCGGCCTGCAGGATCACTGCCGCACCGAACCCGGCACAGACAAGGCCGAGCGCGAAATCGCTCAGTTTCAAGGCTTCGATCCTTGGGCGGCCCCTCTCCCGCCCGATGGGGGAGAGGGGCCCGATGGGGGAGAGGGGCTTGTGCTGGTGCGGCCCGCAAGCCTATTGCGCCAAACCGATCGCGCGCATGGTGGCTCCCAGGTTGTCGGAGGTGCGGGCCAGCATGGCCGTCAGGTCCTCCCGGCCCATCTTGACCACATCGGCACCGCGCGAGGCCTTGAAGTCGGCCCAGGCCTGGGTGTCGAACGCGGCCAGGGCCGCCTGCTCATAAGCGCAGGCGATTTCGTCCGGCAGGCCGGCTGGTCCGGACACCGTGATGAAGGCGGCGAGCGTCCACTCGCTGTCCAACGCCTCTTTGGTGGTCGGCACGTCGGGCAGGGCGGCCATGCGGCTGTCGTGCATGTAGGCGAGCGCCTTGATCTCTCCGGCCTCGACCAGGGCCTTGCCCTCCGACAACGCCGGCGTGGCCACCTCGACGCCACCGGCGATCAGCTCCTGCATGGCCGAGGCCGCCCCATCCGACGGCACCCAACGGATGGCACCCGGATCGATGCCTTCGGCGTTGAGCATGCCAGCCAGGGCCAGGTGCCAGATACCGCCCTGGGCGGTGCCCGATCCGGTCAACTCGCCCGGGTTGGCCCGAGCGTGGTCCAACAGGGCATTGACGCTGTCGAACGGTGAATCGGCGGCCACCAGGACGCTCGACGGCACGATGTCGACAAGGGCAATCGGCGTGATGTCGGTGTGGTTTAGTTCTGTCAGGCCAGCGTGGTGCATCGTCGTGATTTCAACCGTGGCGGCCCCGATGGTGTAACCGTCCGGCGTGGCGGTGGCGATGGCAGAGTGGCCGACCACGCCATTGCCGCCGGTGCGGTTCACCACATTGAACGGCTGGCCCATCTGCTCTTCCAACAGGCTGGCCAGCATGCGCGAATTGGCGTCCGTGCCGCCGCCCGCGCCCCAGGGCACGACATAGGTCACCGGGCGTTCCGGCTGCCAATGGCAATCGGCTCGGGCTGGTCCGGCCAATGCGGTCATCGCCAAGGCGGCTGCGCCGCACAGCAGCAGGGTTCTCGTCATCGTTGGTGTCCTCCCGGTTTGGTACGGCGGTCGGCCGCGGGATGGGCCGCCGCTCTGCACCGGACGGCTCGGTCCGTCCGGTATTCTTGTGATTGAGGATTCAGCGCCTCCGATCGCTGCCCAAGGCCGCATCCACATCGGCCGCCCGGGGTATCGACGGCTGCGCGCCGCGTTTGGTGCATGCCAGGCTGGCGGCGGCACCGGCGCGCGTCAAGATTCCATCGGTCAGCGTATGACCGCCATGCAAGCCGGCCGCGAGATAGCCGCAGAAGGTGTCGCCGGCACCAACCGAGTCGACCGCAGTGACCCCAAGTGCCGGAGCCGACAGCACCGAGGCGCCGCGCACGGCAACGGCACCGTCCACCCCGCATGTGGTGACCACCGGTAATCCCATCCGGTGCGCCAAGGCCCAGGTGCGCGCAATCGCATCATTGGCTGGCACCGTTCCATCCTGCACCAAACCCAGCGCCATCGCCAAAGCGTCCGCTTCGCCTTCGTTGACCACGACCACATCGGTTTCGGCCAACAGACTGAGGGCTGCGACCTGAAACGGAGCCAAATTGAGGATGACCCGGGCCCCTGCGACGCGCGCGCGCCGGGCTAACGGACGCATGGCATCGACGGGAATTTCCAGTTGCAGCAGCAGAATGTCGCCCGGGGCAAAGGGCACGCTACCATGCACATCAACGTTGACCTGACCATTCGCACCCGGGATCACCGCAATCACGTTCTCGCCGTCGGCATCCACCAGGATCATGGCCGTCCCGGTCGGTCCATCGACGGTCATCACCCCGCCCAGATCCACCTCGTCAGCACGCAGCAAGGCCAAAGCCGGACCAGCCATGGGGTCGGTGCCAACGGCCCCCAGCAGACGAACGGGCGCACCGGCACGCCGTGCCGCCAGGGCCTGGTTGGCGCCTTTGCCACCTGGCGCGGTTTCGAAGCGGCTTCCGGACACGGTTTCGCCCGGAACGGGCAAGTGTGGCACCGTGCCGATCAAATCCATGTTGATTGAGCCATATACAGTGATCATGCAGGTCTTGGCGACTGAACCGGAAACGGGACCAGCAGAGTGCCTCGGTAAGGCACGATTGTGAAGCGCCACGCGTAACCGCAGCACCCAGCACTGGTCAATCGAAGATCACGCCTTTTTTGAGCAGAAAATTGCCGTAGGGGCGCGTTTCGGTGGTCTGTACAACGGCGTAGGCTTGTCTGGAAGCAGCGTAAAAGGCGTGCCGCTCCAGAGACGCCATGCCCACCACACGGTTCTCCGCAGCGTCGGCGATTTTCTGGACGTCCTCATGAACTTCGAGAAGCGTATCCGGTTCACCGACCACCTCCATACGTCGGACCGGATCGTCGACGAAAGTGTCGAGCGGAAACAAGACGAACAAAGCCTGAGCTGCCGCATTCGTGTCGACCCCAGCCAGACGGATCAGTCGGCCACTGATGGTCGAGGCGGCAACGGTCGCGGCCGGAAAATTCCGGTCGACCAGGGCGAGATCGTCGCCGTGACCCATGGACGCCAGAACCCACAACAGATCAGGACCGATCAGAGACGGGATACCTTTCAACATGGTTCGTTCCTCATCGCTGCCACCGGCGTCCGGGCCGGCGGACATCAGCATGGGCCGACTACCCGGTGTCCGGCAAGGCGTTTCACACTGTGACGTGCGCCGCCGGGACACCGGCGGCGATCGTCCGATCGGCTCGGTTCAGGGCGACCGCTCAGAAATGCCGAAGACAAATCGGCTTGGCAAGCGGAGCAATGCCACTCTATGTTTCGCCCATCAGTGCCAATATCACGCTGGCTAAAGACACAAATTCAGCATGGATATTGGCCCAAGTATCAAGGGAGGACGGTCAGCATGAGTGTATTACTGGGTGCGGGCTTGGCTGCGGCAGTCGTTGTCTTGACTGCAACGGCCGCAGGCGCTGACACGACGGAAGTGCGCTGGCAGAACCGGGTTGTCATCGACAAGACTGGCGACCATTGCGCGGACGATGGGAACTGCTTCAATCGCTTCCATCCGGCGATTCCACCGGTGGCCACGGCGAAACCGGGCGATCATATCGTCTTCCACACCCGCGACGCACTGGACAGCGACCTGGGCCTGGACAGCAATGCCGATGATCTGGCCGCAGTTGACTTGGGCCTGGTCCACCCCATGTCCGGCCCCGTGCACATCGAAGGTGCCGAAGCCGGTGACGTCCTGGCCGTGACACTCGTCGACGTCGCACCGGACGAATACGGCTATACGGTGATCGTACCCGGCTTCGGGTTCCTGCGCGACGACTTCACCGAGCCGCATCTGGTCAACTGGCGTCTAAACCGGATCCATGCGGAGAGTGACCAGATGCCTGGTATCCGCATCCCGTTCGAGGCTTTCCCCGGTTCCATCGGCGTCCTCCCGGGCGAGACCGAAGTGGCGACCTGGCTGGCCCGGGAAGCCAAGCTGGGCGAATACGGCGGCATCGCTTTGCCACCGGAGCCGAAGGGCGCCTTGCCGGCCGATGTCTGCGGTCCGGGAGCGCCGTATGCCGATGCCTGTCTGCGCACGGTTCCACCGCGCGAGAACGGCGGCAACATGGACGTGCAGCAGATGCAAATCGGCACGACCATCTTGTTCCCGTGCTTCGTCGACGGCTGCGGCCTGTTCGCCGGCGATCTGCACTATGCGCAGGGCGATGGCGAAGTCTCCGGCACGGCCATCGAAATGGGCGGTGTCATCACGGTGACCACGGAAATCCGTAAGGGCGAAGCCGCCCATCTGCAGGCGCCGCAGGTCGAAGGTGGGCCGCAAATCCGCAATATGGAGCCGACTCGCTTTCACCAAACCATAGGCCTGCCGCTCAAGCCGGAAGGCGAGGTGCCGAGTTACCACGCCTATCTTAGCTCGGAAAAGATTGCCGATTTGGAGAACCTGTCGGAGGACCTGACCATTGCTGCCCGTCATGCGCTGCGCCAGATGATCGACTACATCGTGCGCGAACACGGGCTGACGCGGGAACAAGCCTACATCTTGGCCTCGGTGGCCGTCGATCTCCGGGTCGGGCAGGTCGTCGACGTACCGAATTACATCATGACCGCCGTGCTGAACCTGAACGTCTTCACCGACGAATGATGAACCGACATGCAAGATCGATCGCACGCCGCCGCCTTCTGCTGGCGGCGGCGGGTCTAGCGGTGACGGGGCCGGCAGCCGCACACACGCCCTATCGACAATGGGTGGTGTATCGGCAGCGCCACCTGCTCATTGGCTGCGACCGGCAAAAGCCAGCGGGCTATGCATTGGCCAAACGCCTGGAGGTCATGCTGGACGAGGCTCTGCCCGCCGCCAAACCACGCGTGGCGCGCGCGCCGCACGCCGATCGGCTGGCCAGTCTGCTGGCCACGAACCAAATTGCCGTCGCCTTGCTGATGCCCGAAGAGGCTGAAGCTCTGCATCGCGGCACGGCGCCGTTCGGGCATTATGGGACCAACCCGCTGGCCGTGCTGTGGCGCTTCGATCCGTTCGTTCTGGTCAGCCGTGCCGATTTCCCGGCCGAGCACGCCGCCCTGCTGGTCGAAACCTTCGACCATCACACCACCGACTGGAACGGCAGCGCCGAACCGACCGCCGTGGGCCCGGTTCCGGTTCACCGCGGTATCGGTGACCGAGGGTAGGCCCGGCATGGACACCGTATGCCCTGGGCGAAACCCTCGTTGGACCAGGCCTTGCGGATTGGGGGCGCCGCTGCGATCTGCGCGTCGTCTCCAATCGACCGCCTAAACCCGCGGACCACCAAGCCGGCGTTCCTTGTTGCGTATAGCGCCGAAACAGGGTTCGGAGGCGTGTTTCGCAACCGACGACCAGCCGGCAACAGGGGGCGAAATGAGCCGGCGACCCACGAGCTAGGGCCGGCGCGCCTCATCCCACAGCCGGTGTTCGCCATGCCAGAGGCACCGGTACCATGAAAGCGAGCCGCCGGCACCACCCAACTTGACACATGGGGCGAACGCCTGGTCGAGCCAACCACTGTCACCCATTCCAGTCCATGAGTGACTGGAACAGAGGTATCTGGACGCCACATCCCGGTCACGCACCGTGATCGATTGGCGTCCGAACCACAGCGGCCGATCGCCGCTGAGCCGCGGACGATCCGGGAAAACCACGGCAGCTTGGATTTGCATATCGACCACCGCCTTCTTATGATAGCCAGTGATTATCGAATGGTTCCGAGTCCGTTTTTTTGACGTCGGCCGTGCCCCGGTGGACTGGCGCTCTATAGTTAAGTAAACAAATGGCCTTGGCTGCATTGCGGTACGGTAGCACAACCACCTTGGAAAGGATTGCTCGCCGTTGACCACCGACCCACCGATGCCTGCTGACGAAGCGCGACGTCTGGCAACGTTGCACGACCTGAACATTCTGGACACGCCGGAGGACGGGCGGTTCGACCGCCTCGTGTGCCTGGCGTCGCGGTTGATCGGGACACCGATCTCATTGATCTCTCTGGTCGATCGGCGGCGGCAATGGTTCAAAGCGCGGGTCGGGCTGACGTCGCAGGAAACGCCGCGCAACTACGCTTTTTGTGCCCACGCGATATGCGGCACCGAGGTTCTGGACGTTCCCGACGCCACCAAAGACCCACGCTTTGCTGAGAACCCGCTGGTCACCGACGCGCCGCACATCCGGGCCTATGCGGGTGCGCCCCTCATGATGGAGAACGGCACCGCCATTGGTACGCTGTGCGCCATCGGCCGGGAACCCCGAGACCCTCTGACCACATCGCAGCGCCGTATCCTTGAAGACCTCGCCGCCGTGGCCGTGGACTTGTTTGAACTGCACCGTACCGAATGGGCCGCGTTGCGCAGGGAAAGTCTGTTCCGCACCGCACTGGGTGCCATCAGCGAAGGCTTCTGCATCCGTGACCGTAGCGGGCGGCTGACCTTCTTCAACGAACGCTATCGTGCATTTCACCCCGCGGCCGGTGACGCGATTGTCCCAGGCGTTCGTCTTGAGGACATCGTGCATCGTGAGGCGGAGGCAGAAGCCTTGGCGGAAGCCAAGGCCGATGGTCTCACGACCGAAGCGACGACCCATCGCATCGACGCTCTGGTGGCCGACCGACTCGCACGGCTGCACGATCCAGGACCACCGTTCGAACGCCGTCTATCTGACGGGCGCCATGTTCGTATCGCCAACTATCCGACCGAGGACGGCGGAGCCGTGGGTGTGCTGACCGACGTCACCGACGTCACCCGCGCGCGCGACGCCCTGCAGCAAGCGGTTCGCACGGCCGAAGATGCCAATCGAGCCAAATCGCGTTTCTTGGCCATGATGAGCCACGAAATTCGTACACCACTGAACGGTATCTTGGGCGGTCTCGGCTTGCTCGGCGACAGCACACTCGCAGAAACCGACCGCACCCTTGTCGAAACGGCGCGGCGTAGTGCGGAATCCTTGCTTATTCTGCTCAACGATATCTTGGATCTCACTAAGATCGAAGCCGGAAAGCTGAGCCTGGAACCGTCCGCCATTGCGCCGTCGGCACTCATTGCCGACGCGTTATCCGTGTTCGCCCACCAGGCCAGCCGCAAGGGGCTGACCGTGATCACACGCCTGGCAGCAAGTTTGCCCGAAGGCGTGCGCGGCGATGCGGGACGCATCCGTCAGATGCTCATGAACTTCGTCAGCAACGCCATCAAATTCACCGAAACCGGAACGATCACTGTCACAGCAACGCCTGTCGCGCCCGGTGTCATCGAGTTCGCGGTCGCCGATACCGGCATCGGCATCCGGGCTGATAGTCTGGACCGTTTGTTCACCGAATTCGATCAACTCGACGATCAACGCACGCGCCGGTTCGAAGGGTCCGGCCTTGGCCTCACGATCACCCGCCGACTTGCCGAGCTGATGGGTGGCAGCGTCGGTGTGGAAAGCGAGCCGGGGGTGGGCAGTCGGTTCTGGTTTCGGCTGCCCTTGTCGACATGCGAACCGCCGCAGGCGGCCGCCAGGCACCGCGACGATGGCACGCTCCTGCGCACGAGGGGCGACACGCCACCGCGCGTGCTCCTCGTGGAGGATAACCCGGCCAACCAGCTCATCACACGGTTGATGCTGGAGCGGCTTAGCTGCCGAGTCGACGTTGCGGCCTCCGGTCATGAAGCGGTTGTCGCTGCCGACAAGCACTGCTACGATATTATTTTGATGGACATTGCCATGCCCGGCATGGACGGCCTGGAGGCCACCCGGACGATCCGCGCCGGTAGCAGTGCTATGGCACGCGTGCCTATCATCGCCGTGACGGCAAACGCCTTCACCGACGACCTGATCTCCTACCGTGCCGCAGGCATGGATGGTCATATCACCAAACCGATTGATCGGGAGGTGCTTGTGCAGACTTTGGTTGCCCAAGGCAACCTGGTGGCTGCACGAAACGACGCGATCTCACCGACCGGCTCAGCGCCAGCGCCAACCAAGGCGTCGACGCCGTGCCCAGATGAGAAAGCGCCATCGCCTGCGGCCCTGCCTTACGCCGACAGGGCTCCGGCGGATCTGCTTGATCGGTCGATTCTGGATGATCTCCTGGCCGAGTTGCCCGACCAAACGCGGACGCACATTCTCACGGTTTTCATAGCCGATTGCCGTCAACGACTGGCCGCGCTCGGATCGCCCGACGACCCGCAGCCCATCGAGATACTCAGGGCCACGGCCCATACTTTGAAAGGTAGTACCGGCACCTACGGCGCCGCTGCCTTGGCTTCCTGTCTCGATGCCATCGAACAAGCCTGCCGCGACGGTCGAACGGATGGTCTGGACAGGTTGATTGCGCAGGCGCAAGACCTGGGACAGATGACCCTCTCGGCCTTGGACGCCGAGTTGGCTGGTGACGCGGCAACAGCCGCCGGGGCCGGATCGGATCACATGGCAACCGGCTCAGCCGAGGGCATGGCTGCAACTGAGCCAACACCGAATGATCAACCTCTGCCCGCTCTGGCAGCACTGGCCGGTGATGTGACGGAAAAGGCCCTGTGCGAACGGCTCGCTGATGATGTGGTATGCCATCGCGACGGCCTGCAAGAGGGGTTGGATGCCGGGCAGCGGGATCGTATTGTGCGGTGTAGCCGGGCCCTGCTCGATGCTGCCGGGATTCTTGGAGCCGACACGCTGTATGATGCGGCCGTGGACATTGCCGAAGCCGGCGATGCAGGGGACATACAACCACTGGCTGGTCAAGTTGTGCGCCTGATCGAGCAGGCCAACCGGACGCTTGCGGCGTTGCGTCCGGCAAGCATGCCGCCAGTCTCCGACGGGTGACCCGCGTGGCGCCGCGCGGGAACGGGGCCGGATGGCATGACGGATCGGTTTAAGACCCTGTTCGACTTGTCCAGCGATCTGTTGTGTGTCGCCGGCACCGATGGTTTTTTTCGGACAGTGAACCAAGCTTGGGAGACCACGCTTGGATGGACGCAAGCAGAGTTGCTTGAGCGGCCATATGTCGACTTGGTGCATCCGGACGACGTTGAACCCACCATGGCCGCCGCAGCAAGGCTAGCCGGTGGACGGCGGGCAATCGACTTCGAGAACCGGTATCGCTGTCGGGACGGCCACTATGTCTGGTTGCAATGGCGCACCACACCCGGGACAGACGGCTTGCTCTATGCCGTTGTGCGTGATGTCACCGGGCGTAAGGCAATCGAGGAGGAAACCCGGTCGCGGTCGCAGATGCTTGAACTGGCCGAACAGATGGCTCAGGTCGGCCATTGGCGGGTGGATTTGGTAAAACAAATCATCACCTGGTCGCGGGAGGTTTATCGCATCCATGGGCTGAACCCGGAGACATTTCAGCCCGATTTGGCCACAGCCATCAACTTCTATCACCCCGAGGACCGAGACAAGGTGGCCCGCGATGTGGCCGCGGCGATCGGTCAGAAGGCCGGGTTCGATTCAATGCGGCGCCTTGTGCGGGCGGACGGAAAGACCCGTTACGTTCGTTCCATCGGTCGATGCGAAGTGGACGGACGCGGCGAGGTTGTTGCCATCTTCGGCACGTTCCAGGATTTGACCGAGCGCCTACGCCACGAGACGGCGCTCAAGCAACTCCACATCATCAGCACCGATGCCAGTCTCGATCTCGGCGAGATGATCCAGCGTCTGCTCGCCTTGGGCACCGAAAGCTTCGGCTTGGACATTGGTATCGTCAGCCGGATCGACAGCGGCCGCTATGAGGTCTTGTATGTGCATAGCGCGGATGGTCGGCCTGCACCAGGGACCGTGTTCGACTTGGGCGAAACGTATTGTGCGAACACGCTCCTCTCAGACCAAGTCCTGTCTTTCGATCATGCCGCCTTGAGCGATATGCGCAACCATCCCTGTTACCTCAGTCACAAGCTGGAATCCTACATCGGCACGCCGCTACTCGTGGATGGTACGCGATTCGGTACGCTCAATTTTTCCTCATCGAAGCCAAGCGATCGCTTCTCCGAGGATGACCACGACTTGATCCGGCTGTTGGCGCAGTGGATTGGCAACGAGATCGCCCGCGCGGCCGATCGCAATCACCTGCAAGATGCCAAGGAAGCGGCCGAGCGCGCCAACCGCGCCAAGTCGGACTTCCTGGCCAACATGAGCCACGAGATTCGCACGCCGATGAACGCCATCGTCGGACTGACACATCTCGTGCAGCAGATGCCACTGAACGAAAAACAAGCGGGCTATCTGGATCGAGTGCGCAGTTCGGCCGATGCGCTCCTGGCCATCATCAACGAGATTCTGGACTTGTCCAAGATCGAAGCCGGCAGGCTGGAGTTGGAGCGCACTGATTTTGACCTGTCCAGCCTGCTGCAAGGCGTGCAGGAACTAACCCTCCCGCGAGCGATCGAGAAAGGCCTGAATTTGGTCATGGCGATCGATGGCGGCCTGCCGCGCTATCTGGTCGGTGATCCACTGCGGTTGACCCAGGTCCTGATCAACCTGACCGGCAATGCGGTCAAATTCACCCATGCCGGCGACATCGTTCTTGGCGCGCGCCTGCTGCACCAGGTCGACGGTACAGTGACCCTGCTGTTTTGGGTTCGAGACACCGGCATCGGCCTGACCGAAGCGCAACTCGCCACATTGTTTCAATCTTTCCAACAGGCCGATAGCTCCACCACACGCCGATTCGGTGGCACCGGTCTGGGGTTGAGCATCACGCGCCGACTTGTGTCGTTGATGGGCGGTCGCGTATGGGCCACCAGCCGACCCGATCGGGGCAGTACGTTTAGTTTCACCGTTCGGTTCGAACAGGCGGTCGAGCCGGCGGAGATGGCACCGGCGGCGGTTGCCGGCACAACCGATAGCGATGGCCCTGCGGCGCATGTGATCGTGCTCGGCCCTAAGGCCGAGCATCGTCATCTCATGGCCGAGCGGCTGCGCGAGCTGTCATTCCGAGTAACCGAGAAAGTACTGCTGGAGGCCGATGCGACGTTGCCCCTGGTTTCCAAGGATGAACTGCGCTTTGGCCAATGCCGGCTGCTCTTGGCGGATTGTCCGGACATGGCCTTCGCGTCCCGCCTGATCGTCGAGCTGCGCTCCCATCCGGTTACGCGCACGACCCCACTGCTCGTCGTCGGCTTGAGCACACCGGGCGCCGACCTTGGATCGGAGATCGACGCCGGCCAGCGGGTCGCCTATGTCCCGGGTCTACCGCAGGGATCGGCATTGCTGGATGCCGTGATGGCACAGATCGTATGGCCGGGCCGCCTTCCCCCAGCCGATGGTCTCCCGCTGAGGGAAAACCGTGCTCCGTCCGGCGTTGATGGAAGCTTGAGCGGCCGACGCGTGCTGGTGGCGGAAGATAACGAGACCAACCGTCTGGTCGTGCGAGAGGTCCTGCGCGGAGCCGGTGTAACGGTCCTGGAGGCCGTCAACGGCCGTCAGGCGGTCGATTGGGTTCTGGCGGAAATGCGGGCCGGTGGCCTGGACGCCGTCCTCATGGATGTCCAGATGCCGGAGATGGATGGATACGCGGCGACACGCCAGATCCGTGCCCAGTATTCGGCCGACACGCTTCCGGTGCTCGCCCTGACCGCCCACGCCATGATCGAGGAACGCACCAAAGCATTCGACGCGGGCATGAACGAGATGCTGACCAAACCGATCAACCCGCGCGGACTGAAAGCGAGCCTGTCGCACTGGATCGGCCGGTCGATCGGCGTGAACCCACCGGTCGTCGATACGCAGCCGGCGTTGCCACCCGCCCCGGATGCCGCCATACCCCCAGCCCTGGCCAACATCGCCGGCCTGGATGTCCGCGACGCGCTCTACCGGTTGGCAGGGAACCAGGGCCTGTATTGGCAGTTGCTGCGTTCATTTCGCCGTGATCTCGCCGCGACGGCACAGGAATTGGCACGGCACGGCGCCGAAGGCAAACTGACGACGTTGCACGCTTTGGCCCATCGGCTCGCTGGCATGGCCGGAAACCTGGGTGCCCATGGCGTTGCACGGCGGGCACAAAAGCTGCAGAGGGCGGCGAGCACAAGCAATGGCGTCGCGGTGGCGATCGAGGCTTTAAAAGCGGCACTCGATCCGCTGCTGGCAGCACTGGACGCACTCCAATGGCCATCGGAACAATCGCCCGAACCGATTGACGGGACGACACCCGACAGTGCTGCCGTGGCAGAGCTCATGACTCGCCTCGACCGCCAACTCGACGGTCAAGATTTTGATGCCGACAAGACCGCCCGCGCCCTGTCCACTCACCTGACCACGGAGCCGGACGCGTCGATGACGCAGGCGTTGGTTGGAGCCTTGGAGATGTTCGATTTCGACGCCGCCCGCCGCTGCTTTGCCGCAATTCGGGCGCGTCACCACACCGGTTGGTGACCGACTATCGACACGCAGAACCGACCCACGTCGGTTCTCGAGCCAATACGCCCATCGGATTGCCGGGTCCTGGTTGCTTGCGGTGAGGAAAGCAATGGCTTAGAAGACCTCCGGGGTCTGTTGCTGTACCCGTGACCCATCGGACTGCCCATGCACGGCCTTTCACCGCACATTCGCCAACTTGAGGCGGAATCGATCCACATCATTCGGGACGTTGCTGCCGAATTCCGGAATCCGGTGATGTTGTATTCCATCGGCAAGGATTCCGGTGTGATGCTGCATCTAGCCATGAAGGCATTCTATCCCGGGCGACCACCGTTCCCGTTGCTACACATCGACACGACGTGGAAGTTCCGAGACATGATCCGGTTCCGCAACGAGATTGCCCGGGCACTTGGATTGGAACTGATCGTTCATACGAATCAGGATGGGTTGGCCCGTGGCATCAACCCGTTCGACTCTGGCTCCTCACTGCATACCCAGATCATGAAGACCGAAGCGTTGAAACAGGCGCTCGATCGGCACGGTTTCGATGCTGCCTTCGGCGGCGCCCGGCGCGATGAGGAGAAGAGCCGCGCCAAGGAACGGGTGTTTTCCGTGCGCGGATCTGGCCATACCTGGGAGCCGCGCAACCAGCGTCCGGAGCTTTGGCGCCTTTTCAATACTCGGTTGGGCCCAGGGCAAACGGTGCGTGTTTTCCCGTTGTCGAATTGGACCGAACAGGACATTTGGCAGTATACGCTGGCGGAGAATTTGCCGGTCGTGCCCCTCTATCTTGCGGCGGAACGGCCCGTGGTGCGCCGCGGCGACACCTGGATCATGGTCGACGACCAGCGTATGCGGCTGGACACTGGCGAGCAACCAGAGCTCCGCTCCGTGCGCTTCCGCTCGCTCGGCTGTTATCCGTTGAGCGGTGCCATCCTCTCGCAGGCCAACACTCTGGAAGCGGTCGTGGCTGAGATGGTGGCAGCCCGAACCTCCGAACGGCAAGGCCGCCTGATCGATGCTGATGAAGCGGCATCCATGGAAAAGAAGAAACGGGAGGGCTATTTCTGATGGCCCAACATCGATTCTACTCGGACGCATTGTACGATCGGAACCACCGCGAGGCGGCACCGGCACCAGCGGCCGGGCGGTCCTCGCTTCCAACCCTGCGGTTCCTGACCTGCGGTTCGGTGGACGATGGCAAATCCACGCTGATCGGCCGGCTGCTGTTTGAGAGCCAACGCATCCACGATGACCATTTCACGGCGTTGGAACGGGATTCGCGACGGTTCGGTACCACCGGCACCGACATCGACTTCGCTCTGCTGGTCGATGGCCTGGAAGACGAACGCCGTCAGGGCATAACCATCGATGTGGCGTACCGGTTTTTTAATACCGGGTCCCGTTCGTTCATTGTGGCTGACACACCGGGTCATGAACAATATACACGCAATATGGCAACCGGGGCGTCGCAGTGCGATCTGGCGATCATTCTGATCGACGCGCGCAAGGGCGTCTTGCCGCAAACCCGCCGGCATGCCACCATCTGTGCGGTGCTCGGCATTGGCCAACTCGTGCTGGCGGTCAACAAGATTGATCTGGTTGGCTACGACAAGGCGGTGTACGACCGCATCGTTTCCGATTTCCTCGGTTTTGCCGCCCAACTGACGTTCAGCCACATCACACCAATCCCGATCTCCGCGCGTTTCGGCGACAATCTGACGGCACCATCGGGTAACATGGCATGGTACACAGGGCCGACATTAATGGCGACCCTTGATCGTGCGGATATTGCCTCGGCCTTGGACGAACTGCCATTCCGCCTGCCGGTGCAATGGGTTAGCCGACCGAACGCCGATTTCCGCGGTTACGCCGGGACCATCGTGTCGGGCGTGGTCAGTCCCGGCACCGCCTTGACCGTGGCCGTCTCCGGTCGCACTGGTACCGTCCAACGGATCGTCACCGCGGACGGCGATCTGGACTCTGCCCGGGCCGGCGATGCGGTCACACTTGTGTTGGACGAAGACATAGACGTGACACGGGGCGACCTGTTCGTGCCGCCAGAGGCACGGCCGGCCGTGGCTGACCAGTTCAGCGCCAACGTCATCTGGATGTCCGAAGAGCCGCTGTTTCCGGGGCGCGAATATCTGATGCGGACGGGTATGCGCACGTTGCCAGTGACGATCACGGCGATCAAACACAAGCTGGACATGGGCGATTTGAAGAAACTCGCCGCCCCGACTTTGGCACTGAACGAGATCGGTGTCTGCAACCTGTCGACCAGCAGCATGATCGCCATCGACGCCTATAAGGAGAACCGGGCGACCGGCAGTTTCATCCTGATCGACCGCTACAGCAACGCCACGCTGGGCGCCGGCATGATCGATTTTCCACTACGCCGGGCCACCAACATCCACCGTCAACGCATCACCGTGGACAAAGCGGCACGGGCGCGGATCAAGCACCAGAAACCGGCGATCCTATGGTTCACCGGCCTGTCGGGTTCGGGCAAATCAACGGTGGCGGACCTGGTGGAGCGATCCCTGCATGCGGCCGGGCACCATACCTTCCTGCTCGACGGCGACAACGTGCGCCACGGCCTGAACCGGGACCTGGGTTTCACCGATACGGACCGCGTGGAGAACATCCGCCGGCTGGGGGAGGTGGCCAAGCTGTTCGTCGAGGCCGGCACAATCGTGCTCTGCTCCTTTATCTCGCCATTCGCGGCAGAGCGGCGCATGGTGCGCGACAAGGTCGAACCGGGCGAGTTTCTGGAGATCTTCGTCGACACCCCCCTGGAAGAGTGCATCCGGCGTGATCCCAAGGGGCTGTACGCCAAAGCGCTGCGTGGCGAGATCACCAACTTCACCGGCATCGATTCCACCTACGAGGTGCCGGAGGCGCCGGAATTGCACCTGCGCACAGGCGGCCACACCGCGGAAAGCCTAGCTCAGGAGGTTTTGGACCTGTTGCGCGACCATGGGATCGTGTGATCCGCTTCGTATTCAAAGTCTCTTGTACATGATCGTCGTGGCATCCCACCGCTCGGTGCCGTACGGGTCACGGGCGTACTCAGGGATGATGCCGACGGTCTGGTAGCCGAGCGAAGCATACAACGGCTCGGCCGCGTCCCCGGTCCGGGTGTCCAAGGTGATCAGGCGGCGACCGAGCCGTCCAGCGTACTCTTCCAAGGCGATCATCAGAATCCGGCCCAAGCCGCGTCGACGCCAGTTCGGCTGCACCATCAGCTTGCGCACTTCGGCGCGGTGCGGCTGGTTCGGCGGCGTCAAGGTGTCGAGCTGTACCGAACCGACCAGGCGTCCGCCATCATAGACAGTGAGCAAGACGCGATGTCCGCTCACAACCGCCGGCCACACGTCGCCGCGCCAGAAGGCTGCGCTGTCGTCCAAGCTGAATGGCAAGACGAAACCAATGCTGGCACCCGCGTGCACGCAGGCATGGAGCAAGGCCGCAAGCCCGTCCCACTGCGTGTCGATATCGGCGGCGGATAGGGTCCTCACGGGGCCAAGAACGTGGCAGGTCATGGAACCTCACACAAGAAAAAGCACATAGGAAGCGCCGCGGTCTGCCGTGGTGGCAAAGACGCTCGGGCCGAACAGCCGGTACCGCAAGCAATCCCCGGACTGGAGCGTATGGGTCTGACCGTCGGCGGTGACGAAAAGCTGACCTTCAAAAAGCAGCAGATGGTGTTCCAATCCCTGCCTTGGTGGCTGGTCATAGGTGAGGCAAGTGGCCGGCTTGAGCGTGCAAAGCAGCGCTTCGCCCGCAAGACCGTTTGCTGGCGGTGATACCGAACGGCGCTGGAATCCGGTGTCTGGATCGGTCCATACCGGTTGGTCGGCGGCGCGCAGCATGGGTGTGAAATCATCTTCCGCCCAATGTATGAGGCGCGACAGGGGCAGCTCGAAAGCGGCACACAGCCTGCCAAGGACTCCGGCCGTGGCGCTGACCTCCGCGTTCTCCAACCGGGACAAACTGGCCCGGCTGATGCCGGTGCGACGGCCCAATTCGTCCAAAGACCAACCGCGCTCGGTGCGCAGGCGACGGAGGTGTTGAGCGATCCGTCGATCGATTTCAGTGTCTCTTTCCATATATGGAAATATATCTCATATTCGGGAAATTGTCAAGTCGCCTGCGCCGCGACCGGCCTCGCGCAGGGCGCGCAGCCGGTCTTCGAGCTGAGAGAAACGCTGCCGTGCCCTGGGGTTCAGGCTGCTGTCCGGCCCGTTGCCGACGTCCACGACACACTTGCCGGTGGGACAACCAGCAGGTGTCTCCCGTTGAACGGTGATTATGGAAAAGACGTGCGCATCACCGTGTCGACACTGCTTGCGCCGATGGACAAGGGTGGGTCGATCATCTGACCACCTCGGGCGGACGCGCGAAAGGGGGCCCCCATGCGGCATCCGCGTCAATGCGCTCAGCCCTGGCCGGGCGCCTGTCGGCCGCGCCGGCTCACCCGAAGAGATCGCCAACGCCACTGTTTTCTCAGGTTTCGATAGCCCGACTTCCGCAATTCGCCGTGGATAACGGGAAACTTCGGGTGATCTGATGAGACGAGTTGGCGGGTTTGTTTGTCTCTCTAGTCCCACACCGGC
>JANQJV010000173.1 GCA_028281465.1 Azospirillaceae bacterium | reverse complement strand
GACGGGCCGGGCCGACGGGGCGTCGGCGCTCCGGGATGTGGCCACGACCCGCCCAGAGGTTCATCCTCTGCGGGACGGCGGCAGACGGTGAGAACTAATGCGAAACACTTCGAAACGGTAGTCTTGCAGAAAAGCGACAAAGCGATCCACACCGTCGTTCAAAGGGGCATCGTAACAAAACCGGAGCAGTTCGTCGTATCCGACACCAATTTGGCGCAATGTGATGGCACATTGCGCCATGATGAATACGATGTCATTTCTTGTGACCTGTTCCGGGATTTGAACACGCAAGGAGCATCCCGGCACGTTTATCCAAGCATAGGCATCGGACGCCTTGCGTACCTCATATTCAGTGTGCATGATGAATCCGTCGTGAAATTTCAATCTCTTCTAAAATCGTAGCATTGGCTGGTGCCATGTGTCACCACCGACTCGATCTGACTGGTGAACACACGCAGTGCCGTGACACTCATGCCGCGCTTTCAACCGAGACGACACGCCAAGGGATGGTCTCTCCGGCCATGAACGGCACCACCTGGTGGGGGCCGGTGTCGATCGAGTCCGGCACCCGGTGGTGACCCTTTTCCAACACAACGGTGTCAAGGTTGACGGGAAGATCATAGAACATCGGCCCGTTTAGGCTGGTGAACAGGTCCAGGCGGTCCAGTGCGTGTTCTTCTTCGAACACCTGCACATAGAGACCGAGCGCATCCATGGCGTTGAAGATGCCTGCCTTGCCGCAAGCGCACTCTTTGTCGTGCCGGGCGTGGGGGGCGCTGTCCGTGCCCAAGAAGAACTTACGGTTGCCGCTCGTCGCCGCTTTTCGTAGGGCGCGGCGGTCTGTTTCGGTCTTGGTGATCGGCAGGCAATAGTGGTGCGGGCGGATGCCGCCCTGGAACAGGGCATTGCGATTGATCATGAGGTGATGCGGCGTGATGGTCGCCGCCACTGTTTCCGGGGCCGACTGAACGAACGCCACGCCGGCGGCGCTGGTGACATGTTCCAGCACGATGCGCAGCGACGGATAGGCGGCTACCAAAGGGCGAAGGACGCGTTCGATGAACGCTTCCTCGCGGTCGAAGACATCGACGTCCGCGTCGGTCACCTCACCATGGATCAGCAACGGCATGCCGATGTCCTGCATGCGCCGCAGAACCGGTGCGATGTTGGCAACGTCGCGCACGCCTTGGTCCGAATTGGTGGTTGCGCCGGCCGGATACAGCTTGGCAGCAATGAAATCACCGTCCTCGTAGGCGCGGGCGAGGGCGTCCGGCTCGAGGGACTCGGTCAGGTAGCATGTCATCAGCGGTTGGAAGTGTCTGGGGCCAGCGGCGGCGAGAATGCGTGCCCTATAGGCACGGACCTGTTCAGCGGTGGTGATCGGTGGCACAAGGTTGGGCATGATGATGGCGCGGCGAAACACGGCGGCTGTGTAAGGCACCACGCGGGTCAGCATGGCGCCATCGCGGACGTGCAGGTGCCAGTCGTCGGGACGGCGAATGCGAAGACGTTCGGTCACGGCAGCGGCTCCTTGAGGAATTGGAACAACACGGTGGTCGCCGCCATCAGGTCGTCGATCGCCATGGCTTCGTCCGGGTTGTGCGACCCGTTTTGGTTGCGCACGAAGATCATTCCGGTCGGGATCCCGGCTTCGGCAAAGACCGCCGCATCATGTCCACCGCCGGAGGGGAGGCGGCGATGGGGCAGGGCCAGTCGGTCGCACAGGCCGCTCAAGTGGTCGACGAGGCGGCCGGCGACGATGCCGGGCGGAGACAACACCGGTGGATCGAAGGCGAAGCGCACGCCCCGTTCCCGGCCGATCCGGTCCGCCCCGGCGCGCAGGGCAGCATAAACGGTCTCCAGGGTGCTGCGGCTCTGGCTGCGCAGGTCCACACTGAAGCGCACTTCGTCCGGAATGCGCGACATGGCGTGCTTGTCCGGGTCGGTTGCGACCATGCCGAAAGTGACCACGAGATCGCCGCCGCGTTCCAGTTCACTTTGCCATTGTTCGTCGGTTTGCGCCATCAAGGCGGCCATGGCCAGGACGGCGTCATGGCGCAAAGCCCGTGGCACCGCGCCGGAGTGACCAGCTTCACCATGGCATACCACGGCGTGGTGGCGGATGTTGCCCCGGATGCCGGTGACGATACCGACCGGGACGCCCTGGCTTTCCAGGAATGGGCCTTGTTCGATGTGCACTTCGATGAAGGCGATGTAATCGGCAGGGTCGATCAGCCGATCGCCGCGGCGGATGCGTGCCATGTCCGCACCCGCTGCTGCCATGTAGTCAGCCAGTGGCCGGCCCGTGTTGCGGTGTGGCCGATCCAGATCCGCCGCAGTCAATCCGCCGGTCATGGCGAGCGACCCAAGATAGCAGCGCCCGAACCAGGCACTCTCTTCGGCTCGGATGCCGAACAGTCGAACCGGCCGAGGCGGCACGAGGCCCGCGCGACGGAAGGCGATCAGCGCCAGGAGGCCGGCAATGACGCCGGCCGCACCATCGTAATTGCCACCCTGTGGCACGGAGTCCAGGTGCGACCCGGTTGCGACCCATGGGCCGGGGTGTCGCCCGGGCAGATCCACCACCAGGCTGGCCGTGGCGTCCCACCAGACGGCCAGCCCTTCGTGCGCCGCGATGTCGGCGATTCGCTGCAACGCTCGGGTCTCGCCCGTGTCATAGCTCGGCCGACTGATGCCGATGCCGTCGAAATCCGTGTCCCGCATGGCCTGGAACAGGGCGACGGCCAAGGGGCGCAGTGCCGCAATGAGGTCGGTGTCTGGTCGGATGGCGGCGGGTGTGGAACGGTCGGTTAGGTACCCCATGGCACCTCCTTTCGCGGCGGCGCGTGATGCGCACCCTATTCCGCGGCGAGCGCCAGCATGGCCATATCGTCCGGTAGCACGACGGCGCCGCGCAGGTCCTGCAGTCGGTCGACGTCGTGGGTTCGGGCATAAGCGCTCAAGGTCTCGACCATCTTCGTCATGGCGCTCGGGTGCAGAAACGTGGCGGTGCCAACCTGAACTGCCGTGGCCCCGGCCAGCAGATACTCGATCACGTCGTCTGCCGTCATGATGCCGCCGCAGCCGATCACGGGGATGCCGATGTGACTGCTGCACTGGTGGACCATGCGCAGCACGATTGGTTTGATCGCCGGGCCCGACAAACCGCCCAGCACATTGCCCAGCTTGGGCCGGCGTGTGGCGATGTCGATCGCCATGGCCAGGAAGGTATTGGCCACGACCACCGCTTCGGCGCCGCCGGCTTCGGCTGCACGGGCGATGGCGACGATATCGCCGGTGTTGGGGGTCAACTTGGCCCAGATTGGCCGATCGGTTGCCGCGGTCATGGCGCGCAGCACTGCTTCGGTGGTGTCGGGTGCCATGGCGAAGGCGTGTCCGTTCGCCTCCAGATTGGGGCAGGAGATATTGGCTTCGATGGCGGCCACGCCTGGCACCGAAACCGTCGCAGCGGCGGCAGCGAAGGCATCCACGGTCGGAGCGGATAGACTCGCCACCAGCGGTGTGTCGATGCCGCTATACAACGGGACTATCTGCTCGACGAAGTGCTGCAAGCCTTTCGACGGGATACCGATGGAATTCAGCATTCCGCTCGGTGTCTCGCAAACGCGCGGCACCGGGTTGCCGTCGCGGTGCTCGGGCGTGACGCTCTTGGTGACCAGGGCTCCCAGGCGGTTCAGGTCGAACACCTGGCCGAGCTGTTCGGAGAATGTGCCCGAAGCGGGCATGACCGGGTTCTTCAGCCGCATGCGGCCAATCTCGAGCGACAGGTCTACCATGCCGGCACCGTCTGCAAGTCGAACACGGGCCCGTCGCAGCAGACCCGGCGGTAGGCCGTGCCGTCGGCCTCATCAAAAACCCGCACGCAGCAGAAGCACATGCCCAATCCGCACGCCATCTGTTGTTCCAAGGCGACCTGGCCGGGCACGCCGTGCGCTTTGGCGAGGCGTTTCAGCAACAGCAACAGCCGGTTGGAGCCGCAGGTGAAGACGGCATCAAGCCTCCCGGCAGCAAAGAGGGGTCGGAGTAAGGCCTCCACATGGTCTGGGTCGCTACTGCCGTCGGCGTCGGTTACGGTGATCACATCCGCACCGTGCCGGTGCATGCGCGCCACCGACAGCAGGTGGTCTGTTGTACGAGCGCTGAGCACGGCTGTGACGGCCATGCCTTGAAGCTTTGCCAGTTGGACCAGCGGGGCCAAGGTCGCCAGACCGACGCCGCGGGCTAAGATGAGGATATGGCGGCCGGCAGGGTCAAGATGAAACCCGCGACCGAGCGGGCCGACCATGTTCAGAGCGTCGCCGACCTGCAGCGTCGCAAGGCCACGGGTGCCGCCGCCGGTGACCTTGTACAAAAACTCCACCCGGGCCGCGTTGGCATCGGCGCCATAAACGCTCATCGGGCGGCGGAAAAACGGGGTCGTGCGCTCATCGGGAGACGGGCATAGCAGGTGGAAGAATTGTCCAGGCCGGGCCTGACAGGCGGGTGATGGTGCGTCCAACTCCAGATGCCAATAGCCGGCCGCCACCGGCCGGTTGCCAAGAACCACGCACACCTGCTCAGAGATTGGGAAAGCCACCGCCACACCGGCGGCATCCGGCTCTGATGTCCAGTCTGATGACACACCCACGGCCATGCGACCTCCACTTAGCCGCGGAAAGGGCTGGGAACATCTATAACCACAAGCAATTCCAAATGTGAGCAGAAACCGGCGCGGGGTCAATGCTCGGTTGCCATGGCAGGTCTGATCCGCGCCGCGATACGACAAGAAATGGAATGCCTGCGTATCGCCTCCAGCCCATCGGCCGGGTGAGCGATCCACCCATTTCGAACTGCCGATCGCATGGGACAAGGAGGTGTGTCAGTTTCGAATTTACTCCAGTCGTTGGCGGCGGGATAATTATGGATCAGATCGTGCCATGGACTCCGAGGGTATGCCGGCTGAGGCCTTGCCAAGGCTGTCCAACGTGCCAGAGTTCATGATTGAAATCAAAGACTTGGAGGTCGTTTGCGATGAAGTTCTTCATACCTTGGTTGATGGGGGTCGCCGTTGCTGCGGCCGGTCTGTTGGGTGGACCACCGGCCTTTGCCCAGCCGACCTACACCGTCAAAATCGGACATCTCGAGTCTCCGTTGCAGCCGCGTCATCGTTTTCTCGAGCAGATCGCGGTGGCCGTTGCTGAGCGTACGGCCGGCGATATGGTGTTGGAGATCTATCCCTCCTCGCAGCTCGGCAACCAGCGCGAGATGACCGAAGGCGTGCAGTTCGGTACCATCGAAGGCACGGTGGCTCCGGCTGCCTTTCTGGGTGGCTTCAACCCGGCGGTGTCGATCCTCGATATCCCATTCCTGATGCCGGCCGACTTGGACAAGGCGATGCGGCTACGCGACGGGGCCTTCTTCCAGGCGCTGCTCGACAGCTTCGATGCCCGTGGTTTCGTGGCGCTGACCACTTGGCCGAACGGTCGCAAAGATTTCACCTCCAGCAAGCCGTTGACATCGTTGAATGATTTCCGCGATCAACGCTTCCGAGTCATGGATTCCCGGATTCTGATCACCCAGTTCGAAGGGTTGGGCGCGTCGGCTGTGGTGATCCCATTCTCCGAGCTGTACACGGCGCTGCAGACCGGTGTCGTGGATGGTGAAGAGAACCCGCCGGACACGATCGAGAAGATGCGCTTCTACGAAGTACAAGACTATATGATGCGCAGCGGCCACGGGCTGATGGAAGACATCGTGCTCTTCAACAAAGCCTGGTTCGACGCTTTGCCGGAGGAATACCGGAGCCTTCTGCGCGAGTTGTTCATCGAGGCCCGTGGTCCATTTCTGACGGCCAAGGAAGCCGATATGGATGCGGCTGTTGAGACGATCCGCGAGGCTGGCGTGACCATCGTCGACTTGGCCGCCGAGCAGCGCGCCACCCTGCGCAATGCCGCCTTTCCGCCGGCCAAGCAGGCCTATCTGACCCAGGCCGGCGACGAAGGCGCTGCTCTGCTGGCACTCTATGAACAAGATTACGCGGCCGTGATGGCAGAGTAACGCCGCCGCTGCGAATCCACGACCGGTCATAGGATGCGCTTGGCGCATCCTATGCGGTTGCGGCTCTTTCCGAGGCCTGTTGTTGCCCGCAACCATGAGCCCCCCGAATCATGGCTTTCGTTTCCCGCTGCATGGCGACCATACGTTGGATCGAGGCGACCTCGCTGTGCCTCCTGTTGTTCGGCATGACCGGTCTGTATGCGTTGAATGTGGGTGTACGTGGTCTGATTCCAGCCTATGCGGCTCAGATCGCCTGGATCGACGAACTGACCCGTTTCATGCTCATTTGGCTCGTATTTCTTTCGATTCCGCAGGCCTTGGAGCGGGGCATGCACGTGTCCATGTCGGTGGTGCAGGCGCGCATGCCGACCCGGCTACGGTGGGCCACGATGAAACTGGTCGATCTGATCGGCATCGCCGTCTGTGCCTACTTCGTCTATTTGGCATGGGTGTTGACTGCCTTCGTTGCCCGTACGGGTCAGATCAGCCCGACCTTGGGCATCTCGGTCGTGTGGCTGTACGCCGTGGTGCCAGTCGGTCTTGGGTTGATGACCCTTCGCTTTCTGCTTGACCTGATCGGGTTGGCGGACCGTTCAGCCGCCGCCGTCGCCCGGGTGACGGAACCGGAGGTTAGGGAGACACCATCGTCATGACCGTGGCTCTCATCCTTCTGATCGCCGTGGCCATGCTGGTGCTCGGCTTCGAGATGTTTCTGGTCCTGTTGGTGCCGGGCATCCTAGCCAAGATGGCGTTCTTCGACCGCATCCCCGACATCATCTTCATCCAGAAACTGGTTGGCGGCATGAACCACACCACGCTGCTGGCCATTCCTTTCTTCATTTTCGCTGCCGAGATCATGGCGCATGGCGAGATTGCACGCCGACTGACCGAGGTCGTCAAGCGGGGCCTTGGACGCCTGCGTGGTGGCATGGGCTATACCACGGTCGGCTCGAGCATGGCGTTCGGCTCGGTGTCAGGGTCGGCCCCAGCCACCGTGGCTGCCATCGGCCGGCTCCTGCATCCCGAACTCCTCAGGAGCCGGTTCAGCGACCGGTTCAGTCTCGGCCTGATCGTGTCCAGCGCGGAGACGGCTCTGTTGATCCCGCCGAGCATTACGTTGATCATCTACGGGTGGCTGACGGGCACGTCGATTGCCGCGCTGTTCGCGGCCGGTCTTGCTGTGGGAGTGGTGTTGGCGCTAGCGTTCGCTGCCCTTGTTGCGTGGGAAGTCCGACGACAAGGGATCGAGGTGGTCGTGGACCCTACCGACTTGCGGCAGGGATGGCGCAGCTTGGTCGCCGGCGGCTGGGCCCTCGGTATGCCGGTGATCATTCTGGGCGGCATCTATTCCGGCACCTTCACGCCAACCGAAGCGGCCGCGGTCAGCGTGGTTTATGCGTTGTTCGTCGAGATGTTGATCTACCGCCGTCTCGGTTGGCGTGGCCTCATGGAGGTGGCACGCGAAAGCGCCCTGCTGGTCGGCGTAATCTTCCTGTTGCTGGCGGCTGGTTCCGTGCTCGCGTACATCATCACCGTGGCTCGCCTGCCCAACGAGATCATCGGTTTCCTCAATGCCCACGACGTCTCGGTGATTCAGCTCCTGATCGTCATCAACATTCTGTTTTTCATCGCTGGCATGTTCATCGACCCGAACTCAGCGCAGCTCATTCTGGTGCCCACGTTCTTTCCGGCGGCCACGGCCATGGGTATCGATCCGGTACATTTCGGCATGATCGTGTGTCTGAACATCTGCATCGGCATGATCACGCCACCCTTCGGTCTCGACATCTTCGTGGCCTCTAGTACCCTCAAACGTCGTGTCGAGACCATCATTGCGGGCGTCTGGCCCTTTGTTGCCGTCAACATCGTTGTTTTGTTGCTAGTTACTTATGTGCCGGAGGTGTCGCTGTTCTTGCCCAATCTCTTGGATAGCCTGGGGCATTAGGGCGTTCGCGGCAATGCCTCACCAGCGCATTGGTGTTGGGCTATTGGTATTCTGTGGGCCAACGCAGTGCCGAAGAAGACCCTATTCCGCGCTGAAGCTGGCGACGCCACCATGGTCGGCTGACCAACTCACCGGATCATGCAGAAACAGCTCCACTTCGTCCAGAACATCGACGGCGAAGTGGCCGTCGCGTTTGGCGACGGCGAGTACGTCCCACCAGCTCGCCAGCGCGTGCAGCGTCACCCCGATATCGGCGAGCATCTGCCGGCTCTGCGGGAAAATGTCATAGTGGAAGATGACGAAGGCGTGGTCGACAGTGGCATCGGCCGCACGGAGGGCCTGGCAGAAATTCAGTTTGCTGCGGCCATCGGTGGTCAGGTCTTCCACGAGGAGCGTGCGGGCGCCGGCGTGCAAGTCGCCTTCGATCTGCGACATGCGTCCGAAGCCTTTGGGTTTTTTGCGGATGTACTGCATGGGCAGCATCAACCGGTCGGCGATCCAGGCGGCAAACGGGATGCCAGCCGTCTCACCGCCGGCCACACAATCGAGGGATTCGAAACCGATGCCGCGCAGAATGGTCGAGACACTAAAATCCACCAGCGTTTGGCGCAGGCGTGGGAAGGAGATCAGCTTACGGCAATCGATGTAGACCGGACTAGCCCAGCCGGATGTAAAAATGAATGGCGTGTCTTTGCGGAATTTGACGGCATCCACTTCCAGGAGCATCCCAGCCGTGAGTTCGGAAATCAAGGCCTTGTCTGGAAAGGCGCCACCGACTGACATGCCATCCCCCGTTTTCGTTGTGGTGCCGCAGCACCGCGGTTTACTCTGCCGGCGGCCTTATATCAGCCATCCGGCCAGCCGCCAATGTGGCCGGTCGGATGGCAGGTTTGTGGCCCGGCGTTTGGTCCATCAGCGCACACCGGGTCGGCAGATTTTCAAGGCCGTGTTGCTGAGTGTGGACCGGAGAATCCCTTGCTTGCATGTCGGTGCGCGCGTACCGTCCGTTTTTCTCCGATGCGGCCGACTGCGGTTTCCGTGGTCTTCCCAATGTCCCCCCAAGTATCGGAACAGCCACCATGCTCGCGACCATCATCGACGAATTCGAGGTCAGTGCTCCCGGCCTCGCCAATTTCGAGGTTCTGGTGGGCCGTTGCATGGAAGCCGCCAAAGAGAACCGCGACCACGCTGCTGCTTACTGCTTGCTGGCCATGTCGGCCCAGCGCATCATCGACCGGTTCCACGGTGCGCCGCTCAGCGTCTCTGAGGCTAAGGCGGAACGCCAGAAGCTAGTCGAGGCCGGTCGGTTGCTGCAAAGCTGCGTCGACGGAACGGCCGACCGGCAACTACAGGTTCTGAACAGTCTTGCTTATGATCTGGTGTTCGGCTGAGGGTGCCGACCGGATCCCATTACTGAAGAGCAATGGCCAATCTGTTTGCGTTCCTCCGTACGCTGCTTCTGAGCGGCGTCGGTGGTGTTGCGTTCGCGTTGACTGGCTTCCCGGCACCTTGGCTGAGCGGTAGCATGGTGGCAGTGGCCGCCGCGGCACTTACCGGCTTTCGGGTCTGTGTGCCCAATGGGGTCCGCTCCGCTGTCTTCATCCTGCTCGGCTATTCCATGGGGGCGGCCGTCAGCCCGGAGACCCTGGCCGATGTGGCCCGCTGGCCCGGCAGCGTGGCCATGTTGATGGTTTCCGTGGCGGTGACGACGCTGGTTGCGGCGCATTATCTGCATCGTTGGTGCGGTTGGGACGAGGCGACGGCCCGCTTCAGCGCGATCCCTGGGGCCCTGTCCTACGTTCTGGCATTGTCGCTGCGGAGCCAGGCCGACGTGTCTCGGGTCGCCTTGGGTCAGAGTGTGCGCCTGTTCACTCTGGTGGCGGTGATGCCGCTCGCTTTGACCTGGATCGGCGAGGCGATCGGCGGATCGATGCATCCCCCGACCGGTGTCGACGCAGCCATACCGGCCCCGGCTTGGGAGATTGTGCTGGCGCTGGCGGCTTCTGCCGCCGTTGCCTGGTTATGCCATCGGTTGCGCGTGCCGGCGGCGTATCTCATGGGGACCATGCTGGCCAGCGGTGTGCTGCACGGCACCGGCATCACGACGGCGCGGTTGCCCGACGACGTTATGCTACCGGCTTTTGCGCTCATGGGGGCGGTGATCGGCACCCGATTTGCTGGCACCACCTTCGCCATGCTGGGTCGGGTTTTGCCCCATGCGTTAGAATCCGTGTTGCTGGCGTTGCTGGTATCCGCTGCATTCGCTGCAGTTGCCGCCCGGTTGCTGGGGCTTCCGTTCGGTCAGCTATGGCTCGCGTTTGCCCCGGGGGGCGTCGAAGCCATGACCGTCATGGCTTTCGTCCTCGACCTTGATCCAGCCTTCGTCGGCAGTCACCATTTTCTGCGATTTTTCGCCCTGAGTGTGGTTGTACCGATCTGGGTACGTCGGTTCATGGTCTAGACCGTTGATCGGCTTAGAGCATTTTCCGCTCACCCTGGTTCGGTGCAAACACTCTAGCCTTTTGATTCTGGAGCAGATCGTCGTTGTAAATTGAATCAATTTGCTTGGAATCTGCTCTCGTTCTCACCGTCTGCCGCCGACCCGCAGAGGATGAACCTCTGGGCGGGTCGTGGCCACATCCCGGAGCGCCGACGCCCCGTCGGCCCAGCCCGTCAACCCCGCACGGCGGAGGAACATCGGACACCGTCCGCCGTCCGCGGCGCTGTGGCCATCCGCCGGCGGCCCCCGCACCGGCGTGCACACGAGGCCGA
>JANQJV010000155.1 GCA_028281465.1 Azospirillaceae bacterium | reverse complement strand
CTGATACCCATGGCCCGCATGGATGACAGGTTCGGTTTCGGCGCTGAACGAGGAGCGCCGGCATCCCTGCCGGCTGGACCGCCGCCATCTTGGCGGCCGGCTGCTGGGCGTGGCCCGGGCCGGCTGGACGCCGGCGGTCCAGCCGGCAAGGATGCCGGCGCTCCGAAACAGGGCGGCCCGAGGACCGGTCATTGTGTCGGGCCGTTGGTCTGATCGATGTCCAGCATCTTTCCGGTGTTCCCCAAGGATTTGGCGACACCGGGTGCCTGGGACCGACCGTACAGCGGACAGAGTCTGGTGTGGGTGGCACCGGAACCGCGTCGCAAGACAGCCCGACGGGCCCATGCAACGCGATGCGCAGGCCCACCGACCAGGCCACTCCGTGCTTGCCTTGGGCACGCGTCCGGGGTCTTATGCCGGCTTTCCGGTGCTGTCTTCCACCCCTTGTCCTTCCCCATGCCGCTCGACTTTTTTCTCAACATCATGGCCACCGGCCTCTTGACCGGACTGGTCTATGGGCTGGCGGCACTCGGGCTGTCGGTCATCTTCGGCGTCATGCGCATCGTCAATTTCGCCCATGGCGAAATGATGGTGGCGGGCATGTACGGCTCGCTGCTGCTCGCCTGGTTCCTGGGGTTCGACCCGATCCTGTCGGTGCCGGTGGTCGCGGCGGCGCTGTTCGCCTTCGGATATGTCCTGCAACGCACCCTGGTCGCGCGTTTCGTCGGTGCGCCCGAGCATCGCCAATTCATCGTCATGGTCGGGCTTGCCACCATCCTGACCAACGGCATGCTGATGCTGTTCGGCCCCGATGCGCGCGGTGTCCAGGTGCCATACAGTTTCGATGCCTTCGAAGTCGGCGGCGTTTTCCTGGACAAGACGCGGGTCTACGCTGCCGCTGGCGCCGTGGTACTGTCCGCGGCACTGCTGGCGTTTTTCCGCTTTACCACCACGGGCACCGCCATCCGCGCCTGCGCTGACAACCCCCTGGGGGCCCAGGTGATCGGGTTGGATTTGCACGGTCTTTACGCACTCACCTTCGGCATCGGCGCGGCTGTCGTCGGCGTGGCCGGCTGCCTGCTCACCCTGGTCGTCGATGCCTATCCGCAGTTGGCGCCGGAATACACCTTGCTCAGTTTCATCATCGTGATCGTCGGCGGCCTGGGCAGTGCCACAGGCGCCCTGCTTGGCGGCGTGCTGATCGGATTGGCCGAAGCGCTGGCCGGTTTCTTCCTGGTGCCATCCATGAAGAGCATGTTCAGCTACGGCCTGCTCATCCTGGTGCTGCTGTTCCGCCCATCTGGCCTGATGGGACGTCGCGCATGAGCACCACCCCCCTGCGCCCGCATGGCTGGCTGCTGGCAGCGATACTGCTTGGTCTCTTGTTGGCCGCTCCTCGGTTCCTCGATCCGTATCAGCTCTCCGTGCTGACCTTGGCCCTGTGGTTCGCCTATGTCGGCCAAGCCTGGAACCTGATGATGGGCTTTGCCGGCCAGCTTTCCCTGGGCCATGCGCTGTATGTCGGTCTGGGGGGCTATGCTGCAGCAGCACTCTACGTGCATTTCGGCGTTGGTCCCTGGTTCGGCATGCTGCTGGCCGTGGCCGTGGCCGCCGTGGTGGGCGCGGTGATCGGTGCACTTGGCTTTCGCTTTGGCGTGCGCGGCGTCTATTTCGCACTGCTGACGATCGCATTTGCCGAATTCACCCGCATCGCCTTCGACCATTGGGACTGGCTCGGCGGCTCCGGCGGCCTGTTCTTGCCGGTGGTGCACGAAGCCAGCAACGACCTTTGGACTCTGCGCGGTGAACCGGCCCTCTATTACTACGTCATGCTGGCCATGACGGTGTTGGCACTCCTGCTCGTCAGTGTGCTGCTGCGCAGCCGACTCGGCTACTACTGGCTGGCCGTCCGCGAAGACCAGGACGCCGCCGCAGCAGCAGGTGTCAATGTCTTTCGCACCAAGCTGAGCGCCGTCGTGCTGTCGGGTGCCATGACCGCCCCCGGCGGCGTGATCTTCGCCTTCATGCACAACAACCTGTTCCCCGAAGAAATCTTCTCCATGGCACGGTCGATCGAAATCATCATTCCACCCATCGTCGGCGGTCTTGGCACTCTGTTCGGACCGATCGTCGGCGCATTCATTCTCACACCGTTTGGTGAAGCCGTTTCCCTCGCCCTGGACCAGGCCGGGCTTAGCCTGCCTGGTCTCAAACAGTTTCTCTATGGCCTCGCTCTCATGGTCATCATCATCTGGATGCCGCACGGCATCTGGCCATGGCTCGCCCGTCGCCTCGGCCTGTTCGGTCGGCCTGGCCACGGCGGCGGCGGAGAGAAAGCGCCGTGACCGACGCCCTGCTTACAGTCGAGCGTGTAACTAAGAATTTCCGTGGTCTGCGTGCCGTGGCCGAGGTGTCTTTGACCGTGCCGGAAGGCCGTGTCGTCGCCTTGGTTGGTCCCAATGGGGCTGGCAAGACCACGCTGTTCAACCTGATCGCTGGTGTGTTCCCCCCGGATGCCGGCCACATCCAACTCGCCGGTCGTCGCCTGAACGGCCTTAGACCAGACCAGGTCTGCGCCGCCGGCATTGGCCGCACCTTCCAAATGGTACGTCCGTTCCTGGATCTGTCGGTTGAGGACAATGTTCTGGTCGGTGCCTTGCTGCGCTCCCGGCACACGGCGACGGCGCGCCAACGCGCCCGGGTGGTGTTGGAACCGCTTGGCCTGGCACCGCTCGCCAACCGCACGGCACGCAGCCTGACTTTGCTGGAGCGCAAGCGGCTGGAATTGGCCCGGGCGCTCGCCACCGAACCGCGCCTGTTGTTGCTCGACGAGGTGCTCGCTGGCCTGCGTCCGGGTGAACTGCAACCGCTGCTCGACCTCTTGCAACGCTTCAACCGGGACGCTGGTCTGACCATCCTGTTGGTGGAACACGTCATGCGTGCGGTCATGGCGTTGTCCGACCAGGTGGTGGTGCTGGATCATGGCGAAAAGATTGCTGACGGTGCCCCGCATGACGTGATCGCAGACCCGAGGGTGATTGAATGCTATCTGGGTACGGAACAGCCGACAGCGCCGACCCGGTCCTGAGTGTGACTGGCCTGGGCTTGGCCTATGGCGACGCGATAGCCCTGACCGAAGCGTCGCTCACGGTGCTCCCAGGGGCGACCACGACGGTCTTGGGCGCCAATGGTGCCGGTAAGACATCGCTGATCCGTGCCATCGCCGGCATCCTCACACCTCGGTGTGGCAGGGTCCGTTTCCAGGGTGAAGACATCACCGGCCTGCCAAGTCATAAGATCTGCGAGCGTGGCATCGGCCATGTCGCTGAGGGCCGACAGATATTCGGCGGACTGAGTGTGCGCGAGAACCTGGACTTGGGGGCATCGCTGAAACGGGCCCGCCGCCATCGCCACGACAGTTTGGCTTATGTGCTCGACCTTTTTCCACGTTTGCACGAGCGCTTGACCCAAACCGCCGGTACCCTGTCTGGCGGCGAGCAACAGATGTTAGCGATCGGTCGTTGCCTGATGGCACGGCCATCGCTGATCCTGCTCGACGAACCATCCCAGGGTCTGGCGCCAACTTTGGTGCGCGACTTGTTCGCCATTTTGGCCCGGCTCAAGGCCCGGAACATGCCTCTCGTCTTGGTGGAGCAGAACGTCCAGGCTTCGCTTGCCCTCGCTGACCACGGCTATGTGTTGGAAAATGGCCGTGTCGTACTCGCCGGCAGCGCTGCCGATCTGACCGACAATATGGAAATTCGCAGGGCGTATTTGGGGTTGTGACCGGTCGATGTCGAGAAGGACCACTGCAGGTATGGAGCGGAGATTCGGGTCTGGCTGACAGCCGATAGTCAAGCGGCAAAGGCAGCAAACGGAAGATTGCTTGGGTCGGTGTCCGGCAATGGTGTCCTCGATTTCAGCCAATACAGGTCTGTCTGCCGAATGGCAGACGCTCGTTTCAATCCGGCACCGCCGTACGTGTTGCTTGCGCCTGGATGGTCAGGTGGTATGATAACGGCTGTCGGCAGGTTGGGTGGGGTGGCTGATGGCGCTGGGGCCTCCGTTTACATTCGTGCGATTTTCGGTGCGGTGGGCCTTCACCACCTTCATTCTCATGGCCACCTACAACCCGTCCGGATACTCTTACAGCCATTGGATCACCAGCGATGACGGCAGCTACTTGTCGGTGAAATTCGCCGTCGGCCTCTATCTGGCCTGGTGGTATCTTGCTTTGATCCCAATCTTGTGGACGTCGCTTGGTCCCATTGGCATTGGCATGATGGTAGCGCTGTTGTCGGCCTTTGGCCTTGTGTGTTGGGATTACGGTTTACTCGATCATGTGACGCCGAGCCTTTACCCGTACAGCGTCATCGTCAGTGCCGGCTTGATTTTGGCTTTGGCGTTGAGCTGGGGTCACATCAATCTACAGGTTTGGCATCTCAAACTCGTGCGTAAGATCGCGCCCAAACAGCTATAATGCCATTTTTGGTCAATTGTGAACGATCGTCTCTGTTTCAGACACCCGCGCTGTAGTTCCCCCCCCATGTCGGCAATTAAATTGAGAGCCGCAAGCGATCTTTCGGTGTCAACGGCTGTTGCTTGTCCGCTGGTTTCCGAGGTTGGGTTGCGGTCGTACTCGGGGCGGGACGCTGAGCTAGTCCGCTGGCGACGTTACGATTAACCTCGATTAAGGTTTCCAGCTTACTGCTGTCCAAATCGATCAGGCGTGCGGTCGTCTCACGGTCAACCAGAAGCGACAGAGCCGCCAAATTCTGCCGCAAATCCATCGGCAGTGGGCAATCGTCTTCACTGATGGCGGCCTGGAAGATCGTCCAGAGTTTCTGGTTGAGAAGCAGCGCCTTCTGCAGGGAATCGGCCCTGCCCGGGGATCGGCTGGCGTCAATCAACCGCCGTGCCGCCTCCGTAAGCGCCCAGGATTCCGTCTCCCGCGGCTCATTGCCGGTCGGACGGGTGGCATATGCAAGTCCTGCCTGTTTCATTCCTCGCCCTCCGCCGACACCCGACCCACACCCGTCACGGCAGACGCGTTGGGGCGGAGTGTCACCGAAGCCTCCGATGTTGTCAATCGTCGCTAACGTCTAGTGCGAATTTTCCTTAGACAGGGTGCTTCAATGGCAAAACGACCTTTGTCCTTCACAACAACGCCGTGGGTGCTCGCATGTAACCCATTCGTCTGGACACCATCGTCAAGCAATCAACGTCCCGCGCTTTGCCGTTTAGATTTGCTTAACTTTTCGCCAAGACCGGCGTGGCGTCTGATAAGCCCCATTTCTGCACTCTGCTCGATGCCAGACCCGGGTGGATCGACGTTTGTTCCATCCCGAAATGTGACTGGCCCAAATGTCGCCCGATCCTCGAGCTCCGGCTTGGGTTAAACAGTTAAAAGGAATCCAGTTAACAAGTTATGACCCTGGGTTGCGAACTGTTTTCGTGTGGTTACACACCAATGTGTCGGCCGGTCCTCGAACTTTTGTCGGTCCGATCCGGAGTCCCGTCCTGGACATCCGTCGCTCCACCCTCGGACAAATGTCGCCCCGGCCTCGCCGCTCTTCGGCATGTCGGTCGACCCTCGATCCCATTGGATTCGTCCGGGCATCGGCTTGGATGGCGCAAATCCGCGCCGCGGCCCCGCATGTCGGATCGCCACCAAGAATATGTCGGCCGAGCCACGAACCAGTGTCGCCCCACCCTCGACCCGACCCCGGCGAAATGTCGGCAGAGCCTCGACGCCGGGTCGCCAAAGCCACGGCCATGGCCGTCGACCGCCCAAGACCCCGCGGGAGTCGGGCCTGGCAAGGCACCGGCTTCGTGGTTTCGCCGACACTTTGATCGGGCACCCCCTGTAGGTGGCGAGTCGATGCATCATAATTCTCGTGGGTCGGCCGACATTTTGCGATTTGCCGCTGACCGAACGCCAGGCATTGTTAAGATGATCGACGCCATGGAGGCGGGTTCGAGCATGGGGCGACACAATGACGACCGAACTGGTGGTGCAGCCGGATCTGTTCGACAGCCCGCTGCATGGAGCCGTCAAGAACGATCGGCGCATGATGGTCTGGAATTTCTTCTCGTTGGACACGTCCCGCTCACGCACCGAAACCCTGAGCTACCGGGAAGGCGAAGTCTCCATCGAGGTCCGCGCCGGCCCAATGGGCATGGCCACCATGGCCGATAAGGAGCTGCTGATCTACATTGCCTCGCTGATGGTGGAGAAAATGAACCGCGGCGAGCTGCCAGGTCCCGTGTTCACGTTCACCGCGCATGATTTCTTCCGCGTGTGTGGCACCGCAGCCGCCGGCACCGCCTATGCCCGCATCAAAGGTGCGCTCGACCGTCTGCAGGGCACGCAGGTGCGCACCAACATCGAGACCGGTGGAGAAGGGCGCGACGAATGGTTTTCATGGGTCAAGGCGGCCCGGCTCGATTACCGACGCACCGCCGGCGGCAAGCGGACCCTGAAGTCGGTCACCGTGGAACTGTGTGACTGGCTGTATCGGGCCATCCTCAAGGACAACTGGGTGCTCACTTACGATCGCAAGTATTTCGAGTTGACGCCGTTGGAACGCCGCATCTACGAGATTGCCCGTGCCCATTGTGGGCATCAGAAGGGGTTCCGCATCAACCTTGAAAAACTGCGTTTGCGTGTCGGCGTGGAAAGCGACCTGCGCCGCTTCAAATACGACTTGCGCAAGATCGCTGATGCCGGACGAATTCCCGAATACGGCGTCGTCCTCAAGAACGATCCAGCGTCTCCTGAGATCAAAGCCGCCCTGCAGAAGGGCACTTTAAAGCGCCGTCCCAAGAACGCGGCGGTCCTGGTGGTGTTTTGGAACAAACGCCGATTCTTCGAGGAAGGCGGCTTGCGTACCGCCGAAACCTGGAACTTCGACCGCTTCGCCGAGGTCGACTAACAAGAAACGAACGGTGCCGTTGGGCACAAATGGGTCCATGCGGGGAGGCCTTTGTGGGAGCGCCGACGCCTCGTCGGCCTCGTGTGCACGCCGGTGCGGGTGCCGCCGTCGGATGGCCACAGCGCCGCGGACGGCGG
>JANQJV010000106.1 GCA_028281465.1 Azospirillaceae bacterium | reverse complement strand
CGGGGAGGCCTTTGCGTGGGAGCGCCGACGCCTCGTCGGCCTCGTGTGCACGCCGGTGCGGGGGCCGCCGTCGGATGGCCACAGCGCCGCGGACGGCGGCCGGTGTCCGGTGTTCCCCCGCCGTGCCGGGTTGACGGGCCGGGCCAACGGGGCGTCGGCGCTCCGGGATGTGGCCACGACCCGCCCAGAGGTTCATCCTCTGCGGGTCGGCGGCAGACAGTGAGACCTAATACCCATGGCCCGCATTGACGACAGGTTCGGTTTCGGCACTGAACGAGGAGCGCCGGCATCCCGGCCGGCGCTCCGAAACAGGGCGGCCCGAGGACCGGTCCTTGTTTCGGGCCGTTGGTATGATGCCTCTTCAGCCGCCTTGCGTTGGGTCATGGCTCGGTGTACGCGTGACGGCCATTGGGTGCTGAAATTTCGCCATGCAACACTGGGGGTGAACGCGCGCATGGACCACGCTATCGGCGTTTGGAGCACGGAACCGCAGACGAACGTGGTCGTGCCGATCCGGAGCCTCATGCCATAATGTGGGGGCCGCATTCTCGATCGCCCGAATCGAGGACTGATCAGTGATGCGTCTGCCTGCCCAAAAAAGGAAACGATACAATGGATCATGCCCCGCCTTCTGCACCGCTTAGTTCCCGCGATGTCGTTCTCGTCTCCCTGATTGCCAGCGCCAAGGCAAGCGAAAGCGAAGCGGCACTACGCCAGCGACGGCTGGGCCCGATTTTTCTCACCGGCGACGACAGCGCAACGACCGGCGCCCATGCGCTCGACGCCATCATCGAGACACTGGTTGCCGACGACCTGGCGGTGCGCAAAACCGGGCGGTCGAAAGGTCGCCTGCAGGCGACCGAAGCGGGCATAGCACAGGCGTGGCGCAGCCTGGGCCTGTCGGCTCCTGCCGACGGCTTTGCCAAACGCTCCAAAAAATGGGAATGGCTGCTGACCCGCCTATTGGCAGCCCGGGCCCTCGGGCTTCCGGTGCCGGCAGTTGCGGAATTGAGGCATTTCGGCAGTCGCGACGGCCTCTGCGCCGCCATTCTGAAACAAGCCTACGCTCTCCCCATCAAGAAAACCTTCCCCGACCTGACCAAAGAAGTCGGCCCAGCCCTGGTCATTCAAACCTTCAACACCCTCACCGGCCTTGCGGTCGAACAACACACCATCGCCCGGGTGTCGCGGCTCGACCGCGCCGTCTTGGGCACGTTGGTCGGCACGGCGCGCAATCTGCCGGCGGAAGACCTGTATCTGCAGATCGCAGCCCGTGTTGTCGGCGCCACCGGTACGGATCTAAAGGATCTGGCCAACGCTGTGCTACGCCGTGCCCTGGCTGGTCAGACGCTGGCGCCGACGACGGCATCCGGCGCCGCCGCGGACTGGCTTGCCCTGCCGCTGGATGCGTTCGCCCGTACCGTCCTCGCTCTCGCCCCGGCAACGCCGGCCGGTTGGCACGGTACCGACCGGGTTTTCTTGAACCACCTTTACCGCTACGCTTTGGCCAACCATGGCCGCACCGTCGAACTCGATGACTTCAAAGAGCGCCTGCGTGAAGCGCATCAAGCCGGGTTGTTGGAGCTGGCCCGAGCGGATGTTGTTGATGCCGCCGATCACGACAACGCATCGGCATCGGTGATCCGTCACGGCGTCGCGGAATGGCATTACTTGAAGATCGCCAGAGCATGATGTCCAAGGAATACGACGAACGCCTCAAGATCCTGCGCTCGGCATTCGCCCGCCATGTCTTCGACGTCACCGCGTCGGAGAAGGACTTCTGGCAAAGCTATCCGTACGACGTCCCATCGCTGCACACCCAGGCACGGCATGCATTTGTCAGAGCTTTGGAGGATGCCACACACCCAGAGGTCAAGACGGGCCGGCTGCTGCTTCTGCTCGGGGAATCCGGTGTGGGCAAGACACATCTGATGCGGGCCTTGAGAAACCACACACATGTAAGCAATAAAGGTTATTTCATTTATGTTAATATGGGAACAGTACCAGGAAATTTCCAATATCACCTGCTTGACCGGGTCATCACCTGTCTAGACCAGCCCCATGACTGGGCACTGGATCAATCGACCACATCATTGCGGCATCTATCGAACCGTTTGACCGAAGGCCTGCCACCCGACCGACTGGCCCTGCTGGACGAAGAGCGCTTGACTTACCGGGAGGTCGGCACCGTCGTTGATGAACTTGCCGCAAAGATTACTCACGATCACAAATGCACGAATATCGACATAAACCTGATCCGCAGCCTGGTCTATCTCCAGGCTGACGATGCGGACATTCGCTCTCTCGTGAAAAATTATCTCCTAGAATTTGAGCTCTCCGAATTTGAGAAAGAACGGGTATGTGCCCTATCCAGACGGCCAACGAAGCGGGCTAGTATCAAGACCATAGAGGATATTGGCAATCTTATCTGGCATTTCGACCAACAGAGCCTGGTGATCTGTATCGATCAGATGGAAGATCTGATTCGCCCGGGTGCACCGGACGATGCCCTAGCCCGTTGCGTGCGCACCATGGTCAGCATGGCCAGCAACATCGTGCATTCGGTCGTCGTATTCTCCATGACAACGGACGTCAGACCAACCCTTGACAAACTCGACAATTACATCAAAGACCGTGTATTCCGTGAGCATCCAATTGCCTTGGATAGTGTCTGTTCCATCAAGCAAACGCGCGATCTCTTGGAAGCGCGGCTCCGCTACATCTACCACCACGAGGGAATGACGGTCCCGCCTGCCGACCTTTTGTTTCCGCTGCGCGAGGAGGAGTTGGCGACGATGGCCGGTTACCGACCGCGCGACGTGGTGAAGAGTTTCGCCCAAGTCATCAATGGAGACGATTGGACCACGCCGGTTTCCGGCCAGAAGACGAAGACCACAAACCACGTTAGGGATATTCAAGCGCTCTGGTTGGCGCATCGACGCACCGCGCCCGCCGTGCCAGCCGACGACGACAGGCTTGTCCAAACGCTCACCGAAGGTCTTAACGCGCTCCCCATGGAGGGTGTTGTCGCGGGCACGGTCAAGCCGCTGAGCAAGCAACCCGGCGTGCTGGTCGACATCAGCCGGCCGGCGCTGCGGCATCCGGCAATGCTGATCGGCCTGTGCAACAAGCCCAATCAAGTTTTGTCCCGGCATGTGAAGGCACTCGAAGAGACCGCAGCGGATGGAATTCTGGTGTTGCTACGGGAGAACGAGTTTCCCAGCAATCCGAAGACGCAGATCGGAAAGAAACTTCGGGAAATCCGGGAGACCGGTGGGCGCACCGTCACGATCGACCCCGAGGCCGTGTGCACCATGGCCGCCTGGCTCAGCTTCCGCAAAGACCATCACGAGAACCCGGCCTTTGGCGATTGGGTCACGGAGCAACGGGTGCTGACGACGCTGCCCCATCTGCGCACCCTTCTAGGACTGGACGATACGGCCGGGACGCCGTCGCCCGGCGGCGGCTTCGTGACCGACCCGGACCCACCGGCATTGAGTCCGGCGCTGTCGCACAACGACTTGTTCAGCCGGCCCGGCCCGCAGGCCGCGGCGCCGGGGGCCGAAACGACCTTAGCGCCATCACCATCGCCATCCGCTCTACCACCATCCGCCGCCGTTTCAATCAGGCCGGCCGCCTTGGTGCCGTTCCCCATCGGAGTCAGCCAGGGGCTGAGCACCGCCCGGGTCGACTTGGATCCGGCAAGTTTGGTGCGTCATGCCGCCTTCTTGGGCGGCACAGGTAGCGGCAAAACCACGCTGGCACTCACAGTGCTCGAACACCTGCTAGAGGCGGATGTGCCGGCGGTTTTGATCGACCGCAAAGGCGACCTGGCCACCTATGCCGACCCGGCCGCCTGGACCCGGCCGCTGGAAACCGCTGCGGCGGTAACCCGGCGGGACCGGCTGCGGGCGCGACTGGACGTGGCCTTGTACACGCCAGCCAAGGCAAACGGGCGCGGCCTGCCAATCTCCCTGTTCCCGGACGACGGCCAGACGATGGCTGACGACGAACGCGAGGAAGCGGTGCAAGAATCGGCAGCAGCCCTGGCTGGCATGCTGCGGTTGAGGGACGACATTGCCCAGCAAGTGCTGGCCCAGGCGCTCGGCGTCCTGGTCCGGGCGCGCAGCGGTCCCGTGACGCTGCCCGATCTGATCGACGTGATGGACAAACAGGACCCGGAGTTCGTCCGCATCACCCATCGGCTAGACCAGCGCGGCTCCATCACAAGCCGTTTGATCTCGCGCCTGGAAAGCCTACGGTTGAACCGGGAGAGCCTGTTCCAGGCTGAAGGCGACCGGCTCGATCTGGAGCGACTGCTCGGCCTTGGCCAACATCAACGACCCGGCCGGACACGGCTGACCATCATCTACACCGGATTCCTGGGTGACGAAGCCGGCATTCAATTCTGGGTGTCACAGTTCCTGGCCGAGGCGAACCGTTTCAGCCGACGCCACCCGTCGGACCGACTCCAATGCGTGTTGCTGCTGGATGAGGCCGACCACTACATGCCGGCCACCGCCAAACCGCCAACCAAGGCGCCGCTGGAAAACCTGCTGCGCCGGGCCCGCTCCGCCGGCTTGTGCGTCATGCTGTCGACGCAAAGCCCGGGGGACTTGGATTACCGGGCGCGCGACCAGATCAACACCTGGTTCATCGGCCGGGTGCGCGAGCAAACCGCCATAGCCAAGCTACGCCCGGTGTTCCAGGACAGCAGCTTCGACCCAATGCAAGTGCTGCCGCGACAGGAAACCGGCGCCTTCCACCTCGTGGCCGGAGCCCAGGCCACGCCCATACGCGCCGATCGCTCGCTCGTTAATGCCCGTCAGATATCGGGCGACCGCATTGTCACCTTGGCTGCCGGCACTGTCGCTGTGCCATGACGCTGGCCGCCCACAGCGTCGGACTGACCGATCAGCCGGTTCAAAGCCTGGCCGAAGATGCGCTTGGCATCGGGCCCTATGCGGCAAGCCTATCCAGGTTCCTGGCCCAGTGCACCACCCCGATGACAGTGGCGATCCAGGGTGACTGGGGGACTGGCAAGACCAGCCTGATGCGCATGATTGAGGCCGACTTGACCGACCAGTATGAACACGTCGGCACTCTTTGTTTCAACACCTGGCAGTACTCGCAGCTCGCACAGACCGATTCTCTGGGTCTGTCGGTGCTCAGCGCCATCTACCAGACGCTCTGCAAAGACGATGGCCACTGGCGGCAATGGATGGAGGACGTCAGCTTGGCCCTGATCAAGGTCTATACCGGCGCGGACCTGGACAAGCTCAAGGGTGCGCCACAGCTCGACATGGCGGCGAAGAGCGAAAAGCTGCGCAAGCAGGTCGGTGAGACCATCGCCAGCTACCTGAAGCGCCACGAAAAGAAACGCCTGATTCTGTTCATCGACGACCTTGACCGGCTCAACCCAGAACGCGCCGTCGAAATCCTCGAGGTGATCAAGAACTTCCTGGACTGGACAGACTGCGTGTTCGTTCTGGCACTCGACTTCGGTGTGGTGCAGCGCGGTCTGCGCTCAAAGGACCGTAGCCTCGAAGACGACGCCATTGGGCGCAGCTTCTTTGACAAGATCATCCAATTGCCGTTCCGCATGCCGGTGCTGCAATATGATGTGCTGCGCTATTTGAGGCAGGTTTTGAACGCCTCGGGCCTGCACGTGGCACCCGCAGATTTGGAAACGGCAACCGCCCTCCTGCGCCATTCGGTATCCACGAACCCGCGATCGATCAAGCGAGTGGCCAATGCCACGAGCCTTTTGTCGGACCATGCCAAACGAACCATGACGGGTGGCGAGCTGCCCAACCAGATGGCCTATGTGAATCTGGTCCTGCTCGCTTTGACGTGCTGTGAAACCCGGCATGAGAGCCTCTATCGGCACGTCATGGCCTGGTCCAACAACCTGGTGCATTTGGGCACTGTGCTGTCGATCCTGGAGGATCCGACAGCAGCCGGCGGCACAGATGCCCAGGCAGATGCCGCGGCACTGCTCAGCGCTCCGGTTGCCCAATCCCCCGATTTCCATGCCTTCGTGCGTGCCTTTCGACGCGCCTTGGCAATCCCGGACCGCCCGGGGCCTGTCCTCGAAACCCTGTCGACACTGCTCAACCTGTCCAGCGTGACCAGTGTCGCCCCGGTCCCGGCCACGGCACCGGATCTGGTTTGGTCACGCCAGACCCTGCTCGGCATCGGCCGTACCCTGGCTGCCCAACTGACCGATGGGCAGCGAGCGACGGGACGGCCAGTCGGCTTCAATACGAGCCTGCGGACGACGGAACATGCGGTCGCCATTGTCAGTGACCTGTTCTCCCTGACCGGACGGTCGGCGCGTCTTCGCGTGCAGCTCCGCCCGGTCGGCATGGAAGTGACGCTGATCCCGTTCACCCCGCTCGATCGCCAAGCATTGGCCGAAGCCGTGGAGCGATATCGATCAGACCTCGGCACAACGCCGGCGGCACTCCCTGTTTCCACGGCCGCCGACGCTCCAGCCGTCGCATTCGAGGACCCGATTCCCCTCTTCCACCTCCAGGTCGAACGCACCGCCGATCACAGCGCCCTCCGCGACCAAACTCTGGGCGATGGGGCCAGTCGCATCCTTCGCTTTCTCAACAGCGTCGCGCTCGATCAAAAGATATGAAATTACACCAGCTTCATCATGAGACGTACCTCCGAAGATGTGCGACTGTCGGACACATGGACTGCCGAGTGTCCCCTGTGCAGCTTTTGTGAAAAATTCGATCAGGGGGTGGTCATGGCTTTCGACGACACGGCGAGCCAGTGCGTCGGGAATCGGCTCATCGACGCGCAGCACCACGGCGTGATGGCGGCATTTCGAACGGCGGTGGCGACGGTTCTGCAAGGAGGCGACACATCCGCCACGGTCACAGCCTTCGACGACGCCGTACAGCGCTTCGCGGAAAATTGCGCGTGCGAGGAAAGCTTGATGCAGCGGACCGGCTATCCAAATCTTCGCCAGCATCGACGCGAACACGACCGCTTCCTGGAAGCCGCGCTGCGGGTCGCCGCTGGTGTTGCCCGCCGGGACCGGGCCGCCGTGGGTGAGCACCTGTTACTCCTGGACGAATGGTTGTTTCGCCACATTCAGCAGGCTGACCGCGCCTTCGTACGCTTTCTCGACCACCGGAACGACACCACCAACGCCACCACGCCACGACGGTTGGACTCCGGCCAGACACCACCCGACGCTGGCCAGATCGACACCCTGGTGCCAACCTAACCAGAGTCGGTACTCTCTCTTGAATGGTCTCTGGCTTATACCCCTGGCCCGCATTGATGACAGGTTCGGTTTCGGCGCTGAACCAGGAGCGCCGGCATCCCTGCCGGCTGGACCGCCGCCATCTTGGCGGCCGGCGGCTGGGCGGGGTCCGGGCCGG
>JANQJV010000095.1 GCA_028281465.1 Azospirillaceae bacterium | reverse complement strand
GACGGGCTGGGCCGACGGGGCGTCGGCGCTCCGGGATGTGGCCACGACCCGCCCAGAGGTTCATCCTCTGCGGGACGGCGGCAGACGGTGAGAACTAATATATGGGCGATACCGGCGCCGCTAGGGCTGAACCCACAGGCCCAACTCGCCTGCTGACCTCTGTAGTTGCGAACGGTTGCTTCAGGCCCGTATCTGTGTCTGTACCGCTACACGACTTGTCGAATGGGGAATGGACAAGCTGGGCACCTTGACCTGTACTTGAAGTGAATTCTATCCACGACTCCAAGCAAGGCATTCCTTTGGCGTTTGGAGGATTGGATCATGGGCACCGTTCGGACGGAATGTCTCAAAACTGGCTCCCGGCACGTTCTTCTGCGTGCCGCCTTGATGGTCAGCACGGCATTGGTCAGCGTACCGGCCTTGGCTGACATCGTCACCAGTGGCAATGCAACGCCGACACTTTCGTCCACCACCGATGTGACCGAAAACAACGTCTCGATCGGCAACGGTGCGACCGGGTCTTTGACCGTGAATAACGGCAACACATTGACCTTAAGAGATGACGAAGAAAGCAACAATGATCTATTTGTTGGCATCGGCAATAATGGCGATGGCACAGTGAGCATATCAGGAAGTAACTCCACAATTATCACAACTGGAAATGACAGTGGCGTCGGCATTGCCTTGAGCTCGACATCAGCCGTGGGATCCATGACCATTGACAATGGCGGCTTACTGGACACAATGTTCCTGGAAATTGGCAGGTACGGTGCCGGTAGACTGACCGTCACGGGATCAAACTCAAGAGTCACGGCGACAACGCAGAATGGATTGGATACCGACGCGAATGGCAACACCACATCCTTAGCCGGCTTTGTTACCGTCGGCCGCAATGACGGAAGCCAAGGAACCTTGCGCATCGAAGACGGCGCCCAGATGACCGTTGGTCCCGGCACCACCTCGAACACCGAGACCATGGAGGCTGGGATCAATATCGGTCGCAACAGTGGCAGTACGGGTACGGTGATCGTAACCGGGTCTGGGTCCAGCCTCACGGTCAGCCAAAACGTGAGTTCCACATCATTGCGGCCCTTCATTACGGTTGGCCGTGGCGGTACCGGCAGCATGACCATCTCTGATGGTGCGTCGGTGACGGTCGATGGTGGCTTGGGTGGTTCCCTCTTTCGCTTGGGACGAGATTCCGGTTCTGAAGGGACGGCGACAATCACGGGCAATGGCACGACCGTTACCCTGACCGGAACCGGCAACGACCATCTCGATGTCGAGTTCCGAGTTGGCCAAAATGGCTCCGGCAGCTTGACGGTCCAAGACGGCGCGACGCTGACCGTGCACGATCGAGGGACGAACGAAACGGATATTGTATTCGCCAGTGAATCGGGTAGCACTGGCACCGGGCGATTCACTGGGTCCGGGACAACCGTCCAGATGACCGGATCCAATAGCGCCATGTTGGTCGGTTCCAAAGGTACCGGATCATTGACAGTCTCGGATGGTGCTAGCTTTACAGGTCTCGATATCGAGATTGGCGAGAACGCCGGCAGCACGGGCGCGATGACGGTCGAAGGCGGTGCCTCCGTCATGCTGTCGGGTCAAGATTCTGCCGAGGACGGGTCAGCAGGACCACAGTTTCGTGTGGGTGAATCAGGAACGGGCACGCTGACCATCACATCCGGCGGTACGGTCACGATAACCAATTCCTCCGGCGGCGACAAAAGCGGCATGACGATTGGTCAGGAGAGCGGCAGCACAGGCTCGGTAACCGTGACGGGCTCCGGCTCATCGCTGAACGCGGGCGATGCGATCCACATTGCCATGGATTTTGATGAAACAAACGGGGGCACCGGCACACTCACTGTGACGGACGGCGGCACGGCACAGGCATCGAGCATCTTCATTGGCAGTGCAGGCACCCTGAAGGGCAACGGAGCCCTCGTCGGTTCGGTGTTCAACCGCGGCGGCATGGTGGCGCCGGGTACCTCAATTGGAGCCCTTTCGATCCAAGGCAACTACACGCAGACAGCCGGCACCCTTCAGACCGAGATCGCTAGCGCGACAAGCCACGACCGGCTCAATGTCACGGGCAGCGCGACCATTGCCGGAGGCACCCTCTCCTTTAGCTTCTTAGACAACTTCGTTCCGGAACCGGGGTTCAGCATCGATTACATTGATGCCACCGATGGAGTCACGATCGACAGCAACGTGCAAACCTCGTTTTCCGGCCTCCCTTCGGATTTCGCCTCTGGAGAGTTCGAGCGCTTGGTCGTCGACGGTGGCAAACTGTCCTATGTGACAAGTGCTTCAGTGCAGGAAGAGGCGGTGGAGTCGGTCAGCCAGGTGCAGACCCGCGCGACCACCAACGCCATCACGAGCTCCGTGGTCGGCCGTATTCGTGCCATTGGTGCCGGTCTGGCGCGGTTGAGCGTGCCTACAACAGACACGACCGGCGTTCCCGGCGGCAACGGCGAGCTTGGTCTCGGCGTCTGGCTCGACGGTAGCTACACGCGCATCGAGCAGGACCGCACCGGTGAAGTGTTCGATGGCAACAGCTATGTTGGCCTGATCGGAGTGGATTACCGCCTGACCGAGCGTGCCTTGGTCGGCGCTGCCTTGGGCGTCGAGAGCAGTGACATCACGCTGGTATCGAGTTCGGGCGAACTCGATACCAAAGGCTTTTCCGGAACGGTCTATGGTGCTTACCAGGTCGCCGACACCATCACCGTCAGCATATTGGGTGGCTATGCCGGCATTGACAACGACATCGAGGAAAGCCAGCTCGGCAGCCGGGTGACCGGAGACTACGACTCGCAGCGCTTGCTGACCGGCGGTAACATCGGCTTCTTCAAAGCCTATGACCGCTTGGAATTCTTGACGGACTTCGGCGTCACCTACACCCACGAGTGGTTCGACACCTACACGGCCTCGAGCGGCTTGCAGGTTTTGCCGCCGAATTCACGCCTGGCACAGCTCTCAGGTGGCCTCGAAGTGGCGTATGCCTTTGATGTCGCGGTTCCCTTCGTCACGGCGACCGTGTCGCATGATGTGTTCACCAGTCGCGACGTCGACAGCAACGGCGACGAAATCGACGAGACCGGCGTCAACCTCGGCGGCGGCATCCGCGTGCCGATCAATGACTGGGTGGAAGGCGGCATCCTGGGCAACGCCGAACTCGGCCGTGCGAAGGAAGAAACCTATACTGTCAGCGCCTCGCTGCGCATGCGTTTCTGAGGTCCCGCGGTTGCGACGGCTGACGTGATCCCGGCATGCTATATCGCCAAGGTTTTGGTACAGCGTTTCCAGGCACCCATGGATGGACCCAGACACCCCTCTCCCATGATTGGGCGAGGGGCCTGGCATATCGGTCGTCAAGTCGCATGACGGGCGGTTAGGAAGGCTTGCCGCGAGTAGCGGGACCAGGCGTGGGATCGGGTGCGCATAGCCTGGTACGATTGGAGGATCTCCGCGTCAATCCCGCCCTGCGCCGCGAATTCGGACAGGACGGCTTCCGACTCCCGACGCGCCGCCTTTAGGACATCGGTGGGCCAGGACCGCAAGAGCACACCGTCGGCAACCAAGGCCTCAAGCGCCTCGGCATTGTGCCATTCGGTTTCAGCCACGGCGAAAGCGTTCTCCGATCTGCAGGCGTTCTCCACGATCGCCTGCAGATCGGGCGGTAGACGTCTCCAAGCCGACAGGGCCACGATCGCCTCGCCCGTGCCGTTGGGTTCGTGAAACCCCGGCCAGTAATAGTAACGGGCGGCGTGGTGGAATCCGGCGGAACGGTCACTCCATGGTCCGAGGAACTCGGTGGCGTCGATGGCACCACTCTGAAGCGCCGCAAAGATTTCCGACGGCGGAATCAGAACCGGCGTGACCCCCAACCGCGCCATCACCCGGCCGGCAAGACCGGGGATGCGCATCTTCAGTCCCTTCAGATCAGCCAACGACCGAATTTCCCTCAGGAACCACCCTCCCATCTGCATGCCCGAGTTGCCTGCGGCGAACGGCTTGACGCCAAAGGGGGCGTAGAGGCGGTCCCAAAGAGCTTGTCCTCCGCCATGCTCAAGCCATGCCATGTGCTCTTCCGGGGTCAGTCCGAATGGTACGGTGGTGAAGAACGCTGCCGCAGGCATCTTACCGGTCCAAAAAAACGACGCCGTATGCCCGATTTCGGCAACTCCTTGCTGAACACCATCCAGAACGCCCAGTGCCGGAACCAGCTCGCCAGCTCCGTATACCTGAATGGTCAGTCGACCAGCCGACATGGTCGTGATTCGATCTGCGAGGCGTTGGGCCGTGATGCCTGGGCCCGGTAAATTCCTGGGCCATGAGGTGATCATCCGCCAGACGTGTCGATCCGGTTCCGATGCACCGGCGATTCGAGTGCCAGCCATGGTCAATCCGGCTCCGGACGCCAGCATGGTCCGCCTGGTGACGGTTGCCGTCATTCGTCTATCTCCCCCGTTTCCACCAGCACCCGTGCACGCGCCGTCAACGTGTCGTCATCGAGCGCATGCAGCACATCCAGAAATGCGACCGCAAAGCTGCCCGGGCCGCGCGCCTGCTCGGCGGCCACCTCCCCAGCCACGCCGGCAACCAGTAGGGCTTGGCAGCTTGCGGCGAACGCATCGGCTTCAACGGCCAGAAAAGCAGCGATCAAAGCGGAGCCGCCGCATCCCAGGGCTGTGACCCGAGACATCCAGGGATGTCCATTGGCGATGCGTATGGCAGGCTGGCGACCGAGGACAACATCGACCGCACCGGTCAGGGCCACAACTGTCGGCGGACCGTCGCCGCCCTCTGCCTCGGCAGCAAGGCCGAGCGCTCCAATCTCTCCTGCATTGCCCCTGACAACGGCTGGGTTGCGAGCAAGGAAGCGTTTCGCCGTCTCCAGCCGCACATGGGACCGCTCGACCATGACGGGATCAAGCACCCATGGGACTCGGTTGGCCGCCGCCGCTGCAATCCCGACGTCCGCAGGACGATCGCCGAACCCGTCGGGCGTGCCCAAATTGACCACCAGCGCCTGCGAACTGGCCACGAAGTCTGCAACCTCTTCTGGCGACCGCGTCAAAGACGGTGTCGCGCCGACCGCTAACAGCAGGTTCGCGGTTAAACCGCGCGCGGCATCATTGGTCAAGCAATGCACCTTAGGCGCCATCGTCTGGAGTTTCGTGAGGGAGACTGCGGCATCGGCCGCAAGGCGCACGGAGGCCGTTTGGCTCATGGCTGTTTCCATGGCCGCAGCGAACGAACCGTGACAATCGCCGCTCGGTTTGGGCGGCCCCACGTGGGGATCGTGGCAATCGTGGTTGGGTTGCCCCGACGAGCCCCAGTGCGACGTGGACAGCCAGTGGCTTTTGTGGCTGCAGGCCGGCCGACGACGGGTTTGGCAACAACAGCTTTTGCCATGACCAACTCCGCAGAGGGACTCAACAACTGATTGAGAAACCCAGGATACGCTACAGGCCACAGGACCCTAACAAGAAACGAACGGTGCCGTTGGGCACAAACGGGTCCATCCGGGGAGGCCTTTGTGGGAGCGCCGACGCCTCGTCGGCCTCGTGTGCACGCCG
>JANQJV010000093.1 GCA_028281465.1 Azospirillaceae bacterium | reverse complement strand
GGGTTGACGGGCTGGGCCGACGGGGCGTCGGCGCTCCGGGATGTGGCCACGACCCGCCCAGAGGTTCATCCTCTGCGGGACGGGCGGTAGCACGGTGTGGAACTTATACTGAAGTGCTATGATGGTGCGTCGCACATAGAGAATCTTAAGGCGATTTTATTGGGAATCATGATAGTGTCTCCTATTTTTAGGAATGACTTGTTCTGCGACGGTCTTGGGAATTCTAATCACATTGCAATCTTCATTGTTTGCCATAAATACAACATTTATAATTATTTATACCAAACTGTGAGCGGATTGTCCAGATCGAAGCCGAAGAAATGCGGACCGCTCGACAGATAAGGAAGCCGGAACCATCGCGTCGGGCGAGCAACCGAAGAGCCCAGGGGTGCGGTGCTTGTTTGCCGTGTGCCGGATCAAACGGACTGAAACCGGCCGCCTCAGGCGTCACACGAGGGCCTTTGAACATTGAGATTTCATGGGTTTCTATCAGACTGGGGGGGGGCCGCTGCGTCGGTGGTCCTGGCGACGGGCCGTGTCACCGCGGTGGCGCTAACCCGCTGTTGACCGGCCCATGATTGCCACGATGCATGAAGACGCCGCATGCGGTACCGTTGCACGGAGAACACCGTGGTCAACGGTCGGGCCTGGTCGCGTAGCCGCCCTGACCCACGATCATTGGGCAATGCACGGCTGCAGGGTTTCGATGGCCCGCAGGTTCAGGCGTTCGGATTCCGCAGCGGCTTTCGGGGACCGGCAGAGCCAGACGCACCAGGACGACGTCAGGACCGGCACAGTCACGCACAATGACGACGACCCGGGCGGCTCCCTGTGCGGTCGCACCGCCGGCACGGCACCGACGGCCGCCCAAAAACTCTGGGAAGACAGGCGACCGCCGCGCTCCAACCGAGTGCATCGCATCCCACTACACTCGGTCGGCATGACCATTCAACGAATTCTGCCAAGCGTCGATCACCGGATCACCGTTGCCGGCACTCCGTGCATAGCTTGCCTGGTCAAGGTGCCAAGGCGGCAAACAGGTGCCCGCCAACCGCTGGATCGACGGCGGTGAATTGGAAGGCAATATAGCCGACATAAGCGGCCAGCATGACCGCCGCCTCCCGACGGTCCAACCGCCAATCGCTGCGCAGCAAGATCAGGGCCAGCAAAGTCACACCGACCATGAGCCAAAGGTCCAAGCTCAGGATTTCCGGCGGGATGTGCACCGGAGCGACCAGGCTGACCACACCCACCACTCCCAGGAGGTTGAACAGATTGCTGCCGAGCACATTACCCAGGATGATGTCGAACTGCGCGCGCCGGGCTGCGGCCACAGTGGTGGCGAGCTCCGGCAAAGATGTACCGATGGCAACCAGCGTGAGACCGACGGTGGTTTCCGAGACACCCATCCACAACGACAACTTCACGGCGCCGTGGATCAACAGCTCGCTGCCGATGATCAAAGCCGCCAGCGAGGCAACCATGACAACGATCGTGGGTCCCAAGGCCAGATCGATGCCATCTTCCTCGCAGTCCGCAGCGGCGGCACACCCCCTGCGCCGATCCGCCACCATGCAGGCGGCGAGATAACCAAACAGTGCGATCAGAAACGCCGCACCGATCGGCCACGTAATCTGCCCCAAGCTGGCCGCCAGCACGAAGAAGCCGGTGGCCCCGAGCATGACCATACCGTCGCGGCCCAGCATTTGCGGCCCGGTCGCCAGCGGCACAATCAAGCCACCGACTCCAAGAATGAGCAGGAGATTGGAGATGTTGCTGCCGACCACATTGCCGACACCGATGCCAGGCACGCCTTCCAACACGGAATTGAGTGTGACGAAGCATTCCGGCAGCGACGTGCCAAGGGCGACCACCGTCAGGCTGACGACCAGGGGCGACAGTTTACAACGCGCCGCGGTGGTCAACACGCCCCGAACCAGGTAGTCCGCCCCAACCGTCAACAAGATGAGACCGGCCGCGAACATCACGACATCTGTGAACATCCATCCCCTCGTCGGCCGATCTCCCCCACCCCACGAGGGTGTTGGGCCTGCCCTTTTCAAGAGTTGTCAACCACGTCAGTCAAGGCGACGACATCTTGATGGCATCAAATGGCGACGCCGCCGCCGGCCGCCGATGGGTCAAATTGCCGTTGCCCAACACGGCTGGCCCGCGTTAACCCGATCTTGACAGATCGGTTTTTGGGTCTCAGCCGCCCCACCGGCATGGCAGCGCATATGGGGGGCAGCGGGCCGTTGTGCCAGAGCCGGTGTGCCAGAGCCCGTGTGTTCGTCGGCGTTGCACGATCGATGCTCCAGGTTTTCGTGCCATGGCATTGTTGCGCGCGAGAGAAATCTGACTGCCATCCATGCCGATCGGAATGCAGTGCCAAGGCGTGGCTCTCAGCTCGGAACGAGGATGTCCCCACCATGTCCGAAACCCTGTTCTGGGTTTGCCTTCTGTGTTTTTCATGTCAGCCCGAAACGGATGAACTGTCTGTAGCGATCCTGGCTGAGACCACACTGTTGCTGTGCGGGACGCGGTTCATCAATCGATTGAACCGCTTGGGCAGCGGCTGTTTCGCCTGGTTGGCAATGGCAGCCGGCACGGATGCCCTGTGGACGCGGGCCCGGTTCGCCGCCGAGACCAGGTGACCATCGGTCCACGCCGCCTTACCAAACCGGGAAAAACCGGCAATCTCCGCAATGGTCATGACCGCCGTCATCAACGCAACACGGCGCACCGCCTGGCATGCCTCGACCAAGCTGGCCGAAGACCCGGACGGAACCGGTCCGGTGATCTCCCCGGTCCGTCGATCGATAGGGTGGGCGACAGGTGTGAACGTTCGCTCCGTCGATCCGTACCAAGGCGACCGGATCCAATTGAACCGACCGGACCATGCGGCACTGGAACGGAGCAGACAGTCGCACAATCGGTCGGACTTGGTGTGTTTTCGATCTTGCCGAGATTCAAAACCCCACCACGCGGGCCTCGTGCCGTCGCAACCGAGGTCCTCTCCATGATTGAAGCGCCGTGACTTGTCTGGTGCACCGCCTTCCTTCGAAGCCCAATGAAACGGTGAGGCACCTCGAGGATTCGGAGCGCGGTTGGTTCGGACGGCGGCAACAGCCGCTCGATTGGGGTACCCCCCGCCCTGGTTTCGTTTGGGCTTTACGGGTCGCATGCTTCCAACCTATGGTAGGCGCGGGTTTGTGAAATACCAAATCTTGTGCTCGTTTCGTTCTCCCGCCTGGTTCCGGACCTTACCATGCCGTGCCCGCTCGTTGCTGCCGATGCCGAGGATGTTTGCCTGGATGTGACCCGGTCGGTGACCGGACGAACGTGGCGGCTGCGACCGGCCGATGACAGGCTGGCGCAAGCCCTGGCGCAAAGCCGGGCGCTGCCAGAGATCCTCGGGCGGGTGCTGGCGGCGCGCGGCGTCACACCAGATCGGCTGGACCCCTATCTTACCCCGACCCTGCGCCACTGGCTGCCCGACCCAAGCCGGCTCAAAGACATGGACCGGGCCTGCGAACGCCTGGCACGCGCCCTGGAGGCAGGCGAGCCTATCGCCATCTTCGCCGACTACGACGTCGACGGCGCCACCTCAGCCGCCCTGCTCGGCCGCTTCCTGCGCCATGTCGGCACCGACCCGACCATCTATGTGCCCGACCGTCGCACGGAGGGCTACGGCCCCAACACCAAGGCCATGCACAGCCTCCGCGGCCAAGGTGTCAGAGTGGTGGTCACGGTCGACTGCGGAACACTTTCCTTCGAGCCGCTGGCCGCCGCCGCCGCCGCCGGACTGGACGTCATCGTGCTCGACCACCACAGTGCCGAACCCCAGTTGCCCCAAGCCGTCGCCGTGGTCAACCCGAACCGACTCGACGACACCACGGGACTCGGCCACCTATGCGCTGCCGGCGTGACGTTCCTCACGCTGGTCGGCCTGAACCGGCGATTGCGCGCCGGCGGCTGGTACCGCAGCCGGCCGGAGCCGGACCTGATGGCCTGGCTCGACCTGGTCGCCGTCGGCACGGTGTGCGACATCGCCCCGCTCACCGGTCTCAACCGCGCGCTGGTGTGTCAGGGCCTGAAGGTGCTGGCACGCCGCGGCAACCCTGGTTTGGCGGCCCTGGCCGATGTCGGTAGGCTGAGTGAAAAGCCGGACGCCGGCCACCTGGGCTTCCTCATCGGCCCGCGGCTGAACGCCGGCGGCCGCGTTGGTAGTGCCGACCTTGGCGCCCGGTTGCTGCTGACCGAGGATACGGCCGAGGCCGCCGCAATGGCCGAACGGCTGGACGCCTGCAACACCGAACGACGCGCCCTGGAATCCGCCGCTTATCGGGCCGCGACCGAGCAACTCGGCACCGACGACCCGGGGCCGGTGGTTTTCGCCGCCTCGGACGATTGGCACCCGGGCGTCACCGGTCTGGTCGCCTCGCGGCTCGGCAACCGCTACCACCGCCCGGCCTGCGCCGTGGCGCTCGACGGTGATGAAGGTAAGGGCTCCGGCCGCTCGGTGCCTGGCATCGACCTGGGTGCCACCGTGATTGCCGCCAAGCAAGCTGGCCTGTTGCGGCATGGCGGCGGGCACCCGATGGCGGCCGGCTTCACGGTCGCCCGCAACCGGCTTGCCGAGCTGAAGACCTTCCTGGCCGACCGCGTCGGCCGCACGCCGGCGTTCCAAACCCTGGCCCCAGCCCTGGACCTGGATGGTGTATTGTCATCGGGTGCGGCCACCATCAACCTGGTGGAAATCTTGGACCGGCTCGGCCCCTACGGTGCCGGCAACCCGGAACCGCGTTTCGCCCTGCCTGCCGTGCGCGTCGTCCGTGCCGACGTGGTGGGCGGTCAGCACGTGCGCTGCATCCTCAGTGGTAGCGACGGCGGCCGGCTCAAGGGTATCGCCTTCCGGGCGCTTGACGGCGCTCTTGGCCGCACCCTGTTGCAAGCCGGCGGCCGGCCCCTGCATCTGGCCGGCACGCTGCGGCCGGACACCTGGAATGGCCGCAGCGACGCACAACTGCTCATCGACGACGCCGCCGCCTTGTTGGACACGGCCAACCCCAATGCCGAGCCCCGTCCCCGAGAAAGCCCTTGACCGGACATCGCACGGCGCCCACGGTTCCGCCGTTAGTGCTTTCGGATGGGTCGCGTGGAGGGATCGCGGGATGACGGAACAGGCGGCGACATCGGTCGCCTTCTTGGGATTGGGTGTGATGGGAGGCCCCATGGCCGGCCATCTGGCCAAGGCCGGCCATGCCGTGACCGTATGGAACCGAACGCCGGACAAGGCGAAGGCTTGGGCCGTCAACAACCCGGGTCGGATCGCTGCGACTGCAGCCGAGGCCGCGGCTGGAGCGCATTTCGTCTTCGCCTGCGTCGGCGACGACGACAGCGTGCGTGCGGTCACCACCGGCCCGGACGGCGCTTTCGCCGGCATGGGCCGCGGTGCCGTGTTCATCGACCACACCACCGCGTCTGCCACGGTCGCCCGAGACTGCCACGCCGCGGCCCAGGCGCACGGCATCCATTTCCTGGATGCCCCCGTCTCGGGCGGGGAAGCCGGGGCGGTCAACGGCGTGCTCACAGTCATGGTCGGTGGCGCCGCCGGCCCGTTCGAACGCGCCGCACCGCTCATCGGCTGTTTCGCCCGTTCAGTCCGGCTGATGGGCGGCCCGGGTGCCGGACAACTCACAAAAATGGTCAACCAGATCTGCATCGCCGGCCTGGTGCAGGGTCTGTCCGAAGGCCTGGCCCTGGCCGAAAAGGCCGGGCTGGATGCGCAGCAGGTGGTGGAGGTGATCTCCAAAGGAGCAGCGCAATCCTGGCAGATGGATAACCGAGCCACAACGATGATCGACGGCAAGTTCGACTTCGGCTTTGCCGTCGATTGGATGCGCAAGGACCTGGGCATTGCGCTGGCCGAGGGCCGACGCGTGGGGGCCCGGCTTCCCGTGACCGCCCTGGTCGACCAGTTCTATGCTGACGTCCAGGCCGCCGGCGGCCACCGGTGGGATACCTCGAGCCTAATCACCCGGCTGCGCTGAGACGGGCCGGCGGAAACGCTGGCCGTTACTCGAGGGACTACCCCATGCTCGCGATGCAATACGCCTTCGGCCTCCCCAACGACTACGACATGACCCATGTGCGCCGGCGCGTGGCACAGCGTGGGCCGGTTTTCGACACGCTGCCCGGGCTGATCCAGAAGTCCTTCCTGTGCAACGACCGCCAAGGCACGGGCGGCTGGGCCAGCGCCATCAATCAGTATGCGGTGTTCTACGTTTGGGAAAACGCCGAAGTGGCTCAGGCCTTTCTGGCCAGCGAGCTGTTCCAGGCGGTGTGCGAGGCATTCGGCCGACCGCAGGTGCGCTTGATGACCGTCCTGCGCTTCGAGCGCAAAGAAACCAGTCGGCCTCCGGGCTTCGCCATACACCAGACCACCGCACTCGCCGACACCCGGCCGGCGGTGGAGGGCGTGGAACAAGAACAGGCACATGGGTGCGGTCTGTTGGCCAGTCCTGGCTTGTTCTCCTTGGTGTCGGCGTTGGACCCGGAACGGTGGGAGCTGGTGCGTTTCACCCTCTGGCATTCGCCCGACCTGGGGATGGCGCGCAACCATGGTGGTCATGGCTACGAGGTGTTGCACCTGTCCGCACCGATCCGCTGAATGACCAGTCGGCACGAAACCTTCACCTCAAACAGGCCGCCCGATCGGGGCCATGGGACGGGCATTTTTTCGGCGGAAGTGGAGACCGATTCCACGATCCGAGGATACCACAAAACAAAGAGCAAGAGCAGTTTCGCGGACTGCCCTGACTATGACACCGCCCTCGGTCGACTTTGACGCTCCGAGTGTCGTGGCGCGGTGCTTTACTCCTTCGGTTTGTAGGCGACCAGAAAAAGTTTCGGGCTGTCCACCGTCCAGGCGTTGCCGCTGAACCCGTCTTCGACCGCTTCGACTGTCAGGCCGGCCGCGCGCACCATTAACTCCAGTTCGTACCGGAACACCGGCCGCCACCAGAACGCATAGTCGTTGCGCACCACCCGTCCGGTCGGCAGTGTTTCCTCGTACCAACCATGGATACGCTGCCGCTGGCGATCATCAAGCCGGCTGTTGAGGGCGAAGCGACGATAGCGATTGCCGGTTTCCGGGTGTACGCGCGGCACCGGCATATCCGGCGTCTCATTGGCGTCCAACGGTAAAACAAGCGGGTTGAGCACGTCGAGCGCCAACCACCCACCCGGGCGCAGGTGCGCCGCAGCCCGTTGCAGCGTTCGGCATTGCGCCTCAAGATCGTCGATCAGCATCAATGTGTTGAACGGGATGAAGGCGAGCGCATGGTCACGGTGCGACAGGTCGAGCCGGACGGCATCCTGTTCGACCGGGTTGATGCGGGCCTGCACCGCCTCCGGCTCGCGCGCCACGCGGCGCTGCAAACGTGCCAGCATGGCCGGCGCCACGTCGACCGCTGTGAGGACATGCCCCATGCGCGCCAACGGGATTGTCAACCGGCCGGTGCCGCAGCCGATCTCAAGCAGTGGATCGCCGGTCTGGCCGGCAACGGCAGCATAGCGCTCCACATCGCCGTCGATCATGTGCCGCCTGGCCAGGTCCGGTTCATGTCCACACAGCGGTCCAAGCAACAACGACGGGTAGTCGCCATCATAGAACCGGTAGGTGGGGTCGTTACCAGGCAAGCCCTTGTTCATGGTGGCCTTGGAGTCCTCCGTTTCAGCTCTGGCGTCGAGCCTATCGGTCACCCGGTCACCACACCAGACCGACGCGCTGCTGTGAGGGTGGTAAATGAATTCTTAATTCGCCTGCAGGCGCCGGGTCACAATCCGGCGGGTGTGTTTTGACAACCGGTGAATTGTCTAAATGACCGACCGATGGCATTTCCGAAGCGCGGGCAAAGCTCGTTTCCCAATGCCCCGTCTCAAAGGAGATGAACCATGACTGATATCGCATCCGTTTCCGGCGCCGCCACCCAGGTCGCCACCCGCGCCATCCAAAACGAAGTGCAGGCCCTGCAGCAAACCGCCGAGACGGTGCAACAGGGCGGCGAGCAAGCTGCGGCCGCGGGCGGCTCCGGCGCCACCGTGCCGACCAATCCGGCGCTGGGCAACAACGTCAACACGACCGCTTGATACCGCTAAGGCCGACTCACTAGACCTAACCGAATGGCGACGCCCAGCCCACCGGCGTCGCCCCACCGGCGTCGCAACCATGCATTCGATTGAGAGCTGTGGCGCACCCTGCAGGATTCGAACCTGCGACCTACCGCTTAGAAGGCGGTTGCTCTATCCAGCTGAGCTAAGGGTGCAATCCTGTATCGATCCTAACCGTGTCGTATCGGACCGCCGCCATTGGGTTTGCCACGCCGGTGGGTTTGCTACGCCGGCCGGCCACGACGGAAGTTATCCCCATAGTTTTTGGGCGGAATGCGGCGGGTTTGTGGCTCCGCCACCGAATAGGTCCAACCTTTGCGTTCCGCAAAGGCGATGGCGTCTTCCTTGCTTTGAAAACGCAACTTGATCTGATTCAACGTATCGCCTGCACTAGCCCACCCCATCAGGGGTTCCGGCAAGCGCGGGGTTTCCAGTTCCGGTTCAATCACCCACCCCTGGGCTCTGGCACGCCCCGCCTGCGTTGCGGCCCGGCTCGGCTGGAAGATGCGCACATGCATGACCTCGGTCGCTCCAATCTCCCGGGCCCAACGCCCGCCGCTCCCAATCCCGAAATCTGAGTCGGGGCAAAAATGGTCGGGACGCCCGGATTCGAACCGGGGGCCTCCAGTACCCAAAACTGGCGCGCTGACCAGGCTGCGCTACGCCCCGCCATGTATCCTCCAGAAATCGGCGGTTTCGGCGTCGCTGTCAAGACATCCGAGGGCATCCACGCCACCCAAAGGTCCTCTTGCGCCCGCCGTCGGCGGGGTCGCTTGACGACATCGGTCAGGCAGGCCTCTTCTGGCAGACTTCATGTCCCAGTCGGTGCCCCCATCCCGGTCGCACCGCAATCGGATCACTCGGATGGACGGTCGGCTCTCCCCACTCCCCACACCCACGGCAGCCGCATCGACGGCATCGACCAAGGATACGCCGGCCCTGGCGTCGGGGGTGCTCGTCGCCTCGCTTGCTGTCCTTTCACTGCAAGATGCTCTCGTCAAGCTGTTCGCCGACGCGGTGTCGCTGTGGCAATTCCAGGTCTTGCGCGCTTGTTTCAATCTGGGCCTGCTGGCGCTGCTGTATGGGCTTGTAACGGGCGCACGCCGGCTCAAGCCGCAACGGCTCTGGGCGGTGGCGGTGCGCAGCGCCTTGCTCGTCGGCGCCATGCTGCTCTTCTTCGGTGGCATCCCAAACTTGAGTCTGGCCGAGATTGCTGCCGGCCTTTACGTTTTTCCGCTGTTCGTGGCACTTTTGTCTAAAATTTGCCTTGGCGAAGCCGTTGGCATCCGTCGCCTGCTCGCCATTCTGGTCGGCTTCACGGGGACCCTTCTGATTCTCAAGCCGGGTACCGTCGGGTTTTCACCGATGGCGCTCATGCCAATTGGGGCCGCCTTGTGCTATGCAGGGACCATTCTGGCCACGCGCCGTTTGTGTCGTCAGGAGTCGCCAATCGTGCTTGCCATGGGTGTCGGCATTGCCTTCTTGATCGCCGGAGGTGCAGGCTCGCTGGCAATCTCCGTGATCCAACCGGCGCATGCTGCCACGTGGCCCTATTTGCTGGGGGGCTGGCACCCTATCGACGCGGTCGTGCTCGGCTTGATCGCCCTGTGTTCAGGCCTGAACCTGGCGGCCAACATTGGTCTGGCCAAAGCGTATCAGTCTGCTGAGGCGAGCTGGCTTGCTCCGTTCGACTACACCTACCTCCTCTTCGCCACCCTCTGGGGTTATGTGTTCTTCGGCACCCTGCCAGACGGCCTGACCATCGGCGGAATGACGCTGATCGCCGTCGCCGGACTCACGATCACCTGGACGGAACATCGGGGCAACCGGCACGCATCCATGCTCGGCCGGTGCGCCGACGGCCATGCCTCAAGGGATGCGCGGCCGAAACCCGCTCGGTGACTGGCGGTCAATGTCGCACCGGCCCCCTGGGAGCGGATCGGTGCCGCTTGGATCGGTACCGTCCGGGTCCGGGTCTATTGGGCCATGCAGTGCGGCGCGGGTGTGCTCGACGTGATCACGTCGCCGGTCTGGGAGACAGCCGGCTTTCCGACGGCCGTCAACCGATGCTGAACCTGGTGCCCTTCCCCCGGCGAACGGCGGATTTGACGTCGGCGATGGGCTGACCTCTCTGCTCTGCCACGGCCGACCGGACGCCGGCAGCCCCATCACGCGGGCCCGCACTCGTGCCGGCACCAATGCCGCCACCAATGCCGCCACCAATGCCGCCAAAGAACTTGGCCGAGGCCGACCAGGCTGCCACATTGGAACCGTGCCCATCAGGCCTTCCGGCACGGGCATGATTGGCACACAGCGAGGGCCGGATGGACTGGGATGATGACGCGGTCGTGCTGTCGTCACGGCCGTATGGTGAATCGTCAGCCGTCGTCGTTTTGATGACACGCTGCCACGGCCGGCACAGTGGTCTGGTGCGTGGCGGCCAATCACGACGCCGGGCCGGGGAACTCCAAGCCGGCAACCTGGTCGCCGCCCGCTGGCGTGGCCGGTTGGCAGAAAACCTGGGTACCTTGAGTCTGGAGCCGGTTGCCTGTACCGCCGGGCCGGTGTTCCACGACCCGGTCCGTTTGGCCGCCCTTGCCTCGGCCTGCGCAGTGACCGACTGGGCTTGCCCCGACCGTGAACCGCATACCGCGGTTTTCGAGGGTTTGTGCGTGCTTCTCAAAGGTCTGGCCGAGACCCCATTCTGGGGCGAGCTTTACGTGCGCTGGGAACTGGGCGTCTTGGCTGAGCTGGGCTACGGAGTGGACCTCAGCCAATGCGCCGCCACTGGCAGCAACGACCAACTCGCTTATGTCAGCCCGCGCAGCGGCCGTGCCGTGTCCCTATCGGCCGGCGAGCCTTACCGCGACCGTCTTCTGGCCTTGCCGCAATTCCTGATCGGCCGCGGCACCGGTGGTCCGTCCGACGTGATGCAAGGGCTGGCATTAACCGGGTTTTTTCTGGAGCACCGACTTTTTGCCACAACACACCGCGCTTTGCCGCCGGCGCGACGCAGCTTTGCACACCGCTATCGACTCAGCTTCGCCAGGGCAGCGGAGATGACATGACGTGCATCGGACATGGCGGCCAATCCTTGGTTTCTTTGCGGGGGGGCTGACCAAGGATGCCACCGTCGTGACCGGCCGGCTCAAAAAAGCTGGAGCTGACCGACCTGGAAAAAAAACTCAATGACCATATTTCAAGGGCTGGGTTTTTGAGGCACCGATGGAGATGCCGGCGTACCAACGTGTGACGGTGACGAATTGGATCGAAAAAACCAAGAATTGGAACCGAATCTGACCCACCGCATACAGATGTTCGATCTCCTTACGCTCCCAACGTGATTGAACCACCCGTGACCGTGGTGAGGAGGAAAAGGTTTCGGCGCGCCTGCAGCGCTTTGGAAGGTAACGAGACCAGAAAACTGCACCGCGCCGGATATGTCACTCGAGACTGCCAGGCATTCCAAAATTCGGAACCGCGCACCTGGACGAGGAGGATGGATGATACATTGGTTTGACACCTTGGCCGAGATCATGGTCGCAGAGCGCCGCGACACCGGGTGCGATTTGCCACCCAGCTTTGCCCAATCGGCGGCCGGGGGACAGAGCGTGATCCGCCTGTGGCGCGAGCAGCGCGGCTACAGCCGTGCCTACCTGGCCGAAAAGGTCGGTCTTGCCAGCACGCTTTTGGCAACCCTCGAAACGAACCCAGGCGTTTGGAGCCCCATGGCATACGACAGTCTAGCCGACGGATTGGAGCGGATGGCCGACAGGGTGCTGCCAGCCTAACAAGAAACTAAGCTTGGCGTGTCCAAATATAGTAGCAAAAGCAAACTTCGCTGCTATATATGCGCTCGGAAAACTGGACTGTTTCATCCCCGG
>JANQJV010000091.1 GCA_028281465.1 Azospirillaceae bacterium | reverse complement strand
GGGTTGACGGGCTGGGCCGACGGGGCGTCGGCGCTCCGGGATGTGGCCACGACCCGCCCAGAGGTTCATCCTCTGCGGGTCGGGCGGTAGCACGGTGTGGAACTAAGGAGAAATAGTTTGGCCAGAACTTCCCCAATCAATTCAATCTAAACCATTGATTTCAAATCCAAAGTCGAAATGAGAGTTCATCGTCTGACTACATTTTGCTGCACAGAGACCGGCTACCGCTACATTGACGTCCGGGGAAATGGGGACGTCGGGGGAAATGGGGCCGTTGAGAGATATCGCCAATGTGGCAACCGAGCAAAATCCCGTCACTATTGTTCACTCTTTTTGCCCAGACGGTTGTCGAACCGAACGCGCATAGCCCCGGCAACAGGTTTACCATCAACTTCAACGCCGTTAGGTGTGGTCGACGGGACCACGGTTCAACGCCTTGTTGTGCACCCCTGGCTTCCCATGTCTTGGCCTGAAGAGTGACCCGGGTGGGAGTCGAAACCAATGAACCAGCAAGACAAAGACGTGATTTCGGGACTGTTCGACCGTTTGCAGCAGGCCGAGCAACAGGCCGGCGCACGCGATGACGAGGCTGCATCCTTCATCGGCGAGCGCATCCGCCAGCAGCCGGCAGCCCCATACTACATGGCCCAGACCATCGTGATCCAAGAGCACGCGCTGACCCAGGCGCAAGAGCGTATCCAGGAGCTCGAAGGACAGTTGGCGTCCCGCCCCGCTGGCGGCGGCGGTTTCCTGGGTGGCTTGTTCGGCGGCGGCTCCCAGCCGCAGCCGCAACCGCGCCGGCCGCAGGCGGGTCGACCAATGCGGCAACAACCTGTGGGCCGCCCCATGCCAGGTCAGGCCATGCCCGGCCAACAAGGACCGTGGGGTCAACAGCAGCAGGGCGGTGGTTTCATGGCGGGCGCCATGCAGACCGCGGTGGGTGTGGCCGGCGGCGTCATCGTCGGCAACATGATCGCCGACATGTTGATGGGCGATGGCGGCGGTGCCGAGGCCGCCGAACCGCCACCCGAAGACCCGATGGATCCGGGTGCCGATATGGCCGAGGATCCGGGCTTCGACACCGGTGGCGACTTCGGTGGCGACTTCGGTGGCTTCGAGTGAGCCACGATAGCCTGATGTCTTGCGGTGACGGCCGGTTCTCGGGTTCACTGGTTGGTCGATAACCCGATACCAATCGGCTGGACACGGGCATCATGGGTGATTCATTCGATGTGGTGATCGTTGGCGGTGCGGTCATGGGCTGCGCCGCCGCTTACCATTTGAAGGCGCTGGGTGGCGAGAGCCTTCGAATCGCCGTGGTCGAGAGAGACCCTCGCTACACCACGGCCTCCACCACCTTGTCGGCGGGGTCAATCCGCCAGCAGTTTTCAACCCCGCTCAATATCCGCTTGTCCCGGTTCGGCCGGGCGTTCCTGGACGAACTGAATCACGATGTGCCCGGTGGACCGCCGCCGATCCCGTTTACTCCGGGGAGCTACCTGTTCCTGGCCACCCCCGATGGCCTGCCGGTGCTGGACGCCAATCTGTCCGTGCAAAGCGCCGAAGGTGTGCCCATCCATCGCTACGACGCGGCCGAACTCGCAATCTCTTATCCCTGGCTGAACACAGCCGGCCTCGCGGGGGCGGCTCGGGCGCTCGACGGTGAAGGCTGGTTCGACGGCCACGACTTGCTGCAGGCTCTACGCCGCCGCTGCCGCAACCTCACGGTGTCGTTCTTGCACGATACCGTCGTCGGCCTGGACCGGAACGGCACGCGCCTCGGCCCTGTGCGGCTGGCCTCCGGTCGGCGCTTGGCCGCCGGCCAGGTGGTCAATGCGGCCGGTCCGGCGGCCGGCGCCGTGGCCGCCATGGCCGGCGTGCCATTGCCGGTGGTGGCGCGCAAACGCTGCGTCTTCCATTTCCGCGCTGCCGTCGACATCGGCCTCACGTCGTTGATGATCGATCCATCCGGTTTCTACGTCCGGCCACATGGCCCTGCCGAATACCTCGCCGGCATGCCACCCGATCCCGATCCGGATACCGCTGCGGATGATTTCGCCGTCCCGCCAACGTTTTTCGAAGACTGCCTATGGCCGGCGTTGGCCCATCGCGTGCCAGCCTTCGAAGCCGTTCGCCTGCTGACGTTCTGGGCCGGCCACTATGAATATTGCACGCTCGACCAGAACGCGGTGGTCGGACCACCACCGGACCTGGAAAACCTGTTTTTCCTCAATGGTTTCAGCGGCCATGGTCTGCAGCATGCGGCCGGCGCCGGCCGTGGCCTGGCTGAACTGATGCTGACTGGCCGCTTCCAGAGTCTGGATTTGTCACCGCTGGGTTATGAACGCATTCTCGAAAACCGCCCACTCCGCGAACGCGCGATCATCTGACGTCACCCACAACCGGATGCGGCACGCCCGTCGCCGCAATCACAGCGGCCAGAACCACGGGATCAGCGCGGTGGCCGCAACCCAGAAAATCAGGTTCAGCGGCAACCCGACCTTGACGAAATCCAGGTAGCGATAGCCGCCGGCGCCATATACGAACGTGTTGGTCTGGTAGCCGATCGGCGTGGTGAAGCTGGCGGACGAACCAAACATGATCGCAACCAAAAACGGTCGGGGATCCACGCCGAGTTGTGTGGCGATGGCAACCGCGATGGGCGTGAGCAAGACGCCAGCCGCATTGTTGCTTACGGCCTCAGTCAGCATCCAGGTCATGAGGTAGAGCACAGACAAGGCGACCAATGGACCAAAGCCGCCGAAGTTGTCCACCACCAGCCCGGCGATCAGACCAACCGCACCGGTTTTCTCCATGGCCAGACCAAGGCAGAGCATGCCATAGATCATGAACAGAATGCGCCATTCGATAGCCGAATAAGCGTCGTCGCGGTCCAGGCATCCGGCCAGGACGACGAACACCGCCGCTGCCAGGGCGGCACCGGCGATCGGCATCAGGCCGAACGAGGACAAGCCGATCACCGCCGCCACGGCGCCGATGGCAAGCCATGCCTTGCCGCGCCGGTAGGGGCGGAACACCGGCTCGTTCAAGCTGATCAGTTCACCGTTCTCAACCATGCGGCGCAGGCTATCTGGGGGTCCCTCCAAGAGCACCGTGTCACCCACCTCCAAGCGAACATGCTCGAACTTCTCGCGCAGGTTCTCGCCCTGCCGGTGCACGGCGAGGATATAGACGCCATAGAGCCGGCGCAGATTGAGATCGACGAGCCGGTGGTGGGCGAATCGGGAGCGTGGCCCAACCACCCCTTCCAGCATGGCGGTGCGGCGGGTCGACAGCTCCTGCAAGGCCCCTTTCTCCATCTCGATACCGCCGCGATCGAGCAGCGCCACCAGCCCCGCCACCGGCGTCTTGACGATGAGCCGGTCGCCCACTTCCAGACGCACGGCCCCCAACTGGCGGCGCAGACTTTCGTCACGACGGATCACATCAACGACCCGACCGCCCGGGATATGGCTCAATTGGGCCCCTTCCAGAGTGCGGCCGACCAAGCGCGACTCCGGCATCACCACCACTTCGGTCAGATACTGCCGAGGCGGCAAATCGGACAAAAGGGTACCGGTGGTCTCGCGTTCAGGCAGCAGGCGATAGCCGATCACGATCATGTACACGGACCCGATCGTGGCCATGATCAAGCCGAAGCCGGTGATCTCGAAAAGGCCGAACGCCGGTTGGCCCAACTTTTGCGCAACGCCATCGACCAACAGATTGGTCGACGTGCCCAATAGCGTGCAGGTACCGCCCAGAATTGCGGCATAGGACAACGGAATCAACAGTTTGGACGGCGCCTTGCCGAGATGGGCGGCCAGCCGGATGGTCACCGGCGTCAGAATCACCACCACCGGTGTGTTGTTGATCACAGCCGAAATCGCCAGTGCCGTCACCATTAGACCACCCAGAACCAAGAGCGGCGAATTGCCGATCACCCGGGTCGCCGTGTTGCCCAGGGCATCGATGCAGCCGGTGCGTTCCAAAGCGGCGCTGAGCACAAACATGGCACCCACGGTGACGACACCAGCGTTGCCGAACACGCCCAACACTTCGGCGGAGTCGAGCACGCCGGCCACCAGCAGCACCATTGCGCCGGCCAGAGCGATCACGTCGGGTGGAAACACTTCCCGAGTGAAGCCGACCAGAGCCAGCACCAGCACGACAAGGACGATGACCTGTTCCAAGGCTTGCCGACGTATCTAGATCTAGGATGCCGGACCGGCGGCGCCGATCCGGCCGGTCGCCAAGGCAGCGACATAGGCAACATACAGCACCAAAAACAGGCCGCCATAGACTCGGCCGATACGGTTCTTCAGAAACACGGGTGGCAACAGAGCAAGAGTGACCCCCAACAACAACCACATATCGAATGACATGATCTGCTCTGGGATCGGGATCGGCCGCACCACCGACGCCGCACCAAGGCCAGCTAGAATGTTAAGGACATTGCTTCCGATCACATTGCCAAGGGCGACGTCGGCATGCCGGCGCACGGCCGCCACGGCGGAGGTGGCCAATTCCGGCAGCCCGGTGCCGGCCGCCACCAGGGTCAGACCGATCACGGTTTCCGAGATGCCGACGGTGCGAGCGATTTCGACCGCGCTGTCCACCATCAGATCAGCGCCGACAACCAAAAGACCGATGCCCATTGGCACAAACAACAGGCTGAGCAACAGAGTCCCGGCAGCGGCTGTCTCCTTTGCCTCGGCGCGTAACCGCTCCGCCGCCCCGCTGGTCGACACGCGCTCGGTCATGTAGGTCACCACCAGAATGATCAGCAGGAAACCAAGCATGCCGTGGCCGTGCCACGGCATCACCGTGCCGTGCACCAGCGCGATGACGATGAACAGCAGCACCGCAGCCAAGGCAAAACTGCCGTCGCGCAGGATCGCCGCCGGCGGACAGGCGATCGGCTGCAGCACAGCGGTGACACCCAAGATCAGCAGGATGTTGAAGATGCTGCTGCCGATGACGTTACCGACGGCAACGTCTGCGGTGCCGCCCACCGCGGCGCGCACGCTCACGACCAGCTCCGGCGCCGAGGTGCCCCAGGCCACGATGGTGAGGCCGATCAGCAAGGCGGATACCCCCAGGCGTCGGGCCAGCGCCACGCCGCCGCGCACCAGAAAGTCGGCACCGGCGACCAAAAGGACCATGCCGGCCACCAGCCAAAGATAGGTCATGCAGGCTCCTTAGCATCGGCCCAGATACCGCCTGTGGCTCGTCTGCTATCGGGGAAAGGCGGGGGTTCGCCGAGCGGCGGACCCTAGCGGACGGGGGGCAACGGCGTCAATCGACGGAGACAGGCGACCGGTGCCGCTCCCGGCTGCCGCGAGCAGGGCTCGGCCGCCTTGAAAACATAAGGCTGCCGTCGTGTGTTGAGACCGCAACCACACGGCGTGGCAGGCCAGGGTATCGGCGACCCCGGCAGTCGGGCAAAGCCCCCTTTGAAACCGCCGCCGTCTTCTCATATCATCGGGTCTGGATCGTACACAGCTAGGGAACCGTGCACATTCATGTCCGATACCGACAGGCACGGCGACGAGGGCACAGCCACAGGGGTTGTCGTCAAGGCGAAGCCGAAGACGAAAAAGCCCTCCATGTACAAGGTTCTCATGTTGAACGATGACTACACGCCGATGGAGTTCGTCGTTCACGTGCTTGAACGGTTCTTTAACAAGAGCCGTGATGAAGCGACACGGATCATGTTGCATGTCCATCGGCGCGGCGTCGGTGTGTGCGGGGTTTACACCTATGAGGTGGCCGAAACCAAGGTCACGCAGGTCATGGATTTCGCGCGCCAGCATCAACACCCGCTGCAATGCACCCTGGAAAAGGATTGACACCTTATGCTGTCGCGACACCTGGAACAGACTCTGCATCGCGCGCTGGCCAATGCCAATGACCGCCGCCACGAATACGCCACCCTCGAGCACCTCCTCTTGGCGCTGACCGATGACCAGGATGCGGTTGCCGTCCTCCGGGCCTGCGGCGTCGAAGTCGATCGCCTGAAACGGGATGTGGTCGACTACCTCGATACGGAACTGTCCAACCTGGTCACCCGCCATACCGATGATGCCAAACCGACCGCCGGATTCCAGCGCGTGTTGCAGCGCGCCGCAATTCACGTGCAGTCCTCCGGGCGGGAGGAGGTGACCGGGGCCAATGTGCTGGTGGCCCTGTTCTCTGAACGCGAAAGCCACGCCGTGTACTTCCTGCAAGAGCAGGACATGACCCGCTTCGACGCCGTGAACTATATCTCCCACGGCATTGCCAAAGTTCCCGGCCGGGGCAGCAGCAAGCGCGTGTCTGGGGCCGACGAGGACGCCGACGCCGACAAGGTGGTCCGCAAGGGCAGTGAATCGCTGGACGCCTATTGCGTCAACCTCAATGACAAGGCGAGGAACGGCAAGATCGATCCCCTGATCGGCCGAGACAGCGAGGTCGAGCGCACCATCCAAATACTGTGTCGGCGCTCCAAGAACAACCCGCTGTACGTCGGCGACCCCGGCGTGGGCAAGACCGCCATCGCCGAGGGCCTGGCACGCCGCATCGTCAAGGGCGAGGTGCCAGCGGTGCTGCAGACGGCCGTGATCTTTGCCCTCGACATGGGCGCCCTGCTCGCCGGCACGCGCTACCGCGGCGACTTCGAAGAGCGACTGAAGGCGGTTCTGGCGGAGCTGGAGGCGCATGAGGACGCCATCCTGTTCATCGACGAAATCCACACCGTGATCGGTGCCGGCGCCACATCGGGCGGTGCCATGGATGCCTCCAATCTGCTCAAACCGGCGCTGCAGAGCGGCGCGCTGCGCTGCATCGGTTCGACCACATATAAAGAGTACCGCAGCTACTTTGAAAAGGACCGCGCTCTGGTCCGTCGGTTCCAGAAAATCGATGTCAACGAACCCAGCATCGACGATGCGGTGAAAATCCTGGAAGGCTTGAAACCGTACTACGAGAAGCACCACAACGTTCGTTATACGCACGATGCCGTACGCGCCGCGGTCGACCTATCGTCGCGCTATATCAGCGACCGAAAGCTGCCGGACAAGGCCATCGACGTCATCGACGAGGTCGGTGCGGCGCAGATGCTGTTGCCGGAGTCCAAGCGCAAGAAGACCTTGGGCGTCAAGGATGTGGAAACCGTCATCGCCAAGATGGCGCGCATCCCGCCCAAGACCGTGTCGCGCGATGACCGCGAGATTCTGCAGAACCTGGAGCGCGACCTAAAGACGATGGTGTTCGGCCAGGACCAAGCGATCGGGGCGCTCACGGCCGCAATCAAACTGGCGCGAGCCGGCCTGCGCGACCCGGAGAAACCGATCGGCAACTACCTGTTCTCAGGCCCGACCGGCGTCGGCAAGACAGAGGTGGCGCGACAGTTGTCACGCGTGCTTGGCATCGAGCTGATCCGGTTCGACATGTCCGAATACATGGAGCGACACACCGTGTCGCGTCTGATTGGTGCACCGCCCGGCTATGTCGGCTTCGACCAAGGTGGGTTGTTGACCGATTCCATAGACCAACACCCACACGCCGTGCTGCTGCTGGACGAGATCGAAAAGGCACATCCGGATCTGTTCAACATCCTTTTACAGATCATGGACCATGGCAAGCTGACCGATCATAATGGCAAGTCTGTCGATTTCCGCAACGTGGTCCTAATCATGACCACAAATGCCGGGGCGGCCGACATGGCCAAACCGGTGGTTGGCTTCGAACGCACGGTCCGCGTCGGCGAGGATATGGAAGCGATCGAAAAGATGTTTACGCCGGAATTCCGCAACCGGCTCGATGCGATCATTCCGTTCCAACCGCTTGGGCCGGACACCATTGCCAAAGTGGTCGACAAATTCATCATCCAGCTCGAAACCCAGCTCCAAGATCGCAATGTCACCATTGAGCTGGACGATGCGGCGCGCGACTGGCTGGCTCGGAAAGGTTATGATCCGCTGTTTGGCGCCCGCCCGCTCGGCCGCGTGATCCAGGAAAAGATCAAGAAACCGCTTGCCGAGGAACTACTGTTCGGCCGTCTGGTGAAGGGAGGCATCGTGCAAGTCACGATCGACGACGACGGCAAACCGACCTTCGACTTTCCCGAACCGAAACCGCGGAAAAAAGACACCGACGAAAAAGTGCCTGAGATGGTGGAGTAGGCTTGGCGATCGTCTCACCACCAAGCCAAGGCCGACCCTCTCGGATCCGCCTCGACTCGGTGGTGAACCAACCTCGATCAGTCATGGCGGGGATAGGACAGGATGTCGCCGGTGACCGGATCGACATGGCCCTCGACCCGGACGCCGTTTGCGTCCGTACCGTGTCTTTCGGACATGCCGTCATCAACCTCGACATCACGAATCATATGGCCCATGGCCTCGAGTTCGGTTGTGCTGGCCGACGGGCGCATCCAGTCAGAGCCTGCGACGGGGCTTCCATGATCGCCATGGCTCGACGCACCAACGGGACAAGACGTGGCCAGCAACACGGCGCTGGCGGCGGCAACACCGGCAAGACGCCGAGCACCCCTTGGCCTCGTCCGGTCCGGTCCAAGCGCCACCGCGGGTGAAATGACGGGGGGTGGTCCAGGCAGGTCAGGCGGCATGGCCGAACCCAGTCCCGCCCGACGTGGGTCGCCGCGCACCGGCCGGGTGCGGATGGCGCCGCTGGGCCCGTGATCAAGTATCGACAGAGCGCACGGGTCGAGCCAAATCCGACGCGGGATCGGCAGGGAAGACGAGCGCTGTCCAGGGGTGCACCATCACCGGCGTTCACCAAAAACACCACCGTGGAACAACAATCACAACGGCATCGCTCGGACCTGTCCGGTTCGGCCGATCCGCCTAAGATGCCCATTCCCAGACGTCGCGTTCGAACCCTGGGCACGGCTCCAACCAGTCGGAGGGAATTTGGTGTTCGTGGGACTTAGGTGTGCTTTGTGATAACGTGACGGACAACCCTCTGGCTCGGCCTGATCTGCGATGGACGACACCCGCAGCCAGCAATGGACATCCCCGCGGTCATTGCGCGTCGTCCGCTGTCATCGCCTGGAACAAGGCATCGATGGTTCGATCGAATTCCGTCCGTTTTTCATGGCAAGGATTGGGGTGAGAATGTCTCGGCCTGAGAGATGCCCACACCACGGTCCAACGTCCTCACCCTCCCTACAGTAGGAATGAATTCTCTCACCTTGCTTGATTCGACGGCACGGTTGCCGTGTTTCCGTCCCCGGTGGCGCATCGTCCACGCTGGCCCATGCGGGGATGCCGAAGCAGGCGGTTCTCGGCCTGTTGCAAGCATCGGGGCAAGTTTTTTGAAAAATATGGCAGAATTCGTCAGAGCATTGTCCACTCCACTGTCTCCTGGATAACGGTCTAGCTGTATGATTTTAAAGTAAATAGCCATCTCAGGTTGAATCCATTTTCTATGGATTATTAGCATAAATTATGGTGAGGCATTTCAATTCAGTTGTTTCTATAGATTGTTCGTTTCTATGAAACTATGTCAGCGGCACTATCCTCCCTCTGAGGGAGAAGAGTATGGTGTACGCCCGAGCGAACGGTCAATAATCCGAACCTTGAGACTTACCCAACGGTGGTGTCATGGATGCATTGCGGCAATAATAGAATAGATTTTAAACCATGCAGAAATTATTGAAGATACAATATATTACATAATAATGTAATTAAACATTTACCTTAAAGCACATTAGATGGAATCTGAATATTTGTGATCGTAAATTTAATTTATCGTTAGAGATGCCAAAATAACTCCAATGATAGTGACGTCATTAGATTCGAAATGCATGCCGGAATTCAATATTTACTCGCCTCAGGGTTGATTTTGGATATTGATTGACAAGAAGTTCAATCTATGCCTAAACGAAACTTGGGCGCCGAACACGGAGCAACCGCATTCAGGATTTTAGCGATCGACGCTAACTGATTCCGTAATTGAGGTTAGGACAGACAAGATAATGGCAAGAGTGACACACATTCATCAGGATGATAGTTCTTTGCATTCCTTCTTAGCAGGTTCACTTGGGCACCAGAAGAATTCAGAAAGATGAAACACATCAGCAAACACCACACAAAGACAACGATCCCGGATTCGAAAGTCAATCGTGCATGACGCGCGCCACGCAAGCTGAGATGACTGTCAAGGCCGAGGACCAGGGCGCGACGCGCCATCTTCGGTCCGATTTCACAGGTTCGGCGTTGATCGCGGGTATCGTCGCCATCATCGTGGGTTACGCTGGGCCGACGATCATCGTCTTTAAGGTGGCCGAAACCGCCAATCTTAGCGACGGACTCATCGCATCCTGGCTGTGGTCGTATTCCGTCGGCTCCGGAATCGTGACCATCGTCGCGAGCTGGCTCACGCGTCAGCCGCTCATCATGGCATGGTCGACCCCCGGTGTGGCCTTCCTGGTCTTCGCGTTGGTGGGCGTGCCCTTCAGCGACGCGGTCGGCGCCTTCATCATTTCAAACCTTGCCATCTTGGCGATCGGCCTGGTCGGCTGGTTCCGACGCATCGTCGACGCCATTCCCATGTCGGTCGCCGCCGCGCTCAATGCCGGAATTCTGATGCCTTTCGCGATCCAATTGATCGCGGACTCGCAGGTCGAACCGGTCCTGGTCGGCACGATGATCGCAACGTTCTTTATTTGCAGACTTTACTCGCCGCGGTGGGCGGTGGCGAGCGTGTTGGCCGTGGGATTACTCCTGTGCATTGCATTGGGCAAATTCGACGGCTCGACCCTGAGCCTCTCCCTGGTGTCACCTGTCGTGACCACACCGACCTTCTCCATCGAGGCCGTGATCAACATCGCCATCCCGCTGACCGTGTTGGCCTTGACCGGCCAATATCTGCCCGGTCTCACGGTGCTGAGGAGCTACGGGTACCAGCCCAACAGCGACAAGGTGGTGCGGATGTGCGGTATCGCCTCGCTACTCGCGGCCCCCTTCGGCTGCCACAGCATCAACCCGTCCTCCATGATCGCGGGCATTGTCGCCGGACCGGAAGCCAATGCCGATCCTGACAAGCGCTACGTCGCCGCAATTGTGGCCGGCGTGGTGTATCTCGTTTTTGGCTCTCTGGCGGCGTCCTTCGTCATGCTTTTTGCCGCATTGCCAGCCGAGGCAGTCGTGGCACTCGCTGGCCTGTCCCTCCTCGCGGCGATCGCCAACTCGTTGCAGACCGCCTTCACACAGGAGACAGACAACATCATTGCGCCGACTGTAGTCTTAGCGATCGCGCTGTCAGATTTCAGCCTTTTTTCGATCGGATCACCGTTCTGGGCGATCGTCGCTGGCTTAATTGTCACGGTTTCGGCGAAATGGAGGCGAGGATGACCAGGACGATTGTGCCAGATTATTCTGGCTATGATCACGTTTCGATTTCCCCAGTTTTTAGAAACAGAACTCGTCCTATTGACCAGTGCTTGAACAGCGAACTGCTTTTTTTGGCGTACACATCCGACGTAAACGACCCCAATCCGGCACAGATCGAGCGCGCTCATCAGGCCTTGCACCTGCGGAGCAAAGCCATCGCCGAAGGCTGGACGGGGCGGCAGGGTCCGGACGTGGCAAGCGTTCGGGACTACCTGCGTGTCTGCAGGGAAATCGTGTCTACCCACATCGCCGACCGACACGCCCGTTTTGGCCCGGAGCAATGCGCTCCCTTCGACGAGGTGGCGCAACTGGCCGCCGAAGGGCGAGACACATTCCTGATCATTAAATTCATGGATGAAGAGGCACACATCCAGTCGACGATCGATAGCCTGCTCGCGCAGAAGGGCGTGGATTGCTCCCGCATCGTCCTCATCGGCGTCGACAATATGTCGTCCGATCGGTCCGGCGAGATATTCCGTCAGGCACGAGACGCGAATACCGGCTCTGTCCACATGATCTACTGCCAACAGACCATCTCTGGAGGCGGCAGCGCGGCGCGCTACGGTGTGGATCGGAGCATCGCCACGGTGCTGGCCATGTGCGAGGCGACCGGCGATTGGGGGTTGCTTCACCGTGCCCGGATCGCCGTCTCGGACGGGGATACGATCTACCACCCCCATCTGGTCGCCGACGCGACCCATGTATTCGACACTTATCCCGATATTGACGGCATCATGCCGTTCCTAATCTATAAACTAACCGCCGCGTTGAGACTCTTCGATGGTTATCGACAGAGCGACCCAGCCGCGCTGCTGAAGAAAGTCGAACCCCATGCAGGGCGCTTTGTTCCAGTCAATTTCGCGTTAGACGGCATGGCCGCCCAGGACCTGCTACCCCGCCGGCAGCGGATCGCACGCGCCGACGGCATGCACCTGGGCCTGGCGGACGGAACCAAACTTTTCGTCCCATTCGTCGGAACGACAGAGCATGCCGGCTCCTTTGGTGTGTTGGTCGATGCCAAAGGCAACCGGGCGCTAATTTTTTCAGATCGTTTCCTCGTTCTTGAACGCGCACCGGTGTCCGGTTACGACAGCGCCTTGGTTTATTTAGAGAACGGCAGGGTCGGCCGTGGCGAGGTCTGGCGGTGGCACAGCCTGATCGGCCACGATCTCTTCCTGTTGTGGGCGTTCCGGGCCATGAACCTTGGCCGAGATTATATTTTGCCGGACACGAGCGACGCCCTCAAGGCCTTTCGGGTCTGGTCCTTCGCCGTGGGAGGCCAGCACCAACTGAAGCGCCCCGGCACAGAGCGCGTCACCGGTACCGATTACCAATCGGGACGCGTACTCCAAACGTTCGGCGCGCGCGTCGTCCTCGGCACACCCCATGCGCATTCGGAGACCGAAATCGACCGACTGTCGAAGATGATCCGCAACTTCGCCAATGAACAGAGCGTTTTCTATGGCAACACGCGCAGTCGGGCCCTGGAGCGGGCGAGCGGACTCTACCTCCACATGACCCGTATTCAAGACGAGATCGAGGCGGAAATCCGTGGCTACAGCGAAGCTCTGTACCGGGATGTCGTCTTCCCCGAGCGAATCCTATTCCCGTTCCGCTGGCTGCTACAGAATTTCATCTCGGCCTACTGTGTTGCCGATCCAGCACAGCGACACCTGATCAGCGAACGAACGTTCGAGGTGCTGTTCCCCCCCGACCGGTGGGCGAAGATCCGCGAAGAAATTCTGACTGAAGCGGTGCTCGACGCGATGAACCACCGTCGGTTCGAAGCGCTGCGGAGCGAGGGTGAGGTACTCGCCGAACAGATCATGGGCGCGCATTGGACAGCCTTGATCGAATTTTACGAAGCAACCCTGCGACGCTTCTTCGACGACCATGACATTGATGTGTCGACCTATGGCTTTTTGTTGGAGCCCCTGGCGGACTGCCGGAACAGCCTCTTGGAAGAGCGTCCCTTCGTGAACGTCAACGACGTCTGGTCACAGTCCGATTTCAAGATTGACCAGGTGCGCGGGCAGGTGGTCGCCGTGGGTGCGCGGGCATGAGCGCGACAGAGCTCGAGACCATGCCCAAAGTTCACGCTTTCCGCGTGGCACTCTACAACGGTCCCCTCCCCTTTGCAGATGGCAGAGGCGGCGCAGACCGTCCGTTCGCCGATGTCTATCTTGCGCCAGCCGCCGTCAACACCGGCCGGGCCATGTGTGCCTTCCCCGGTGGTGCCTATCGGTTCCTGTCGACACTCTCGGGAGCGGACTATGGCGCTTACTTCGCCGCGCGCGGCGTCAGCGTCCTGTCGGTCAACTTTCGCCTGGGGTCTCAGGGCCATGACGGCCGGGCCATGTGCGCGGACGCGCTGGCGGCTGTCGATCTGGCACGCCGGCATGCCACGTCATGGGGGTTCTCCGCCGATAGGCTGGGAATCGTCGGGACCTCCGCCGGTGGGCATCTTTCCGGCATGCTGTCCACCGGGGCAGCCCAACGGCTGCTGGCCACCCTGGACTTGCCCTCGTCCACATCCCTGCCGCTGGCCTGGCGGCCGGAATTTGCCATTTTCTGCTACGCGGTTCTGTCCCTTGAACCCGATCTGCGGCATCTCGAGACCGCCCAGTACTTCCTAGGACGCGACGTCCACGATCCAGACGCGCAGCGCGCCTGCTCACCCATCCGCAACGTCGACCCGCACCATTGCCGGAGTTTCTTGTGGCACACCGCGGAAGACACAGAGGTGGCAATTGGCAACACGCTTGAGATGTACACCCGGCTGGTCGGTGCTGGCGTGCCGGCCGAACTCCATCTCTACCAGAAGGGCCCGCACGCGCTCGGCCTGGCCCGCGACGTCAAGCACGGCGCCGTTCTTCATTGGGCCGAGGACGCGGTTCGCTGGATCAAGGACGATCCGGTCGAGCCGTTGGCCCCGCCACCCCTTTGACCCATCCACATGACCATCTCTGTCACCCGAGCGACAGCGCTCAAAGCCAAGCCCGACGGTTCCGACATCGGGTTCGGCACGCACACGACCGATCATCTGTTTCTCGCGGATTATCGCGCAGACACCGGATGGATCAACCCGCGCGTGGAGCCGTATCAAGGTGTGCGGCTGGATCCGACGGCACTGGCGTTGCACTATGGATGCTCGATTTTCGAGGGCCTCAAGATGTTTCGCCAACCCGACGGTCGGTTGGCGATCTTTCGGCCGCTGACCAACGCCGAGCGGCTGAACCACTCGGCAAGACTGATGGCACTGCCGGACCTGCCAACGGACTTGTTCCTCGATGGCCTCTTGGCCTTGGTTCGGATGGACGAAGCCTGGACACCGACGCATGCCGGATACACGCTGTATGCGCGTCCGGTGATGCTCGGAATCGAGCCCACTCTGGGCGTGCAGCGTCCGAAGCAATGCCTCTTCTACATCCTGCTGACGCCAACGCCGCCGTACTACCGCAAGGGTCAGCGTGGGTTCCGCCTGCTCGCGGACCGTCGGTTTGCGCGCGGCGGACCGTATTCGGTCGCCGCGGCCAAAACGGCCGGAAACTACGGAAAGATGGTCCTGCCCATTGAGGAGGCGCGGCGACTGGGGTTCGACACCGTGCTCTGGCTTGATGGACGCCAACAGCGGTTCATTGAGGAAGCCGGCATCACCAACATATTCGTCGTCTATCGCGACTGCATCGTGACACCGCCGCTCAATGGGCGGATCCTCCCAGGCGTCACCCGCGACAGCACGCTGACTCTGTTGCGCGAGAGGGGTCTTCCGGTTCAAGAGGCAGAGACACCGATCGACGCGCTGTGCGCGGCGATCAAGGCTGGTGACGTGCGGGAGGTCTTTCTAACCGGCACGGCAACCGTGGTCGCGCCCGTATCGTCGATCTCGTTCGAGGGCCGGGACCATGTGCTCCCGAGTCAGACGCCACTCGCCGCCGCTATCTACGACACACTCACCGGCATTCAAGCAGGCGTGCTGCCGGATAAGTACGGGTGGCTGCACCATGTTTGATGCCCTGTCCTTGGCGACCCGCACCGTGCCAACCGGCGACAAGATCGCGCGGTTGGTCGAGAAAACCCTGACTTTGGGTGAGGATTTTGCCGGCGTCGGCCTGGTGTTTTGCGACCATGCCACGGCAGTTCCCAATGTGCCGATCTATCGGGACAAAATCTCAATGTACCCAAGCGACGACGTTTGCAGCGTCATCGCCGACCGGTCGCGTCTGTCAAACCCGCAGCACGATGGCTTCGATCTGCTGACGGCCGACTGGACGATCATTGAACTCGGCGTGTTCTTGGCGCCACCCATCACAGCGAGGACAACCTTGGACGAATGCCGTCGGGGCAGTCGTCATATCGCCGCGGCCCTGACCTCTCTCCTGCCAACCGTGCACGCCTGTGTCACCATTTCACGCCAAGACCGGTTGGTCTCCTGTTTCCGAGAGGGCGACTGCATCGTGTCGTTCCGGTCCTTGGCAAGCCGGGTCCACCAATGAGCGCCACGCGTTACCCGACGGTGGCGGATGTGCGGTTGTGCGCCCTGGAACGGATACCCGCCTTCGCCCGCGCGTTCGTCGAGAGCGGGACGGGAGACGACCTTTGCACGGCGCGCAACACGGCCCGTTTCACATCAGCGCGGCTGGTGCCCCGATATCTTGTCGCGCGGGCCGCGCCGGACACTTCGGCACATCTGTTCGGGCTCCGCCATTCGCTGCCGGTCGCGGTCGCGCCGATCGGCCTCGCGAGCGTGATCTGGCCGGGCGCGGAGCGCCGTTTGGCGCAGGCGGCACGGTCTGCCGATCACCCATTCTGCCTGAGTACCATAGCATCGATGAGCATCGAGGAAGCCGGCGATCAACTGGGGCCGACATGCTGGTTTCAGCTCTACCCAACCAAGGACAAGGCGGTCCAGACCGATCTTCTGGACCGGTGCCGCGCGGCCGGTATCGAAACGATCGTCGTCACAGTAGACGTACCCGTTCACAATCGGCGGGAAGGTTTGAGCCGGGCTGGTCTCAGCATGCCCTTGCGGTTCTCGCCAAGGTTGGCCTTGCAAGCCCTGCGCACACCACGGTGGCTTCTCTCGACGCTGGCCGCCGGACCGCCGCGTCCCGTCAACCTCATTCGGTACGTGGGTAGCGGCGCCTCGGTATCGGAGGAGGCCTTGTTCGCTTTTCTTTCGGAGCAATTCGGCAACCCGACTGACGAGGCAGACTTGCGCGCGATCCGCGATCGATGGCCGGGCACGCTGATCGTCAAGGGCATCATGACGGCCGCGGATGCCCGACTGGCTGTGGATGCCGGCGCGGATGGGTTGGTGGTCTCCAATCACGGTGGCCGCCAGCTCGACGTCGCCCCCCATCCCTTGGACGTGCTTCCTGATATCCGGCACTCGGTCGGCGGTCTGACACTGCTTCTCGACAGCGGACTACGTTCCGGCGGAGACGTTGCCATCGCCTTGGCCCATGGCGCGGATTTCGTCATGATGGGGCGGGCCTTCCTCTACGGTGCGGCCGCAGGCCCCGACGGCGCAGACCGCGTTTCGACGATCGTGGCGGAAGGATTGGCCAACGTGATGGCCCAACTTGGCTGCGAGACGCTGTCGGATCTGCGGGACCGCATCCCACCCGATGGGACAGCGGATCAGCCGATCCCCTTCCCCACGCTCAAGCTGCCCGCCATGGATAATCGGCCCGCGTGTGCCTGACCCATGGGCGGCCTGTGCCAACGGACCGGTCCTCGGGCCGCCCTGTTTCGGAGCGCCGGCATCCTTGCCGGCTGGACCGCCGGCTTCCAGCCGGCCCGGACCCCGCCCAGCAGCAGGCCGCC
>JANQJV010000061.1 GCA_028281465.1 Azospirillaceae bacterium | reverse complement strand
GGCCCTGACCGATCGGGAGCGCGAGGATTTCCTCCAGCACATCAACGACCCCAACCGGGAGATCGCCGCGCGGGTCGAAATCGTGGCCGACGTGGACCATGCGACGGATATCCCGTGGGAACTCGTGCGCGACCCGTGGACCGAACAGCCGCTGGCCCTGGAGGCCGCATCCTTCGTCCGCGTCCAGCCGGCGGGCGGGCGCCCTTGCTCCGCCGCACGCCTATGGCATCATACCTAGCTTTCTGGCCAGCTCCACGTCCCAGAAGGTGGCTTCGATCTTGTGGCCGTCGAGATCGCGCACGTAGCAGCCGTAGTACGGGTCACCATACTCGGGGCGTGGGCCCGGGGGGCCGTCGTCGGTGGCCCCGGCGGCCAGGGCGGCCGTGTAAAAATCGTGCACAATCTGCTTGCTGTTGGCCACGAACGCGAAGTGCACGCCGTTGCCGGTGTTGGCCCTGCCGCCGTCGAACGGCACCTGTACCCAGAATTCCGGAAACATCTTGCCATAGGCGACGGCGCCCGGGTGCTCCATGATGCGGCGGGCCCCCACCGTCGCCAACACGGCGTCGTAAAACGCGGTCGCGCGCTCGAAATCATTGGTACCAATGGAAACATGCGACATGATGCTTGGTGACTCGTCGCTCACGGCGCGTCTCCCCTGTGTTGTGTGTCGGTGTCGGGAGTATAGGCCACCCCCGACCCGATTGTGCCCGGAATTGGAGATCGGTCCATGCGTCGCCCAGGCATCACTGCGTTGCTGACCCTGGTGGTTTTCTGGGCGGACGTCGGCCCGACCCGAGCGCAGGACGGCACCGCGCCGGCGGGCCCGACCCTCCTTGATTGCACCGCGGTGGCCGACGTCGATGCCGGCCTAACCGCCCAACAGGTGGTCTGCGCCACTCGGGTGCTCGGCCTGCGCGCGCTGCCCGTTGGCGGGGCAGGCGACGGGCGCCGGCTCGTCCTGATCGACGGGCGCGGCCGGTTTCCGGCAGAAGAGATCAAGGTCATCCTGGAGGATTGCGACGCGGCCGGCCTGTGCGGCAATGCTGCACTATGGAGCTGGTATCGACTCGGCGGCCAAGTCTCCTTGGATGCAATCAACCGTTGGAACCTGACCCGGCGTTTTGGCCGGGCGGCACTGGACGATGAAGGCGACGCCACCTTCGGCCTGCGCCTAATGCCAACCGGCACAACGACAGTGGGCGGCTTGGCCACCTGGGTTGCGGTCTATCTCCGCAGCATCCCGGTTTTTCTGGGCGCCATCACGGGCTGACCCGAAGCGTCCATCAAAACACGACCATCAAGACATGACCATCAAGACATGGGCTTACGACCCGGATCGCCCACCGTATCCAACGATTTGCGCTGCGGCCCATGCGCCGGACCATCACCGGCACCATCGTCGGTCCCTTCGAATGGCCACATCCTCCGGTCGTACCACCAGTTGCCAAGCATGGCGCCACCGACCATGGCAAAGAAACCGAGATTGGCCCCGGGCAGCACGAGTTCCATCGCGATCTGGCCGACCGTAACGCCCGAGGCCAAAGCCAGCAAACGGCTCACGTCCATGTGCAGCAGGTGCTCAAGGTGAGCCGCCTCGGTCAGGATGGCAATACCACCGCCGGACACCGGCACGACGGCACCGGTTGCCGCCATCCCAGGGGCCTCGGCCATGCGCACCGGCGTCGCCTGTCCCACCGCGGCGACCACGGTCAACCCAAGCCCCAGAAGCAGGCCGAGTGCCCCGTGCCGCATGCGGCCCAAAGTCGTGTCCATACCGACCTCCCGACACTGCATGCCAATCCATAGATGCCGAAACGATCCTATCAGTGATCGTCGTGGCTGTCTTGGGGATTCGTCGCACCACCAGCGGCATGGTTCAGCGTGCGGGCAACACGCAAGCCAATGAAGTATGTACGGTTATCGGGCGTTGCCCAGTAGCGGAAGGCCGAGCGCAGAAATTGCGGTGCATTGAAGGCGGAACCGCCGCGTAGAATGCGCTTGCCACAATCCCCCTTCTGCCAGGCGCTGCCGTCGGCCGGGGCACCGGTGTAGCCGGCGTTCCAGCAGTCCTGAACCCATTCCCACACATTGCCGTGCACGTCGTACAAGCCGAACTGATTGGCGGGGAAACGGCCGACGGGCGTGGTCGTGCCACGGAACGCGGCCCGCTGGCTGCCGTTGAAGCTGTAGCGCGCGTCGAAATTCGCATCTCCGGCCCGGAGCACGGCCCCCGTGGAGAACGGCCCGGTGGTATAGCCGCGCGCAGCATATTCCCACTCGGCTTCGGTCAGCAGCCGGTAGGCGTTTCCGGTGTACTCGGCCAACCAGTCGGCATAGGCGGCAGCCCCCTCCCACGATACCTCGACCACCGGCAGGCGCGCGGCTATCTCGGGCACCGAGAAATGACCATGGTCGTCGACGATGGCACTGTCCGGATCGGACCGTCGGGTATCGATCCACCGGGCCATTGTGTCCACAGCCGGGTGCGCGGCATTCAGAAATGCCACGAACTCAGCGTTGGTGACCTCGTATTTGCCGACCGCAAAGGCGTCGGCAATGGTCACCGCGTGTTGCGGCGCTTCGTCTGCCTGGTGCCCCGGTTCCGAGGCGGGGGACCCCATAAGGAAATCCCCTGCCGGCAGCACCACCATTTCCGGACACACCGGACAATCGCGGAAGTCGGTACCCGGGCGCAAACCGGCCTGATGGCGGCCCGGCGACTCGTGCAGGCTGGCGATGCGCACGCGCGCCAGCGCGGCACAATGGCCATCCGGGAACAGGCGCAGATACTCCTCGAACGAAGCCGCCGAAGTGCTGCCACGCAGGACATCGCACGCCAGTTCATCGGGGGTGCGCGGCCGCGGCGGCACCGGATCGACGGTCGCCACGGACAGGACCGGTTTGCCGCGCGGTGTGGGAAAGGGCTCGGCTACGTCCTCCGGGACCAGGGAAATGTCGGTCGCCGCACCGCGCACCAGGGCCTCGATCGCCCCCGTGCCACCAACTGCCACCGCACGCACCTCCACGCTCGCCAGGCCGATCGTACCGGCAGCGGTATCCGCGGCCAACAAGGCCGCCAAGGGCGGCAGACCGTCCGTCGCAGCATCCGCCGTAGCGGCCACCAGGACCGAGTTGTCCGGCAGGCTCTCCGGAAACGGCAGATCGGCCAGCGCCGGCTCGGGTGGCAGGTCAAGCAAGACAATGCTGCGGTCGCGCGCCGCTGCCGCGTTCTGGCGCAGCAATGCCAGGAGAACACCGCCACCGAACAAAACCGGCCCGCCCTGCGGCACGCCACCGGCCGGCAACAACTGTACCCGCCCGGTGTCGCCGGCCACCGCACCGGCGAAATACACAAGGGCCAACGACTGGTCGCGGCTGCGCCGGCCCAGGCGCCGTGCCGCATCGACCAGTTCCCGGAAATCCAGCCCCAAGCCGACATCGACGTCGAACCCGGCGTCCTCCAGGGCGGAAACCAGCGGTGCCATGGCCCCACCGTCCAGGTCGCCCGGCACCGCGGACGGACGGTTGTCGATCACCAACGCCACCCGATCGTCGGCCACGGCGCACAGCGTCAGGAGCCCGACCAAAACCGCCGCGACCAGCGGCGCGACCCTTACCCGGTTCATTGGGCCCAGACCGGCAGTCGGCCTGGACCACCGGTCCCGAACACGGGTGCGGGTTGACCAGGTCTCTGCCGTGGCATCAACACCACCGGCCGACGGTCACGACGAAACGGCCAATAGCCTTGCTGGTACATCCAATCGGCCATCACAGCACCCAACAGCACCGTGCCAAGCCCGAAGGGGCCACCATCGAACACGATGGCGGAGACGATGCCGCCGGCCATGGCACCGCCGCCCAGCGCCAGATAACGTTCCACCGGCATCTCCATCAGCGAGCGCGACGGTCGGCCACTGTCACCACCGCCGCCCGCGGCCGCTTGGGCCTTTCCATCGCCCAAACTGAACGCACCGACCAGCGCCACCACCGCCAGAACCGCCGCGCGTGCCATCGCCATGGAGCCACCCTTCCGTCGACGGTCAAACCCATCGAAGTCTATGTTTCACACATCCGGAGGGCAACCGGAACAAGAGCATGCCCGCCAGTCGGAACGGTAACGGTACCAGACTGCAACGCCAGACATGATGGAAGCGACAGCCATCTTCACAATCGCTCTCGATTGCAGCGTCAACACGCCCTCCCTATTCTCTCATCGGAACAATGTCTTTCGTCAAAGCGCGTGCATAGTCCATGAGTTCGCTCGCACCCGTCCTGGAGCATCCGTGGATCGACAAAGGCCTCATCGTCGGCCCCGAGGGGATGGCATCCCGTGCGGTGACTGATGCTCTGCACCGCAGGGGCATCCGCATTGCTGACCCCTTCGCACCGGATGCGGCCATCGACGGGGTGCTGCTGGATCGCATTGCCGAGACGGTTGCGCGCAGTCGGTTTGTCGTTGCCGTGTTTCCGGCCGGCGAGCCACGACACAATGCTGTTTTCGAACTGGGACTCGCTGTCGGGGCGGGCAAACCGTTGCTTATCCTGGCCGACGAGCAGGCAATGCTCCCATCAGATGTTTTAGGCATGGTCATTGCCCGCACACGGCTCGACAATACGAAGGCCATCGATCTGCATCTCGATGCTTTCCTCGCTCAGCTTGACTCCACCCAATTCGAGGCAGGTGTTCCGGCGGATGGCGACGCCGATCGCGATAACCGCCGGTCCCGGTATCGCCCCATCCCGCCGCAACCACCAAGCATCAAGACCAGCCGCCGAAGGCCGACGGCAATCCAACCATCTCCGGCGGCCCCGGACGCAACCGCGGTCACTCTGCAAACTGTGGTCGCGTCATCGTTTGAAGAGCTTGGTGCGGAGTATGTGGAAAGGGCTGAGCTGGACGCGGATCGACACCACGATCTCACGGTGTGGGCATCGGAGATTGCCGTTGGAACTGGAACCCCGGTTCTGCTCGTCCGGACAGTCGCCGACGATGGTGATGCGGGCATCCCTCAAATTGTCTCCAATCTGGCGCAGTGCATTGATCTCTCACGGCTTGGTATGGGCCTCGTGGTTTACCGTGTTGGCGGTGGGGTGAAGAGCGACAAAGCGAAAGCTGGCTCAGGACCTGTCGTGGCCATGGCGGAAATTGAGTTCCTGGACCTACTAAGGAGCGGGGATCTTTACACGTCTCTCAACCGCAGGTTTCAGCGCCAGATGCATGAACGCGGCGTTCTCGCCTTTCTGCCACCGCGACCTCGGTGATCGCTCATCTGCTGCAGGCTTGCGAAGCGGCGCAGAGCCCATTCGATCGTGGCCGACGCCTTGAAGACCTGATGGTGCCTGTGTTTACCGGTCTGCCGGGGGTAAGGCGAATTGGTCGAAATCTCCGGGATGTCTTTGGCGACAGCGAGATTGACATCGCATTGCTGCTGGACAGAAAGAACCCGTTGTACTTTCTGGAGACAGTCTCCGTTCTGGTCGAGTGCAAAAAACAGCACAAATCCGGTCGACCATCGCGACGTTGTTTACCTCATTGACAAACTGCGCCAACGCTCGTGCCGGGCCGGAATTCTGGTCGCACCATCTGGGATCACGGGCGACGCCGAGGCACTGACGTCGGCACAACACGCCCTGGCTGACGGACTGCGGGACGGTACCTTCGTCCTGATCCTGACGCGGAAAGATATCCTCATATCAACGACTTCAGAAGTCTTGATCGAGTGTCTTGAACGCCGTTTCTGTGATCTCGTGCATCTCCGTGGGTTTACACCCGACTGAGCCCTTCCTGCACGGATGATCCCATCACCTCACGGCCCAGGACCATCCCCCGGCCTCCATTCCGGTGGGGCCAGTTCGAAGCCGTCGAACCGGAAGCCGGGGGCGACCGTGCAGCCGACCAGGGTCCAGTCGCCGCGGCTGGCCGCGGCCTGCCAGCAGCCGGCGGGCACGACCGCCTGGGGCCGCTGGCCGGCGGCCAGGTCCGGCCCCAGGTCGTGGGCGATGTGGACGATCCCGTCGGACGAAACCTCCAGCGTCAGCGGCGCGCCGGCATACCAGTGCCAGATCTCGGTCGCATCGACCCGGTGCCAGTGCGAGCGTTCGCCGGCGGCCAACAGGAAATAGATCGCCGTGCCGGCGGACCGGTCACCGTCCACGCTCCGTCCGTCCCGGAAGGTCTCGACGAAATGCCCGCCTTCCGGGTGCGGCTGCAGGCCCAGAAGGTCGATGATCTCACGCGCCGTGGTGGCCAATGCACCGCCCTCCCGGGTTAGAACGAGTCCTTGCGCTGCCGGAGGGCGGCGAACACGGCAACCGGGTCGGCCCCGTCCATGCCCAGCGCCGTTTGCACGCCCGGCTCATCGGCGCGCAGGAACGGGTTGGTGTGGCGTTCCTGGTCCAAGGTGGTCGGGATGGTCGGTTCGCCGCGGGCGCGCTGCGCCGCGATCTCGTCCACCCGGGCCCGCAGCGCGGCATTGTCCGGATCCACCGTCACGGCAAACCGTGCATTCGATTGGGTGTATTCGTGACCGCAATAGACCCGCGTGTCGCCCGGCAGGGGCATGAGTGCGCGCATGGACTGCCACATGTCGGCCGCCGTGCCCTCGAACAGGCGCCCGCAGCCGAGCGAAAACAGGGTATCGCCACAGAACAGCGCCCGGCTGTCGGGGAAATGGAAGGCGATGTGATGGCGCGTGTGCCCGGGAATCGACAGCACCGCGCCGGTCTCCGACCCGAAGCGCACCGTGTCTCCACCGGCCACGCCCGTATCCAGCGTGCCAATCCGGCTGCGGTCCGCTTCCGGTCCGATCACCGGACAGCCGAACCGATCCTTAAGTGCCTGGTTGCCAGCAACGTGGTCGCCGTGGTGATGCGTGTTGAAGATGACATTCAACCGCCAGCCTTGGGCATCCAGCACGTCCAGGACCGGATCGGCATCGCCTGGATCCACCACGCCGACCTGCCCCGTCACCGAGTCATGCAGAAGGTAACAGTAATTGTCGTTGAGAATGGGCAATATCTGGATATCCATGGCGTTGCGGTCCTCGTCCGTCCGGTGCGTTCCTCGCGCTCTCCGTACCATGCCATCCGGCACCGCTTACGCCAAGTTAAGGTCCTACCGTCCCCATGCATACCGACGTCGTCGATCTCCGCGCTTTTTATGCCTCCAGCATGGGCCAGGTCGCCCGCCGCATGATCCGACGCCAGATTCGGCTGTGTTGGCCGGACGCGCGCGGGCTGGTGGTGGCCGGCCTCGGTTATGCGGTGCCGTTTCTGCGCCCGTTCCGCGATGAAGCCAACCGGGTGCTCGCCTTTATGACAGCCACCCAGGGGGCCGTGTTTTGGCCTTGGGAAGGTCCCGGGGCGGTTGCCCTGGCCGATGAGGCGGAACTGCCTCTGCCCGATCTATCGGTGGACCGGATCTTGGTGGTGCACGGATTGGAAACGACCGAGAAACAGCGTGCCATGATGCGCGAGATCTGGCGCGTTCTGTCCGGCGACGGCCGGCTCCTGGTGGTGGTGCCGAACCGGCGCGGCCTTTGGGCCCGTGCTGATTGGACGCCCTTCGGCCACGGCTATCCCTACGCGGCTTGGCAACTGCGCCGGGTTTTGAGCGACTCCCTGTTCGTACCCCAACGCACTGAGCACGCCCTGTTCATCCCCCCCTTGCGGTCACGCTTCAGCCTTGCCTGGGCGCCAGCCTGGGAGGAGATCGGCCAGCGCTGGTTCAAGGCGTTCTCCGGCGTCACGCTGGTCGAAGCGGTCAAACAGGTCTATGCTGGATCTCCGTTGCGATCGGGCGTCAGCTTGCGCCGCCGCATCCTTCCAGTGCCGCAGGACCCTCTGCCGGCACGGGCGCGGCTGCCGGAGCGGAGGCGGCACACCCTCTGAGCCGCCTGACGTTTTCTTTGATTTTGCCGGAACCGCCGACTAAGAATTGACGGCCCTTTCTTGCCGCGTGTGCGCCGACATGTCCTCATCCGACGTCCCCCTCGACGATCTCAGGCAAGAGATTGACCGAATCGACGACGAGATTCTCGATCTCCTGATGCAACGGACGAGTTTGGTGGAGAAGATCGGCGCCGCCAAAGACCCTGAATTGCCGGCGATCCGACCGTCGCGCGAGGCCGTGATTCTGCGCCGCCTGACCGCCCAGCACCGAGGCCCGCTCCCGACTATCGTCGTGGTGCGCCTGTGGCGCGAGCTCATCGCCGGATTGACCCGGCTGCAAGGCCCTTACGCGGTTGCCGTCTATGCCCCGGCGGACCGCAAGGGTTTTTGGGATATCGCCCGCGACCACTATGGCAGCGCCACGACCATGACGCCGGTCGATACGCCCATGGCGGCCTTGCGAGCGGTGACCGACGGCACCGCGTCGATCGGCGTTGTGCCGTTCCCGGATGACGACGACCATGATGCATGGTGGCGTTACCTGTCGGCCGCCGACCCGAAGACCCCACGCATCGTGGCACGTCTGCCGTTCTGTGGCCGCGGTAACGCCCGTGGCGACGACCGCGATGCTTTGGCACTTGCGCTGGTTCCGCATGAACCGACAGACGACGACCGGAGCTTGATTAATATCGAGGTTGCTGCCGACATGAGCCGCGGCCGGCTCAAGGACACGCTGGAAGCGGTTGGCTTGCCGCCGATCAGCTTCTGTAGCTGGCTCGGCCGCGTGGCTGCCGCCGGCGCATTCCACTTGGTCGAAGTGGCCGATTTCGTGCGCCCCGACGACAGCCGCCTGCAGACGCTGGAACAACGGCTGGGCCCGATCCTCGTGCGCGCCCATTCCATCGGCGGCTATGCCGTCCCCTTGGCAATCGCCGACCAGCGCAAAGCATGACCGCTCCTCCGTCCGGACCTTTAGCGCGTCCTCAGATCCTCTCGATTACGCCTTATGTCGGCGGCGAGTCGCACGCACCTGGCGCCAAACAGCAGATTCGCCTCGCCGCCAACGAAACCCCGTTCGGACCCAGCCCAGCCGCCGTTGCCGCATGCCGGGCATTGGCCGGCGATTTGCACCGCTACCCCGACGGTGGCTCCACCGCCCTGCGCGCCGCCATTGCCGCAACACACGGCATCGAGGCTGAGCAGATCGTGTGCGGAACCGGGTCGGACGAGCTGATCACCCTGCTCGCCGTCGCCTATGCGGACACCGGCTGCGAGGTGATCCACACCGCCCATGCCTTCCTGGTGTATGGCATCGCCGCGCGCTCGGTGGGCGCCACACCGATGCCAGTGGCCGAGCGGAGCCTAACCGCCGATGTCGACGCGATCCTGAGCGCCATCACCGACCGAACCCGGCTCGTCTACCTGGCCAACCCCAACAATCCCACTGGCACCTATTTACCAACGGAAGAGTTGGCCCGTCTGCAGGCCGGGCTTCCGGCCCATGTCCTGCTGGTGATCGACGCGGCCTATGCAGAATACGTCACGGCCACCAATTACGACCCCGGCATCGCGCTGGTGCGTGCTCACCCCAACGTTGTGATGACGCGTACTTTCTCGAAAATCTATGGTCTGGGCGCCGTGCGCCTGGGTTGGGCCTACTGCCCGCCAGCGGTGGCCGACATTCTCAACCGAATCCGCGGCCCCTTCAACGTCAATGCCATGGCGCAGGCGGCCGGTATGGCCGCCCTGGCCGACCAGGAGCGGGTCGCCATGGCGCGTGCCCATAACGCAGAGTGGCGCATCTGGACCGCCGAACGGTTGCGCGACCTTGGCCTCACCGTGCATCCTACAGCAGCCAATTTCCTCCTCGTCTCCTTTGCTGACGCGACCCGTGGCACGGCCGATGCCGACGCGGCAGCCGAGCGGGCCGAAGCGGCGCGCCAGTACTTGAAGCGCTCCGGCATTCTGGTACGCCAGATGGGCGGCTACGGTCTGCCGGATTGCCTGCGCATCACCATCGGCCTTGCGGACGACATGCGCGCCGTGGTCAAGGCGCTGGCGGGATTCCTCGGTCGATGACGCAGGCGCCACTGTTCCGCCGCGTCGCCCTCGTCGGCATCGGCCTGATCGGCTCCTCGTTGGCGCGCGCCCTGCGCCGGCACGGCCTGGCCGAGCACATCGTCTGCGCCACGCGAACCGAGCAATCGGCCCAAACCGCCTGTGCCCTAGGCTTGGTCGACCAGGCCTTCACAACGGTCGGTCCCGCCTGCGACGGCGCCGATCTTGTCATGCTCTGCACGCCGGTCAGCACCTATGCCGACCTGACCCCCCACCTGGCCCCCATGCTGCAGCCGGGATGCATCGTGTCCGACGTCGGGTCGGTCAAGCAGTTGGTTGTCCGCGACGTGGCCCCGCTGCTGCCGGCGGGCGTGCACCTGGTGCCTGGCCACCCCATCGCCGGCACCGAACACTCGGGTCCAGAGGCCGGTTTTGCCGAATTGTTCGAAGGCCGCTGGTGCATCCTGACGCCCGTTCCCGGCACAAATCAGGCGGCAATCGATCGGATCACGCGGCTGTGGCAAACGTGCGGCTCGAGCGTTGAGATCATGGAGCCGGCACATCATGACAAGGTGTTGGCCATCACCTCGCATCTGCCGCACCTGATCGCTTATACCATCGTCGGCACCGCGGTGGACTTGGAAGACGACATCAAGGCGGAGGTGATCAAGTTCTCCGCCAGTGGCTTTCGCGACTTCACCCGCATCGCCGCCTCGGACCCGGTGATGTGGCGCGACGTCTTCCTCAACAACCGCGACGCCGTGTTGGAGATGGTGCAACGCCTGACCGAAGACCTGGCGGCATTACAACGCGCCATCCGGTGGGGCGAGGGCGACAAGCTGGAACGCCTGTTCACGCGCACGCGGGAAATCCGGCGCAGCATCATTGAGGCCCGGCAGGCTTATGGGCCGTTTCCACCAACCCAGACAAGCGTGGCGACCCCGACCCGGGAGACGGACAACGCGGGGGACTGATCAGTCGCGAATGCGAATCTGGTAGACCCGGCAGCGCGCATTGAGGAGCGCCTTGTTCTCCACCAAACAGGCCGAAATGCGCCCGTCGCCTGGCTCCACGTCGCTACAGTAAAGCTCGACCTCGCCGTTGCAGGCCCCGAAATCGGGCCGATCACCGCGCTCATCCGCTGCGAGCACGATGCGGCAGGTGTCCGACACCTCGTCGAGGCGCGCATTCAGGCAAGCCAACACGGGCTCCGCCCCGCGGCCGGCAGCGGCACACAAACTGGTCACATCGTTACGGCAGGAAAACGGTACCTCCGCAGTGTCCTGTGCCGCCGCCTGCCCCATCGACATCCCAAACAGAACAACAGCCAGCGCCGTCAACCACCGAACCATCGTCGTTCCCTCCCATCACGGGTTCCGATCACACCACGCGTACGCAGTTTAGCATTGCGCCGGTCGCATGTGCGGCCTCCACGTTCACCGCCAGTCGAATCCGGGACAATTTTGCCCATACGCAACACCGGAGCAGTGCGCTAGGTTTGCACTGCAAAATACCGTGCGCGCGGGCCGCCGCCGTTGGGCCAAACCACGCCACCCCTTGTTGCAGAGGATTACCCCATGCCACCCGAGCCGACCGGCCCAGCGCGCCGATCCGCCACCGCCCGTGACCACCGCACCAACCGGTCGGCCAGGCGCGGTGCCACCGCCTTCGAAGTGTTGCTGATCGCCATCGGTATGTTCGTTGCCGTGTTGACGGTTCTAGCCACCACCGGGACCAATCTGATCGAGCTGTACAATACCATGGCCGAGGTGGTGACTGAGACGGTCAGCCATGTGCAGCCGCACCTCGAAGCGGCCACGGCGGCCGTGGTCGAGCTGGCGCAGTCGCTGTACGGCAACTTTTTGGCCAATCTCTAAACCCGACCTCGTCACGGAAAGTTCAGTCGTCCGTGAGGTACCATCCCGGATGGCAGACGACCACTTACGAAACGCGGCGTTTGACCGTGTGCCGCGCGACGGCACGTCGCCCAATTCCACCCAAGAACCGTGACGGAGAGGTTGGATGATGTTCGGAGCGCGCGCGGTGTCCGCGACGACATTCGTGGTGTGCCTGCTGGTCGCCCCTGCTGCTTTTCTGTCGGTGGCCTGGGCTCAGGCCGTCCATGCCCCAAGCGGCACCTACTCGATCGACCCGTCGCACACCCAAGTGATCTGGCACGTCGACCACATGGGCTTCTCGTCCTACGCTGGCCGCTTCAACACCATCGACGGCACCCTGGAGTTCGACGCGGAGACGCCGGAAAACAGCATGCTGACGGTCCGCATCGAGGCGACCAGCGTCGATGTGCCCAACGCCAAGCTGCAAGGCGAACTGGTCACCACTCCGTTCTTCAACGCCAGCGACTTCCCTGAAATCACCTTCACCAGCACGGCAATCACGCGCACCGACGAAGGCACCGGCACCGTGACTGGCGATCTGAGCCTCCTCGGCGTCACCCTGCCGGTGACGCTCGACGTGACCTTCAATGGAGCCGGCCCGCACCCGTTTGGCGGATTTCCAATGCTTGGGTTCTCCGCCACCGGCAACCTCGACCGCACCCAATGGGGCATGGACCATCTCGCGCCGCAGATCGTCGGCGCCGAGGTTTCGCTGCGGATCGACGCTGAGTTCCATCAGAGATAGCCCGCTTGGGATCGGCCGACCCGGACCAGCCAATCCCCGCCCCGTGCCCGCCGAGAAGGGACCTGCACCATGGCGTCGACTATGGGGAGTGCACCGGACCGCTATGGCATCGTCGCCGTGGCGCTGCACTGGCTGATCGCGTTGGCCATCATGGGCATGCTGGTGATGGGCAACGTGATGGTGAACGTGTTAACACCGTTCTCGTCCGAGCAATTCGCTGCCTATCAGTGGCACAAATCGATTGGCATCACGATCCTGGCCTTGTCGGTGCTGCGGTTGATATGGCGACTGACCCACCCAGTGCCGCCGCTGCCGGACACTCTGAAGCCGTGGGAGCGCGTTCTGGCGCGCCTGACCCATATTGGATTCTATGGCCTCATGCTGGGTATTCCGCTGTCCGGCTGGGCCATGGTGTCGGCTTCGGTCTACGACATCCCGACCGTCCTGTATGATGTGTTGCCGCTCCCTCACCTTCCCGTATTCAGCACGCTTACCGAAAAGGCACCGGTGGAAGAAGCGCTGAAGACGGTTCACCAACTGCTCGGTTGGTCCATGATCGGTCTTCTGGCGCTGCACATCGGCGCGGCTCTGAAACACCACTTCATTTTGAAGGACGGCGTGGTGCGCCGCATGCTGCCATTCGACCGCGACCGCCAAATCCAGACCCATCCGGCGCAAAGAGAGAGCGAACCGTGAGACGCATTTTCCTGGCGCTGTTGGTCGGACTGATGGCGACCCTGCCCGCACGAGCTGCCGATCGCTGGACCGTGGACCCGGCGCAGAGCCGCCTCGGTTTCGTCGCCACCCAGGGCGGCGAGCCGTTCAACGGCCACTTCGCTCGCTTCGACGCCGACATCCTGTTCGACCCGGCCGATCTGGTGGCAAGCCAAGTCACCGTGTCCATCGACATGACCAGCGCGACCACCGGCGACGCCACCAAGGACGGTGCCCTGCCACAGCCGGTGTGGTTCCACACCGCTCTATTCCCGCAGGCGCAGTTCGCCACCACTCGTTTTCGCCGGATGGATGGCAATGCCTATGAGGCCGACGCCACGTTGGGCATCCGCGGCACCGAGATGGCGGTGATGCTGCCGTTCACCCTCGATATCGACGGCACTATCGCCCGCGTCGCTGGCGAACTGGTGATCGACCGCACCGACTACGATGTCGGCCAAGGGGAATTCGCCACCGGCGCGGTCATTGGCGTCGACGTCCGGGTTGAGGTGGAGCTGGTCGCGGTGCGGGATGCGCCCTGATACCCATGGCCCACCTTGACGACAGGTTCGGTTTCGGCGCTGAACGAGGAGCGCCGGCATCCCTGCCGGCTGGACCGCCGCCATCTTGGCGGCCGGCTGCTGGGCGTGGTCCGG
>JANQJV010000043.1 GCA_028281465.1 Azospirillaceae bacterium | reverse complement strand
GAGGATGAACCTCTGGGCGGGTCGTGGCCACATCCCGGAGCGCCGACGCCCCGTCGGCCCAGCCCGTCAACCCGGCACCGCGGCGGGAAAACCGGACACCGTCCGCCGTCCGCGGCGCTGTGGCCATCCGACGGCGCCACCCGCACCGGCGTGCACACGAGGCCGACGAGGCGTCGGCGCTCCCACAAAGGCCACCTCGGATGGACCCGTTTGTGCCCAACGGCACCGTTCGTTTCTTGTTAGAGGCGGATCGGCCAGCAGCTTCGGCACCATGGCCTCGGCTTGCTCGACCGACTGTCCATCCACACCTGGGGCGCCCTGATTGCGAGCCACGTCCTCCAGCGACCGACTGGTGTCGGCCGCCCCCGGCGACGGTTCTTGGTGCTCTTGGTTCTCGCTTTGTGCAGCAGGTACACCCGTTGCTCGGATGCGTCCAGGCCCCTATCGTTCCCGCCCCCTTCCAGGCTGTCGGCGAACACGAAACCCAATTGACGAGGAACCGTCCTTCTCCACCCACCTCTCCCTTCGCTCTGCCGACTTTCATCGGCTTCCCCACGACTATGAAGAGATCTGACTTCTGGGCGGACGTCGGCCGGTCGTCGTCGCTTCCTTCCAGCCTACCGTTCGTCACAGATCCGTCCAGATTTCCCTGGGTCAGGACCATTGGATGTCCCGCCGCCGCTCCCCCTACCGTCCCAGCCTCGGTTGGAATTCGGCCGTCACATTCGTCGACGCGCTCACCCGGCCGGACCAGCCTGCTCAGGAGTTCACTTTCGTTCGGTGCTACGGTTCGCCTACGGCTTCTGCCCAACACGGCCTCGCGGCGCCAGCACCCCGCGCGTCTCACGACGGGCAGCACTGCGTGCTAGCGCTTTGGGAACCGACCATCATCCCCATGCGGCAGGCGTACCCGACGCTGATGGCTGTGACCATTTTTTTTGGAGAAACCCCAAGATCGCCACGACTCCGAGCAGGTGCCGGACAGTCTGCGCCGGACGCTGGACCGGCGCGTCAGTGCGTGGCGTGCCGTCTCTTGGACCGGGGCGAGACCCCTGATCTTTCCTCAGGCCCATCCGCTGGGACAGCGCGCTTTGTCCGACTTCACCCACGCCAAGAACCTGGGCGTCACCGTCCGCACCTCTTCCTGATTCAGAGCGGTGCGCGGCGCAAGCCCGGCATACAGCCTACGGTCGTACGCCGCGACCGCGATGATCCGCTCCAGCCCATCCCAGGCCCTTCCGTCCTCGTTGGCGCACACATGAGCCCGCCTGAGCAGCGATGAATCGACAGCACGGCCACGCCATGACCGAAGAATGTCGACGGCCCATCGTCGGCATGGAAGCGCCCAACCTGCATCGCATTACCGATTGTCCATCATCCATCATCCATCACCCGCAGACTCTCCGCACCCAAAGGTCCGACCGAACCGCCAGCCAACAACGGAAAAGCCCGGAACCGGAGGTTCCAGGCCTTTCAGGAGTCCGCGGCGGCACGCGGGTCGTGGTACCCGCGCCCGAACGGATGTCAGTTGGCGACCGGCGCCTCGCTCTCGGCCGGCATCTCAGGAGCTTGGACAACCGCCGGAGTCGAGTCGAGTGACGGCCAGTCCTGCGCCATGTTGGCACCAAAGAGCGGCTTGTAGGCGCCGTTGTGACATGTGCCACAATTCGCCTTCGGTGCGCCGCCGGCCGGCCCCAAGCGATTGGACGGATACAACGGTTGCAGTGGTTCCAGGTACTCGGAATTGATCTCTTGGACCAAGCGGATACCGTGCCAAGCCGACGTCCGCTGCGGTGGGCTCTGGTCCCAAGCATAGAACGAGCGGGTGTTGTGGCAGTAGGTGCAATTCACGCCCAAGGACTGGGAAAAGTGCATCATCAGGCCATAGGTCCACTCGGTGCGCTGGATGCTGGCGCCCGGGCCTTCTGGCAGGGCGGTCAGCGGGATCACCCGGATCTCTTCCTCCTGCCCCATGAACGCCGCCATCGGATTGGTCGGCAGAGACGTCAATCCCACCTGTTCGCCGGCGATGTTCTGGCCAGCGGTGTAGTTCATCAGGCCGCGTGACGGGCTGGCGCCATCGCCGTCGAAGTAGATGTTCTCGGGCACCGCATTGCCCCGGTGGCAGGTGTAGCAGGTGACCCCGGTCTCCGCCACGTGGGTTTCCCAATTGGCGTTGATGTGCCGGGTCATCTGAAACATGCGCCGCGACACCTGGTACGTGTATTTGGAATCGTCAGCCAGATCGTCCGGGTTGTGGCAATAGTTGCAGTTCTGCTCGCCGCTCACGCCGCCCGGTACGACCCACTCCGTCACTGCCAGCATCAGACGGTTGAACCGATCAGTCGTGATATCGCCCAGAACCTCCACGTTTTCGTAGAACTCGCTCGCCTTCTCATCGAGCTCGAACTCGGGATCGATCTCATACGGCGGTGCTGGGGGAACATTCGCCTGCAGGGCCACATCCACCACCCGAGGGTTGTAGACGTGCTCGATACCTAAGCCACGATATCCACGCTGCACGGCATCGATGGGCGGTCGGTCCCAGCCGACCGTGGTCATCATGGCCACGGTGAGGATAGCGCCCGCACCTATGATGGAGGGAATGATGATCTTCATTGCGCTGCCCCCTCGAGCATGGCCGGATCCGGCACGACCGGCACGACCAGCGGGTACTCCGGCGCGAAATCATGCTTGATGGCCCAGAGGTACCAATTGTCCACGACCGTGCCGGTGAGCAGGATGCCGATACCACCCGTCAATGGACACAGGACCGCAAACCACCAAGCCCACCGGTGGATGGATTCCATGTTGGCGTTGAAGCCCATCGTCCAGCGCCAGAACAGCGCCGAGCGTTCGCCGGCCGTGCCGCGGTCGATGGCCTGCTCGACCTCCCGTTCGCCCCCCAACTTGCTGACCGACAAGATGGTGCCGCCATGGGCCGCGAACAGCAGGGCGGAGCCATACAGGAACACGATCGAAAGCGCGTGGAACGGATTGTAGAACAGGTTTCCGTAGCGGATCGAGAACGCCGCGGTCCAATCCAGGTGCGGAAAGATGCCGAACGGCACCGCCTCGCTCCAGCTCCCCATGGCCAGCGGACGGATGAACCCCAGAACCAGATAGAGCCAGATGGCAGCCGCGAACGCCCACGCCACATGGGTGCCCATACCGAGCGCGCGGGCACGGGCATAGATGCGCACCCACCACAGCAGGATAGACGCGGTGAGGAAGAACCCGGCCAGCAACCACCAACCGCCTTCGTTCAACGGCGGGATGCTGAGGCCATACTCCGGCCGCGGCGGCTCGAGCGCCAACCAGGGAAGCTGGCGGATAAACTCCACAGGGTCCCAATTGACCGAGGCCCACATGTTGAGACCGATGATCTCAATGGCGATGAAGCCGCAGATAAGAGAAGCAATTCCTGTTGCTCCCAGATAGATCGGACCGATCTGGGCATCGCCGATCTTGCCCAACCAGTAGGCATAAATCGACTTCCCCTCCCGCGACCACTCACCGTAGGGCAGCGCGACGCCCTCATGCCCTGGGCCGCGCACAACGACCGGTGTAATGATGTTTTGATATTCGGCCATCGTCGTTCTCCCGCCTTAGGCCCAAATCGGCAATTCGAGCCACCAGTTCCACCATTCCGGCCAACCGCGGGTCCAGAACGGGCCGCTGATGAGGATGCAGATGGCACTCCAGAAAGCAGCACTCGCGGCCAGGAACAGGCCCAGTCGATGGATGCCGAGCACGCCGATGGAGTAGCCGACCGAATCCCGGAAAAAGGAGTTCTCGTGCTCACCCATGCGGACCGGGTCACCCTTCTTGTGTGGGTTGGTCGACGACAGGATCAGACCACCATGCATGGACAGCGCCAACGCCGTCGTGAAGAAGAAGGTAATGGCCACCATATGCGCTGGGTTGTAGTGGAAGTGCAGGTACTGGTAGCCCACGTTCGAGACCCAGTCGAGGTGACTGAAGATGCCGTACGGGAACCCGTGGCCCCAGGCGCCCATCAGCACCGGGCGGATGACGACCAAGGTGACGTACGCGAAGATCGCAACACCGAAAGCGATGGGCACATGATAGCCGATGCCGAGTTTTCGGCAGATCTCGACCTGCCGCAGCGCCCAGGAGCAGAACGCCCCGATGGCACAAATGGTGATGAGCTGCCAGAGCCCGCCTTCTTTCAGAGGCGCCAGGGCCAAACCGTATTCCAGGTCCGGCGGCGCAATGTTGATCTTCCAGATATTCCAGGTCGGCCCGAGGGCCGCACCCCAGAGGATGAGGGCAGTCCCGAGGACTGTGAAGAAGATCGTCGTGACTCCGAAGAAGCCGACGTAAAACGGCCCCACCCAGAAATCGAACAGATCTCCCCCGATCAGCGTCCCCCCGCGAACGCGATATTTCCTCTCAAAGTTGAGCATGGCCATCGCTGGATACTCCGATCGGGAGGCACGGAACAGCCAGCCTGCCTCCTCGCACGTTGTCCAGCAGCGGACGGGCCTTTGACGGCCCGTCGAAGTCCCGTCCCCTGCCAGCTAGGAACGATGCTGTAGCGTCCGTCAGTTCGTCGGCATTTCTTGCACGGCGCCACCGGTCGCCAATGGCGGGCCTTCCAGCCAGTTGTAGCGGTCGGTGCTGAGCAGAATAAAGTGAATCAGCAAGGCCAGAACGAACAGAAACGAGAAGAGTGCCGTCAGCATTCTCCGCGGATCGAAGAGCAGCCAAATCTTCCACATACCCTGATCCTCCAGTTACGAGATGAACGGCGCGACGGTCGTGAGCGCGTGTTGCACGCTGTCGGTAACGGAGGCATAGCCTTCCGGACCAGGGATCCACGGACGCCACATCCAAACCAGAACGTGAGCAACAACAGCGATGATTACGAAGGCGATGAAGCTCGACATGAAAATGCCGTGAAACTCTTTCGCCTCGCCGTCGGTCAATCCGCTAAGGGATTCCCGCGTTTCACCATTAGCCATACGTACACCCTCCTATGATGGGTTCTCAGGCTGTTGCCGCGCCCCTCCCGGGCGGCACGGGGATGGCGAAGGCCGTCTGCCTTGCCACTCGCTCCGTCCGGCATGGCCGGCCGGATGCTCGCTACTCCCGGGCGGATGCACGGCTCTCGCTGTGCCCCCCCGCCCACGGAGAAATCTCGTGGCCAGCGGCCCTCACACCGCCTGGCCGATCTTCAACGCCGCCAGGGTCGACGCCACCCGGTCGGCCGTTACCCGGTCATCACCGGCACCAACGGCATCCCGTTCCACCTGGTCACGGACCCGCTTGGCAGCGGAAATACGCACCAGAAACGGCTGCGTCTCGACATACTGCTCCAGCAATCGTTGCGCATCCGGGTCCCACGGAGCCGTATCGGCGCGACCTGGCCGTACCGGTGTTGCCTCCAGCCGGTCCATATCCGTCGCCAACGGCAGTATGTGAA